>NZ_JBMKKT010000089.1:0-342826 GCF_049239625.1 Tenacibaculum sp. MEBiC06402
AAAGAATAAGAAATTTAAATTTAGGGGACGGGTTAATTATTAAATTATAATTGACTTTTAATGTGAAGCGTTGAGTAAAATCAGCGCTTTTTTTCATTCAACAATTTTTTAAAGCCATTCAGAAGAAAAAAAAACTATAAAAAAGTATAATTATCTAGTTTTGAGTAAAGTCAATAAAATGTTTAAAAAAAGTAAAGATAAATACGCTTTTGAAATCACATTACTATTAATGTATGCGGCTATTTTCTATTTAATTTACACTATTTATTAAATGAAAACGAAAAAAATATTTTTTGATACAGTCTTTATTGTTGTCTCGACTCTAATATTAATAATTCTATCGGAATACAAGCTCTTGGAAAAATACATACCTTTTTCACTTATACCTATTTTAATAGCATATCAATTAGGTAAGTATTCGGAGAAAAATTTTTAATAAATTCTATGTCTATAAAACTTAACAAGTTCGGTCTGATATTTTATTAAATATGAACGTTAATTCTGTCAGGTAGAGTAGTGGAGTAAGCCTTTTCTTTGTTTGATTTTTTTATAATATCCTCAATAAAATCTTTTGCAAGGAGTTCTTTGAGTACATCATATTCTTTATGATTTTGGTTTGCTTTTTTTGCTATTTTAAGTTTTAGTTCTTCATATAACTGTCCTTCTATTTTATTATTTCTCAAATATTCTCTAAAGCTTAAATGTTTGCTTAACTCTAAATTATCAACATGACAAACATATAAATAATGTTGAATAGAATCTAATATATGGTGTTTATAAATTCAGTAACGTGTTTAACTATCAATTCTGGAGATTCTAATTGGGGAAAATGACCAATAGATTTTAATTTAATAACGTTAGGATTAGGCACTATTGCCATATACCTATCAACAGTTGATTTACCAGTAACTGGATCTTGTAATCCGTTTATAAATACAATCGGGATTTTCTCATATTTAATTGAATTTTCCCAACGTTCTTTATTAACAATCCGATCTTTAATAGCATGAACTAGTTTGTTATTAATCCTATTGCCTTTATTTTTGCATATTAAATACCACTGATCTATTAAATCTTGTTTTGAAGGTTTTGTATTTTCTCCAAACACCTTCTTAAAACTATTATCAAAAAGAGGCTTGTTTATAAGTGATGAAACATAACTTCCTATTGGACTACCTAATAAAGTCTGAATTACAGTTGCTTGATGTGTTTCTGGAAATAATCCTCCGTTAAGTAGTGTAACTGATCTAATTTTAAAAGGATATTCTAATTCATTATCAATTAATCGAGCTATCAACTCTTGGGCAACATTATCTCCATAATCATGAGCTAAAATATGAAATCGTTTAATTCCTAATTGTTTTAAAAATGCTTCTTGAATATCAGTTTGAATTGAAATGGAATAGTCAATATCATTCGGCTTATCAGACAATCCAAAGCCTAACATATCAATTGCGACTAATCTATATTCTTTTTTTAATTCATCCCATAGTAAATTCCAATCAAAAGAAGAAGAAGGATAACCATGAAGTAATAATATTACCTCCTTTGAACTATCATTCGTATCGTGATATGAAATATTGAAATTTTTAAATTTGAAAGTTTTAGAGGAAGATTTCCATTTCTTAAGTTTTTCGCTAATTGTATTTTCATCAGGGCTTTTATCAGTGCTGGCATATATAAACATCAATAATCCTATGAATAAGATTGCTAGTAATACTTTTTTCATTTTAATCATTTTACTTTGTAAGGATTATTCATAAAATCATAGCGGAAAAACAGAGAAAAAACTATGTACAAGAAAATAGTGATTAAGAAAATTGAACTTGAAGTCATTAATAGTTTTGTGTTCATATTTTATTTCATTGAATAATACTTACAACTATATTTGATAGTTTTTTCTTCACTTCAACGCCTATTGATTATATATTGTTCTATTGGTATTTATTTTGTATCGAAAAGTATATCAGCATTTACCCAATAAACTTCTCCTTTTTCGACTCCTGCCTAACCTTTTTTATCTGGGGTATTATACCTTCTAGAATAGATGAAATATTTTTCATCTGAAGACATATAAGGACAATAATAACGCCAATTACTCTCGTATTTTAGTGATATTTCTTTAGGTTTTGTCCATTCTCCATTCTCATTAAATGTTATTTGAAACTTACCTTGTCCATTTGTAATAGCGTAACGTTCATCGGGTGAAACATATGTTATTAATTCCTTGTTTTCTGTTTTAACATTTATAATAACAGGTGCTTCAAATTTTCCATTCCCTAAATATTGTGCACGATATGTCTGCATTCCTCCTTTTTTGTTCGGTCTATTGGAACGAAAGTATAAACTCCCTTCTGCAGTAACAACAGGATAGGTTTCGATATATTCTGTAGAAATAGAAAATTTTACTTTAGAAGCTAAACTCCATTTTCCATCCACCTTTCTGCTCATATAAATATCTGGAGGTATTGCATAAAGCTCTTCTCGTGAAATGTCATTATTATAAAGTTTTGGATCAACACCGAGGAAGTACATGGTCATTCCGTCTTTTGTAATTGTAGGATCACAGGCAACTGAAATTAAAATAGTATCTCCATACATCTTAATCGGTTCAATGTCGGACCATTTACCATTTATAAGTTCAGAATGATGAATAATAAAGCTATTATCTACAATTCTAGAGAAGAACATCTCCGTATGATCATAATTAAAAACCACATTCAATTCGATATTATCAGTGTTGACAAACGATGGAGCGAATAATTTCGGTATCGTAGAAGGGGGGTGTTGATCAAAATATGAAACTTTAGCTTTTTTGCAGCTAAAAATCGTTAACAACACCCAAACGACTAAAAAGCTGTCTGTCTTTTTAAAATTATAAATCATTTTTTTTTGTTAATTTTCAATTTGAGTTTCATTTTTTTACAGCTATAAAATCTGATGAATAAAAACCCCGATGTTTTCTCGACTAATTTTTCCTGACCCATAAAAATCAATATTGAAACCTAGACCTAGACTAGTTTTTTTGAAAGTAATTCCACTACGAAAATAGAGCAAACTCCTCTCATGAATGGCATTTTTTAATTTATAATTGTAAATTCCTTGAACTCTAGTATACAGTTTTAATGATTTTGAAATCCTAGGTTTAAATTCGGCAATCCCAACATTTTGAAAACTAGTATTTGTTGCAAAAGCGATACCCGTGCTGAGAACAAATAACCATTTTGAGTTTACAGAAAGGAACTGTAATCCAGCAGTAGGAACAATACCCTTTATAAAATGATATTGCGGACCTATAGTGGCAAACAATTTATTGCTTATTTTATATGTTAATGCATTTGAAATAATTAGTTCGTTAGGTTGATTAGTATTATTATAAGGAGTAGCAACTGTAATAACACTGAAATAACCAAACCTCTCACTATTTCCTAGCTTCATATTTAAAATTGATAAATAATTTACCTGACGATGACCAAACATTGTTTCTACAGGAATAGAATATCTTTTTGATTTTTCTGTAGTTTTAGTTATTTTAATTTCTGATAAGTTATTTATTAAGCTATCCTTTTCTTGTTGTGCAAATCCAATACTAATGGGCACTAGGAATAGCAATAAACTAATTCTAATTTTCTTTACCATAACTTCATTTTATTCACTATTTAGTTTTTGTTACTAGGATTATAAAACTTAATTATGATATATTTTACTTAGGAAGAAAGTACTGTCAGTTTTAAAATTAACTTGTTTTAGAGCGTTTTGAGATACAATTGCGAGAAGATTAATAATAGAAAAAGTAATAAAGAACAATATTTTAAACATGTAAATTAATTTGATAAATATATTATCAAATATGAACAAATGGACATTAAAAATATTTGATATTTATCAAATAATGAGCTTTCGACTATGAAAACAGTATCCATTAATTGTTGAGTAACTAAAAAAATAGATATGTATTTATACTATCAATATTTTCCAATAATTGATTTGGATTTTTCTCAACTTTTAATTTTTAATTCAGATTCAATATTAACCCATTTAATTCTCCATTGATTATCTGAATGTTCTCCTACAGTAAAAAATAAAAATCTATTATCCGGAGTTACGTAGGGATTTCCTTGACCTTTCATATTTATGTTCTTATTTAACTCTTTTGGATTAGACCAATTTCCTCTACCATCATTAAAGCTTATCATTAAATCCAACTGATGACCAATTCTCGCAAAAATTAGATAATCCTCTTTTGGACTAACATAAGGAGTGCAAGCTCCATTATCTAATTTATTTGAGGGAATAAATTTTACTGCATTACTAAACTTCCCTTCGTACTCCTTTGATCTGTAAATATTCATTTCACTATAATCTAAATTACTTGAATGAAAATAGAGTACACCGTTAGATGTTATTGTTGGATGAGACACTAGCTTATTTCTCAAATTAGGAATGTCTATAAAAACTGGCTCACTCCATTGCCCGTTAATCTTTTCGGACATCCAGATATGCCAAGTATTACTTATTCCATTACTAGTAACCGGTCTGGTTGAACTGAAATATACTTTTTTCCCATCCGGTGAAAAACTCATACCATGCTCATTATATTCTGTGTTAAAAAAAGCTTCTTCGGGTTGAGACCATTTTCCATTGAAAAACTTAATTGCAAAAACATCAAAATTTTGAAACTTTTCATCAGATAATGTGTAATAATATTCTTCAAAGTCTGGACTGAAAACACCTTTGTGTATTATCATTCCATTTGGTACAATTTCGTTTTTAAACTCATTAGGGATTTTTCCAGGTAATTCCTCTATATTATATAAATGGTTTCTGGTTTTAGTTTTACAACCAATAAAAATTAAAGCTGTAATCACGATTATTTTATTCATTTCTTTATTATAAGTTACACTAAAACAAAGCTTAAAAAGTTAAATACCTAACCTATATAAAAGAGCTTGGTTTTAAATTTGAAAAAATTTCTTCTGTGAATTCAAAAATTAGTAAATGACCTTTATGAGGATATAGTTTTAAACGAGCCTCATTAATTTCATCTTTTAATAATTCAGCCCACTTAACAGGAACATTATTATCTTTTTCTCCATGCCAAATTGTTACAGGTACTTGAATTTTACTTAGCTCAAAGTTCCAATCTTTAACTAGAATTTTAGAAATCTCAAAAGCAACTCCTTTGCTTCCGTTTCTAAAAGCCTCCTTAAATGTATTTTCTAACAATTTAATTACTAAATCATTTTCCAACAATTTTTTATCAGATTCACTCATGATTTTTATAAAACTTTCTAGTGCTAATTTTGGGCTTTTTGTTATTTTCTTATATTGAATTTTTAAGGCTAATTTTAATGCAAAAGGAAATAATTCGGCAATTAAAAGTAATGATTTAACTTCTTTGGATAAATACTTTTTACTTCCTTTATTAAGCGGAATGAACCCACTAATTATTGCTACTTTATAAATCCTATCAGGATATAAATAACTTATTCCCAATGCAAAAGGTGCTCCTGCTGACATTCCTACCACAGAAAACTGCTCTATTTGTAAAAAATCAATCAATTGCTTTACATCTTTAGCAAAATTAAGGATAGAACCATTTGGGTTGAATTCTGATAATCCATGCCCTGGTCTATCAATTGTTATAATTTTTAAATTGTTTTTAATTACAAATGAAAGATCGTAATGCATCTCTAATCTTGAGCTTTGAGAACCATGACAATAAATAATTGGATAACCATTAGGATTTCCATATTCTGCAAAACCTAACAACCTTTTATCTTTTAAAGTAATACTTTGGTTAGTAATATTTATCGTTTTTCTCATTATTTCTTTGTGATTGTAAGGGATATCGTATGATTTAATTTTTTGAAAGAATCAGTGCGAGTCCCGACCACAGAATCCATGCAGAGATACTAAACACAAAGATTCTAAATCCAATTAAACTAATAAAAGCAAAACCAGTAATACCTCCAATTAATGAAAAGATCAAAATTAGCATTCCAAAATAACCAATATAGCTAGATAGTTCTTGTAACTTAATTATTGTATATGAATACACTAAAATACCAACGCTTAGCGCTATTATAAAAACGTAATCTAGAGCTTTATTTATTGTAAAACCATAACTTACTATAATATTTAAAACAGATTCGTTTTGCTTTAATGTCTGTGAATATTTATTCAAAAAATTAGGTAATATTAAACCATTGAATAAGGCAGCCAACAATGCAGCCAATAACCCTAAAGTCACTATTATTAATGCTAACTTAGACAACCTCATTTGTCCATGAAGTTTATCTGATAAGCCATAAAAACCAAAAATCATAAAAGGTACACAACATATGGCAATGGAGTGGGCTATTTGTATTTGAGAAGATTGATTTATAATATCTGATAATGAACCACCCGAAGGATGCAAAATCATAGTAATAATCGCAAGAAATGAACCTATTGTTAATGAGATTCCGCTACTTTTATAAAATTTATTTTTCATTGATTTAAAATTTTAAGTTAGCGCAAATATCTATGGTAATGTAAAAAAGTTCACTTGACCTAAATCAAAAAAATATAATTAATTTATTCGATTACGAACACGACTTAGTGTTTCTGGTGAAATTTTAAGATAAGAAGCTATCATTCCCAAAGGGAATTTTTGAAGTAACATTGGTTTATTATTTAAAACATATTTATATTTCTCATCCGCAGATTTATTTTTATCAAAAAAATCAAGTCGATTATTTGCTTTGTTTAAAATTTTACCTAGTTTCAAAAAACTTTGTGATACTCCTATTAATTCATGGATGCCTTCTATAGTTAATTCATATACCTGACTATCTTCAAAAGCTTCAATAGAGTATTGTGATGGCTTTCTAGATACAAAGCTTTTGTGATTTAGCACCCAATCCTGATTACAATAAAGATCTATCACATTTATATTAAAATCATTATCTAAATAATATTCATATAAGCTTCCGCATATAATAAAATAAACTGATGAACAGACATCACCTTTGTTTAAAATTGTATCACCTTTTTTAAGTTGTTTATTTAATAGCTTTTTACTCAAAAGTGAAATTTCTTCTTCTGAAAGTTTGATAATAGAAGTTAAAAAATTTGTCAATGAAATTTCCATCAAAAGCTTTTTTTGTATGTTTTTATTTTACTTAAATAAATGAATAATTTACTCACTAGCACTAACTATTTTAGGTCCTTTAATGACAAACCATAGAATAAAAATTACTTCTCCGATAGTTAATATCTCTGATATTTCAAATATAATATCTAATTCCGGGTTTATAATTTTTACGAAAGCACTCAAAATATATCCAATTCCAGCGAAATATAGACAGTATCCAATCCAAGTGTGAAAATAACTAGATTGAACAACCAAACTTCCCAATGGAAATAACCAAAGCCCCCAGAAAATTGTTGCTATGGTCAAACTATACCATTTTATATCTAAGTGATTCATCATAACCTCTGGATTTTCAACCGTTGAAAGAGCTTGTAAACTGTGAACATCTCCAAATAAAGCTATAGGTGCTGCGACTAAACTAAAAACTAACATAAACAAAGCTTGAGAATCATTTATATTTTTGAAAAGTTTGTAAAGTAAAACAGGTATAACTACCACTAATAATTGTGTACAAATACTACTAAATATTCCTATTCTAAAAAGTAATTGGTTTGCTCTAATATTGTTTGCTGTCTCAATTGAATTTTCATTAACTATAAAAACTGAAGGAATATACATTAAAGCAAACATTCCTACTATCATCCAAATAGGATATAAAACGCGAAGTGTAGAAGATATATTTTTCATTATTCAAAGATGTATTTAATAATTAGATGACGATTGAATTTTAAAAATGAAACATGAAATAAGTTGTAAACAAAAGTCAACTATTTTTTTATCCCTAATTTATTTCAGGAATTTAGCTCATTAATTATTTGATTTAAGGCTATTTTAGCTTCTTTCATAACTGGTAAAAAGGGCCATATGTGAGGCATGTTTTTTCCAATAATTACCTGATGTAGAATGTTTTCATTTTTTAACTTGTTGATAGCTAGAAGTTGATCAGGATACATAATGTCATTTTCTGAAATGAACAGAATAGTTTCTGGGAAGTTTTTAAAGCTTCCATATATAGGAGAAATCATATTATCTTCTAAAGAAACCTCACCTGCACACATCTTTTTTGCACTCAATATTCCTTTCATCGAAAGCATTGGATCTACATTTTCAATTATAGGAATATCTGTATTAGACATTGAGGCATCCATAACGGGAGATACTAAAATTAATTTTTTAGGTAATTCTTTAGTTTTAGCAATTAATCGTTGCGTTAATGCAGTTACTAAAGTTCCACCTACTGAATCTCCAATTAGAATAATATTCTCAGCTTTATAATTTTTCAAAGCTCGATTATATATAGCATCAATATTATTGGAAATTTGCCTTATTTTAAACTCAGGTGCTTTTGGGTAGTTACATAACCATATTGTAAAATCAGTATTCTTTGCTAAGGTTTTAACGGTATCCCAATGATGCTTTGAAGGCCCAGAAATAAAGGCACCACCGTGAACAAAGATTAAAAGCTTTTTTGAATCACCGCTTTTGTATTCAATCTGAGTAACCAGACTTTCTAATACTTTAAATAGTTTAGTGGTATACTTTTTAAAAAAGGAACCTTTTGGTTGGTAAACATCTTCTTTTCGTATGGTTTTATAATCTACAGGATCATTACTAAAACTTTTTTTAATTCCTTTTAGTTTAATTATTCCGAGTGTTAGATAATACGATATGCTTTGTTTCATCATATGTTGTTTTTAAACAATTTACGTTTAAAAAACCTTTTTCTAAATTAATAATTACCGAAGAGTGTAATTCTTGATTATCTCTTAAATCATAGGCTTATTCCATTAAGGTACTTACATTTGAGAAATGGTTTAATAGCATAGTAAGACTTAATTAATTTCCTCTAAATTTTTCTTAATTCCACTCTTCGGTTTTTTGCCCTATCATCTTCAGTTGAATTGTCTTCTATTGGTTTAGTTTGACCGAAACCTTTACTTGTTAATCGAGATTCGTCAATACCCTCATCTAACAAAGCTATAAGTACTGATTTAGCTCTATTATTAGAGAGTTTAAGATTTGTATTTTCATCTCCTGTATTATCTGTATGTCCTTCAATACTTATTTTTAAATCAGGATTAGATTTTAGCATTTTAGAAATCTCGTTGATTATTTCATAAGATTCAGCCTTTATTCTTGATTTACCCATATCGAAATTGATAGATAAACTAACGTAGCCTTGGCTATTTATATCGTTTATCATTTTATCTGCAGTTATTTTTTCAATGGTTTGTTCGAAAACTTTCTGCTCAACAACTCCAATTGATTTAGAACTGGAAGAAACCTGAAATCCTATTTTTTTATTTGGTGTTTTAAGTAAATAAAGGCTTACCGGATAATTAACTACATCTCCTGAATAAAACTCATGCATATGATCATAAATACTATTTGGATCTTCTCCCCATTTTGAAGTAAATTCAGTAGTCATTTGGCCATCAAAAATTAATACCGCTCCAATACTTTTTAAGTATTCTGAAACACTCTTCTCAAAATAATATTTTTCAAATTGTTTTTGACCTTCCATTTCAACTTTCATTCTTTTGACCTTACCATCGAGTACGAAAAAATTAGCTCCATTGAAAAACTCGAGTTTATCAAACTCATAAGATTCGGATTCATTCTCATTGACAATCATATTCTTTGGAGGAGTGATATATGGGAAAGCTCCTATTTCAGAATTAGATTCACTTATTTTGTCCCAAGAGAATTTTTCAAGAAGACCATTTGAGGACTTTTCTTCTTGCTTTTGATTAATGGATTTGAGTTCTTCTTTTTTAAGAGGCTCTTTTACTTTTTTATCATTTTTATAAGCTACAAAAGCCATGAATATTATTAACGAAAGTGAAATTATTTTACTCATTTTTAATTTTAGTATATGTATGATACTTAATTCTTAAATTGTTTCCTTTACTTACTTAAATACCACTCTTGTTCCAAATCAAATTCTATTGAAACGACAAGTTTTTCTTTTGTATCTACACTCAATAAACAAAGACTAACATTTCCTTTAACTCTGTATTTCCCAGTTGTATAATACGTTCCTTTTTCAGTAACCCCCAAATCAATTACATCGTTAATCTTTAATTGGTTCGGGTGGTTTGATACTAGCACATAACTATCAGATATATCTTCTAGCATGTTATTAATTATAGCATCTTTATAAGTTCGCTCACTAATTACATTTTCTATAATCGAGAAATTATTTTCATCAACATTTGTATCGAGAGTTACTATGGGATAAGTTCCAATTTCCAATTTGGGATTAAGAGAGTTATGTGTTCTTCTAAAACTAAAGTTCAATTGATATTTCTCTTCCATAGCCTGAGTCAATGTCACTCCAAATAATGTAAGAATACTTTCTTTTTTCATAGCATTACTGCTACTCATAATATAATCCGAAGTAATGCCTGTATCCATTCCAATGGTAACTTTACAATAATAATTATCCTGCTCTTTTGTTTCATTATTGTAATAGTAAGAAGACTCCGAAATCTCTTGTGTTTCCATATTTTTGTTTGTAATCTTCTTCTTAAAGGATTGTAACATGGTTGAAAGAACTAAGAATGTATAAATAAGATTTTTCATTAAAGTATTTTATTGTTTGTAGGTATATTATAAATAGACTTTACCTGTATTAAGTTAAATTCCAAAGTAATTCAGAAAATCTATCCAATGCAGCATCCCAACCGTTCAAAACCCCCGTTTTTTCTTGTTGTATTTTATACGCTTAGGTGGGATGAACTACATTGAATATTAAGTTTGTTTTATTTTTTTCTTTTTCAAATATTGTTTCTAGTATAACACCTTCTGTCTTTGGTCTAAAATTCGCTTCTCGCGTTATTCGTTCTTTCGGTTTAATTTCTGTAAAAACACCTTCTGCTACAAATTCCAATCCGTTTTGCATTGACATTATATATTCCCAATTACCATCAATGTTGAAATTATACTCTTTTATTTCTGTTTTCATTCCATTAGGACTAAACCATTTTATAATATAATCGGGATTTGTATAACAATCCCAGACTAAATCAATAGGAGAGTCAAACGTTCTTTTTATACTTAATGTATTTTTTGATGTATCCATTTTGCTATTTTTTAATTTAAAGTTCTTGACGTTCCATAATTAATTGCCCCATCATGTTATTTGTAATTTGTTTTAGGACTTTTTTGGTTAGTTTATCGATAAAAAAGGTAGTTAGTATTTTGTTATCAGAAATATCAGTGGTAGTATCAACTTTCCATACTTTTCGTTGCTCTCCATTAAAATCTAGAATTGAAGATTCTGTATTTTTAATATTTACATTCATAACCCCAACTTTTGATTTTGGATTGTAATCAAAAATGTTTATGATAGCGGTATAATTATCTTTTAGTGGTAGTAATCTTATTATATGAGGATAAGAATTACTATCGAAATAAGGTTTATTAGTGGTTTCTAGAATTTCTGTTGTAGAATTAGTCTTTAAATTTTTAAAATAGCCATTGATTTTTTTTCCATACTTCATGACCATTTCCCTTTGAGGATTAATAGATGAATGATATAAAGGTTCAAAATTTGCAGAGTTTACGACTATACTATCAACCCATTGATTATTGGCTTGATTAGGTATTTGTAATTTTGTTATGATTGAAATATTTTCGTTTGTTTTAACTAATGAAGTATGAATTTTCCCTATTGTTTTTTTTTGAGAATTAGCAACAAAAAACATACTCATCGTGTATTTTTCAGGAAAAGATAGAACTTTGTCGATTTTGAGATTTAATGGATGTATCGTTTTTTGACAGTTTACTGTTGAAATATAGATTAAACAGAGTAGAGAGAATAAAATACTTTTTTTCATCATTATAGTATCGATTATTAAGTAACAAATATGAAGATATGATTACAATAAGTATTTGATATATATCAAATAATCATATCATTTTATAGAAAGGCTAGAGTTATTCTAATATTTCAATGCAGCATCCCAACCGTTCAAAACCTCCGTTTTTTCTTGTTGTATTTTATACACTTCGGTGGGATGAACTACATTGAATATTAAGTTTGTTTTATTTTTTCTTTTTCAAATATTATTTCTAGTATAATACCTTCTACCTTTGGTCTAAAATTTATAACCCAATGAAATTTGGAATACACTATTTTTTGCATCTGGATTTTCATATACCGCAGAAACTCCATAACAATATCTGGTTTGAATAATCATATTGGAACCTAGGTTATAACCTAATCCGAAGTTTAGTGAGAAATCAAAACTTGAAGCATCTGTTTCTTCATCAGGTATAGAGCTATCTATATATTCAATCTTATCATTAATTAAAAATGATATTTGTGGTCCAACCTCGAGGCTTAAGTTCTCGAAAAAGTAGTATTTTGCTAAAATAGGCATCGCTAAATAATCAATTTTAACTTTCGAATTATTCTCAACTACTTCACTACCTTGTCTTGTGTATAATAATTCTGGTTGAAGCGAAATTTTTTCATTAAACTTAAATTCAGCAAATGTTCCTACATGAAAACTTAATAAATTATTTAAATCCTCATCAATATCAGGTACATTAACATTAGCAATATTTAAACCTCCTTTTAGACCGAAATCAACATTTTGAGCTGCAATATAATTTGTAAAACTCAAGAAACAAACAGTTAGTAATAGTGGTATTTTTTTCATAATTTATATTGGTTTTTAATTAATCTATTATTTAACACTGTACATTTATTTAAATTGATAAATGAATGGCAAATATGATTATATGGATATTGAAAACATTTGACATTTATCAAATAATGAATTTTGATTATGAAAGAATAGAAAAAATGAATTCTGTAACAAATGTTTAATTTTAAGGTCTAAATGAAGAGCTAAACTCTAAAGTAAAAATGTAATGGAAAACCTATTAAAAGCCTTCAGAGATATTGGAAATTTATCTCCCGAAAATGAAAAGTTATTACTCGCTACTATTGAAAGGGTAGAATATCCTTCGAAAACAATTCTTCTTGAAGAGGGTAGAGTTTGTAGCAGTCTTTATTTTATAGAAAAAGGCTTAACCAGAATTTTTTGTTATAAAGATGGTAAAGATGTTACTTGCTGGATAGGACCAGAAAATGAATTTGTTGGTGCTATAGGTAGCTTTTTTACTCAAGAGCCCAGTAATAAATGGATAGAAACTTTAGAACCATGTGTCTTATGGAAATTTGATTACGCCAAATTAGAAGAATTATTTTCTTCTAGTAGAGAACTTGAAAAAATAGGGCGCATATTTAGCAATCAAGGAATTTTATTGTTAGACAAGAGACTTGATAACATTCATTTTAATACTGCGGCAGAGCGTTATGAGATTTTCACCAAGACACACCCTAATATACTGCAAAGGGTTCCATTAAGTATGATTGCCTCTTATCTAGGAATGACTCAAGAAACACTGAGTCGAATAAGAGCTCAAAAATGATTTTTTGATATTTATCAATAACCATGTTGCTGCTATTAAATACTTTTATTTCTACATATGGATATAATTACTAAAGAATTTAGAAGCAAAAACGGTATTATTAAAATATCTTGTATTCAAACGGGAAAATTAGCTGTTAAAGAAAGTGTGTATAATACTCAAAAGCAAGGATTTTTAAGTACACTAAAATCTTTTTGGGATAAAAACTATTGTGAGTGGCTACCCGTATATACTTTTTTAATCGAACACCCTGAAGGAGTATTTTTGATTGATACCGGAATTACTTCCGATGTCAAAAAAAAGGCTCATTTCAAAAACATAGATGTCGTTTCTAGATACTACTTTACAAACCAAATGCTTTTTGATGTTAGAGTAGAGGAGGAGATTCATAATCAATTACATACTATCGGACTCAAAACAGAGGTTATTGACAAGGTTATTCTCACACATTTACATGTTGATCATACTTCGGGTTTAAAATATTTTCCTTCAAATGAGATTTTAGTAAATCAAAAGGAGTGGGATACTATGGATAGTTCTTTCCCTAAATTGTTTCCTAAAAATCAGATTTTCAGTAAAGTTAAAATGGCTGATTCATTTGAGAATTTTAACAATGCCCATTTTGTAACTGATGCTAAAGATTTAATTATGATTGAAACTCCAGGTCATACACGCGGTCATTGTTCAATTATATTAAAAATTAATGAAAACCAATTTATAGTGTTTGGAGGAGATGTTGCTTATAATGAATATAGGCTTTTCAATAAACAATTTTCTTCTACTATTAAAAGTCAAAAAGAAAACAGAAATAGTTGCGATGCTATTATTGAGTTTGCTAGAAATAATAACACTATTTTTCTTTCCTCACATGATTCTGAAAACGCCAAAAGATTAGTTGAAAATATACAATTAAAAGTTCCTTAGATTTTTTTGTTTTTTGATATATCTCAATATTTATTTCACTTCTACAAAATAAATTTGCAGATTAAGAAAGAAGGTTAATTGATGTTAAGCTTATTCTTAAATCATTATTAATCATAACTTAATCTTAAAATTATTTATGAGAAGAATAGCCTTGAGTTTATTTTTTTGTGGATTTACCATTTACGTAAAATCTCAAAATATAAGTGTTGAAAATTCAACATATGGAATACAAACTGGATTCTTAGGAGTTTGGGCTCATAATGAATTAAAACTCACAAATTCGATTACATTAAGATCTGAAATAGGATTTGATAGTAGTATTTGGAGCGGAAATTTTTATAATGAAGTCGGTTTTTTATTAGCACCTGTAATTACAATGGAACCTAGATTTTATTATAATTTAAACAAACGTATAAAGAAATCAAGAGTAATCAATGGTAATAGTGGAAATTTCATCTCATTAAAAACGAGTTATCATCCTGATTGGTTCGTAATTTCAAATACAGATGATGTGAAAATTATAAGTGATATTTCAATAGTTCCAACGTGGGGAATTAGAAGAAGTGTAGGAGGTCATTTCACTTACGAAACTGGATTTGGAATTGGTTACAGATATAGTTTTGCTAAAGAAGCAGGATATTTAAGTAATAAAAGTGATATAGCCGTGAATTTACATTTGAGAATAGGATATCGCTTTTAATATAATAAGGATATTAAATAGTTTAAATCTAACAAATAATTGAAAATAAATTCGAAGCAAGCAATCAGATTGATGCTGGGGTTATTAACTTTTGTGTTGTTTTTTCATTTTTGCATCATACTAAAAATTGTATCTTATGAAATAACTTGGGGTGGAAGATTGAAAAATGATATTGAAATGTACTTTTTTGAAGGAATTTCAATTAGTATTAATCTGCTTCTATTTTTTATTTTATTAGTTCAAGGAAAATATTTAGAATTAGATATACCTTTAATGCTAATAAATACAGTTTTATGGATTTTTCTTGTTTTGTCGTTTTGAATACAATTGCAAACCTTTTTGCTCAAACCAATTTTGAGAGAATTTTATCACTGTTAACTTTAATATCAGCAATTTTAACATGGACAATCTTAAAGAAAGACACTAAAACCAATATAAAACATGGCTTGTAAAGTATTTAAGAACAACAAGTTGTATGGGATTTGAAAAATGGAAATATTAATAACAAAAGGTGAAAACAGAAATACTCTTACTTGTAAAAGAAAAGACGGAACTTCAACAAGTCTTAATCTTGGACCAGATATTCCGAACCATGATATTGCTCATTATATAGTTGAAAAGGAATTTAAGTTGGAAAATGGTTTTTATGGAAATATAAAATCTGGAATGACCATTGAAGAGTTGTCTGACAAAGAAATAATCAAAAATTTAGGTACTGAAACTTGGTTATCTGAAATTATGGCAAGAAATCTTCAAGCTATTAGTTCTGGTGCTGCGAAAACCGAACAATTCATTGAATTAATAAATTGGGAGGCTCAAAACATTAATGGAATCGTAGTTCCTGATATGAATTTAACAGATATTGAAAGAATGAAATCGGAATTTGATAAACTTTGCCAAAAATGGAATTTAATACCTGAAAATGGACAGCTAAAACTGAATTTTGAATAGAAAAATTACACACAACAACGTATAATAGCAACTGAGGTAGGTTCAACTTCGTCCGAATCCACTCGAAATTACAACACCTTTGTTAAAGACGAAATTAAATCATATTAACCCCTAACTGATGGTTATACCAAACACTTAACAACTATTAAATATAACATGAGAATAGTAAAACGAATTCTTAAATTTATTAGCATACTTATTGGGATTTTATTATTGACAATAGTTATTATAATATTCGTTGATAGCCAAAATACTAATTACCTAAAAGTAGAGAACAATGAATTTGCAAAAACTAATTCCTATCTAATTAAGAATGTAAATATTGTTCCAATGAATCAAGACACTATTTTAGTCAACAAAATGGTGTATATAAAAAATGGTGTAATCAAGAACATAGCCAACAAAATTGAAATCAGTGATGTTAAAATTATTGATGCAAAAAATAAATATTTAACACCTGGTCTTATAGATATGCACGTTCATTTATGGGATAAATATGAGCTTGGTTTATATTTATCTAATGGTGTTACTGCAGTTAGAAACTTGTGGGGAATGCCAATGCATTTAAGACTTAAAGAAGCTATAAATAATGATGAAATTATTTCTCCAATATTTTTCACAACAACTCCTAAACTTACAGGGCCAGAATATTTAGGAGATGATAATTTACAATTATTAAATCCAAGTGATGCCAAAGAAAAAATAATTTCATACAAGAAAAGAGGGTATGATTTTATTAAAACTTTTTATGGCTTAACCGAGGATATCTTTGACACAATTATTAAACAGGCAAAGATTAATGATATGGATATAATTGCTCATCCTTCCCAAAAAGTACCTTATTCCTATCATTTTAATAGACAAATAAAATCTATTGAACATGTAGAAGATATAATACAGCAACCATTAAACTATACTTTGGATACACTAAAATTAAAAGAAGTTATTAAGGATTTTGCAAAATCAAAACATACTTCCTTTAGTCCAACATTAACGGTTTATAATAACATTTATCAAATGCTCATTGATGATAATATTTTAGAATTAGAGCAATTACAATTTATGAATCCTCTGATTAAAATGGTCGATAGTGAAGCAGAATTTGAAAGGTGGTCTGCTGCAAAATTAAAAGATTCTTCTGTTGTTAATGTTATAAAAAAACAGCATGATTTTCATATAAGTATCATCAAAAAACTGCATGAAGTTAATGTTACCTTTATTTGTGGCACTGATGCTGGAATAGGTATTACAATACCCGGATTTTCAATTCATCAAGAATTTTCTTTTTACAAACAAGCAGGGCTTTCTAATTATGAAATATTGAAAACTGCCACAGTAAATGCTTCAAAAACTCATTCAATTATGAATGATATGGGAACTGTAGAAGTTGGTAAAATGGCTAACCTTCTGTTAATAGACGATAATCCTTTACTAAATTTGACTACGTTACAAAATCCTTCGGCTGTTTTTATAAAGGGAAGAAAATTAAATAGAGAGAACCTCGATAATTTTGAAAAACAAGCTAAAAATCGCAATAATTTAATTGTTTCTGCCTTGAGGTATCTTGAATTCTTAATAGTTGAAAAATAAAATGTAGCTAAAAAAATATTAAACCTTATTAGCTAATACCTAATGATAATAGATATCGAAAACTTTTTCAACGAGAATTTATAAAACGAAATAATTACAAAACTAAAACCTTTTAATTTTGTAAAATAATAAAGCGCTCGGTAACGGTAATTTTACGATAGCACATCATAACTATTAAATGTATAAAGCTATTCTTATTTACTGGGCATTTTTTTATTTAATGTTTTATGTCAGTTTATCCATAACAAAGTTGAAGGGTATCTTTTTGTTTTGGCAAAAACTTCTTTTAAGACAAACTTTTATTATTTCTTTTCTTATGAAAAATTTGTATTATGTTGCAATAAAATACTTTTTAACTGAAGTAATCATAGGAGGGAAGCTCAATTTCTATGTAATAGATTATGATTAATTATTAACATACTTCACACATAATCTTTTTAAGAAGTTTTCGTGCTACTATTTTCAATATCTTTAAGCTTATTTTGAAAAAGTTAAAAAATGACCATATAAATTTTGGTTATTTTTAGTAATGAATATCCGTTTTAAGTCATAAATAACGTTTTGGCGTCATTCCGAATTTATTTCGGAATCTCATAACGCTGTTAAGCAAATATTTATGATGAGAACCTGAAATAAATTCAGGTTGACGTTTTTCTGTATTTTTCAAATAATTATAGTGAATTAATTTAGTAAATAACAATGTCACATCGAGCGCAGTCGAGATGTTCTAAACAATGAAAAAAATTATTTTTCTTATCGTTTTAACATCGTTAAATTCTTTTTCTCAGAAGAATTTAAAACAACTATTGAAAAAATTCAACCAAGAATCAGTTCCTTATATTCATGTTGAAAATTTAAATGATAAAGATGAAAATACTGTTTTATTAGACGCTCGTGAACCAAGAGAATTTGAAGTAAGTCATCTAAACAAAGCTATTTGTGTTGGGTATGACCATTTCGATTTACAAAAAACACTACAACAATTACCAGAAGATAAAAACACCAAAATAGTAGTATATTGTTCTCTAGGTATTCGTTCAGAAGATGTTGCTGAACAACTTAAAAAAGCAGGATACACAAACGTATTCAACTTATATGGAGGTATTTTTGAATGGAAAAATAATGGGAAAAGGGTTTTAAACAAAAACAATAAACCCACAGAAGAAGTCCATGCTTTCAATAAAAAATGGGGAGTATGGTTAACGAAAGGAATTAAGATATATGAGTAAAAATTTGTTGATGATTTTTACCAGAAATCCTGAATTAGGAAAGGTAAAAACTCGACTTGCAAAATCTCTAGGTGATGAAAAAGCACTTGAGATCTATAAATTCTTATTAAACAGAACAAAAGAAGTAACACAGCAAACATCATCTGATAAGGCTGTGTTTTATTCTGTTAAGGTGAGAGATAATGATATATGGGATGCTACCATATTTCAAAAATTACAACAAGAAGGTGATGATTTAGGAGAACGAATGCAAAATGCATTCACCGCTGCTTTCTCAATGGGATATGAAAAAGTTGCCATAATTGGGAGTGATTTATACGATTTAGAATCACATCATATCGATGAAGCATTTAATCAATTGAACTCAAATGATGTTGTTATTGGTCCAGCAGAAGATGGTGGATATTATCTATTAGCCTCAAGGCAAGTGTATCCAGATATTTTTAAAAATAAAAATTGGGGAACCTCATCTGTTCGAGAAGCCACTTTAAACGACTTAAAAAAACAAAGTGTATTTTTATTGCCAATACTTAACGATGTTGATGTTATTGAAGACATTCAAAATCATCCAGCATTCACACAATTTTTAAATTCATGAAACAGCAACAACTGCAAGAAACTATAAAATATCTAACCGATAAAAATATTGATACTCCAGAAGTAGGAATCGTATTAGGAACAGGTTTAGGTAAGTTAGTTGACGATATAGAAATCACTCAAGAAATTCAATACAGTGAAATTCCAAACTTTCCAGAAGCAACGGTTGAATTCCATTCAGGAAAATTAATTTTTGGAAAATTATCAGGTAAAAATGTAGTTGTAATGTCTGGTCGTTTTCATTTGTATGAAGGTTATACTCCTTGGGAAGCTACTTATGGAATTAGAACAATGCACGGATTAGGAATTAAAACTCTTTTAATTTCAAATGCAGCCGGAGCAATAAATCTTTCTTACAAAAAAGGAGATTTAATGTTAATTGAAGACCATATCAATTTACAAGGTAGTTCTCCATTAGCTTTTAAACAAGCAAAAGAATTCGGGAACATTTTTGCAGACATGTTAGAACCGTATTCAAAAAAATTAAACGACCACCTGAAAGTTATCGCAAAACAGAACGACATAACCCTACATGAAGGGATTTATGCAAGTGTATTAGGTCCGCAATTAGAGACACGTGCGGAATACAGAATGCTTCAAATACTAGAAACAGACGCTGTTGGAATGAGTACTGTTCCTGAAGTAATTGTAGCTAAACAATTAGATATTCCTTGTTGTGCGATTTCAGTTTTAACTGATGAATGCAACCCTAAAAATTTACAACCTGTAGATATTGCAGATATTATTGCAGTTGCGGGTAAAGCAGAACCAAAATTGGTTACAATTTTTAAAGAATTGATAAAACAGCTTTAAGTTAGAAGTTAGAAAATCATAAAATTTGGTGATTGAGCGAAGTCGAAATCGAATTTTAAAATGAATTATAGCTTCGACTCCGCTCAGCCACCGTGATTTGAAAATTTAATTCATAAATATAATAGACTAAAAAAAATCAGTAAAACAACATTAGGCACTAATTACTGCCAACTATTTACTGTGAACTAAATACTAAACAATATGAGTTATTTAGAAACAACAAAAGATGTATATAAAGAAGCAGCATTAACTCCAGACGTTGGATTATGCTGTACTACAAATCCTATTTGGGAACTTCCAGGATTAAAAATCCCTAAAATTATGCAAGAAATGAACTACGGTTGTGGTTCTACTGTGCATGCAAGAGATTTAACTAACAACCCTAAAATGCTATATGTTGGTGTTGGTGGTGGAATGGAATTACTACAATTTGCCTATTTCAATAGAAATAAAGGCGGTGTAATTGGTTTAGATGTAGTTGATGAAATGTTGGAAGCTTCACGTAAAAACTTTATTGAAGCTGAGGAACAAAACGATTGGTTCAAAAGTGAATTTGTTGACCTACGTAAAGGTGATGCAATGAATTTACCTGTTGAAGATAATTCAATTGATGTTGCTGCACAAAACTGCTTGTTTAATATTTTTAAAGCAGATGATTTAAAGAAAGCTATTGCTGAAATGTATCGTGTTTTAAAACCACACGGACGTTTAGTTATGAGTGATCCAACTTGTGAACAACCAATGAATGAAACATTACGTAATGATGAACGTTTACGTGCATTATGTTTAAGTGGAAGTTTACCAATTGCAGAATACGTTAAAATGTTAACGGATGCTGGTTTCGGTACGATAGAAATTAGAGCAAGAAAACCATATAGAATTTTAGATCCTGTAAATTATCCTACTGAAGAACTGATTTACATTGAATCAATTGAAGTTGCTGCTATTAAAGATCCAATGCCAGAAGACGGACCTTGTATTTTTACTGGTAAAGCAGCAATTTACTTCGGAGAAGAAGAGTATTTTGATGATGGTAAAGGACATACATTACTAAAAAATCAACCTTTAGCTATCTGTGATAAAACTGCAGGTGCTATAGCAGATTTAGGAAGAAAAGATATTTTCATTTCAGAATCTACTTTCCATTATGATGGTGGAGGATGTTGCTAAATCAACATTGATTTAAAATCTTATAAAACAGACTGTCTAAAAAAGTTGTCATTCCGAACAAAGTTAAGGAATCTATTGAATTTTACTCCATAATTTACAGATTACTTCAAAATTAAAATTTTTCGTAATGACTTGATTTACAATCTTTTTAGACAGTTTTTTATTTTTTATACTTTGTATCGTAATTTCATAGGATTTACCTCGACTTAATGTGTCGAAACTAATTAATGCATTACAAGAATATTCATACTGCAATTTTACTTTTTGCCAATTCTCCTGAAGAAGAATTGAAACAAAAAAATATATCAGGTTCTAAAAATCTGTATGAATATTTTAATGAAGAAACACTATTAAAAGCTAAACAAACGGGTTTAGATGTTGTGCTTTTCTCAGATGTAAATCAGGTTGGAAAAAACTTTGGTGAACGCTTTAGTAATGCCATAGCATCAGTTTTTAAACAAGGTTATGATGCTGTAATTACTATTGGAAACGATACTCCTGATTTAAAAACTCAGCATTTACTTTCTGCCAATGAGAATCTTCAGAATCAAATTCTCACTTTGGGACCTTCTATGGATGGTGGATCTTATTTAATTACACTTTCAAAAAGTACTTTCAATACCGAAGAATTTCAGAAGTTACCTTGGCAAAGCAATCATCTTTTTACTGCTTTAGAACAGTATTTAAAATCAAAAAAGCATACTACGAAGCATATTGAAATTTTAAAGGATGTTGATGAAACAAAAGATTTATATTATTTCATAAATAGATTCAGAAATACCAGTCTGATTCTAAAACATCTTATACTTTCAATCCTTTCTTTTCCTAAAGAGTTTGTAGTAAAAATTTTCAAAACCTACAATTCAACATACTCTTCTGACACCTTCAACAAAGGTTCTCCTTCAATTGTGATTTCATAACAAACTCAATTATTACGTCGCTGTGTTCCTATGAACAGAATTTTCATGAATGATATTTCATCTAAGTTCTTACCATAGAATTGTCGTGACTGAACATCAAACCAATTCATTTACTGAAACACATTATTACAAACATGAAAATTTCAATTTTTATAGTTTTATTATTTACGATACAATTCACTTTTGCACAAGAAACTACAGGTATTCTAGAAGGAAAAATTACTGATAATACGAAAACTTCTGTTCCTTATGCGGCAGTAATTCTTACTGATTTAGATACCAACTCAAAATACACCACAACCTCTCAAGAATCTGGTCATTATTTAATTGCAAATATTCCTCCTGGAAATCAATATCAATTAGAAATTCAATTTATCGGTTTTCACACATATCAGAAATCTAACATTCAAATCAACTTAGGAAAAACAACAACTTTAGATATCGTATTAACTGAAGAAAGCACAGCTCTCGATGAAGTTGTTATTAATTCTTCTGTAACTATAAAAACTAGAAATATTTCTACGGAGCAATTGCTTAAAACCCCATCAATTAGTAGAAGTGTTCAAGATGTAACACGCAATTTATCTGATGCAAATTTGAATTCATTCGGTGGTGCAAGTAATCGTTTTAACAATTTTAATGTGGATGGAATTGCGAGTAATGATGTTGTTGGTTTTCAAGAACCTGCAAGTGGCGCTTCAGGATCATCAGCCAATGGAACACCAGGAAGCCTTTCAAGAAGTCAGCCTATAAGTTTTGGAGCCATTAAAGAACTTTCTGTAAAAATAGCTCCGTTTGATGTTAGCATTGGAAATTTCACAGGAGCCAATATTAATGTGGTAACTAAAAACGGGACTAATACAACGCAAGGTGAAGTTTATGGATACGGAAACAACCAGCTTTTAATTGGAAAATTTGCAGAAGGAAATGAGCAAAATGTTGATAGCTTTTATGATGTTCAGTTTGGTGCTGGACTAGGTGGCGCTATTAAAAAAGATAAATTATTCTATTACCTAAACGTAGAGCAAGCTATAAGTAAAACTCCAGTTTTAGGAGCTCCTGGAACCAATGCATCTAATATTGATCAATCCACAGTAATTGCTATTGCCGATAAATTAAGAAACGATTATAATTATGATCCGGGTGCATTTGAGAATGCTGATATTCAAACTGCTTCAACCAAAATATTCGCGAGATTAGATTATAATTTATCTGAAAATCACAAACTAACTTTGAGGAACAACTTTGTAAAAAGTTTTGCTGACAATTTAGAATGGAATCAGGCAGTATTTAATTTTGGGAATCAAGGATATCGTCATAATAGCATTTTAAATAGTACAACTTTCGAGCTAAATTCTAGTTTATCAGAAAACACCTCTAACATCTTAACTTTAGGTTATAACAAAGTAAAAGAAGATCGTTCTTACGATGGTCGTGTTTTTCCACATTTAGAAATTAACGATTCTTCAAATAGAATTTTTGCAGGAACATATAGAGAAGCCTCTATTTATAACACCAACTTGAATACTTTTCAGTTAACGGATAAGCTCACCTATTATAAAAACAATCATACTATTACAGGTGGATTATTATTGCAATACAATGATATTGATTACGGTTTTTTAACCGCTTGGAATGGACGTTGGGCTTACAATTCTGTTGATGATTTTTTAAATGATATGCCATCAAGAATTCGTGGAGTTTATCATGTTTCCAATAATACTTTCGATTTTGTAAATAGCCAACCATCGGCTACAATAGATGTACTTACCACTACTTTTTACATTCAGGATAAAATTAAAATCAACGATAAATTTACTGTAAATGCTGGTGTTCGTTTAGACAATCAATTGTTATTAGACGATTTACCTTTAAGTCCTTTAGTTACCAATACTCCAGAGTTTAGTCAGTTTACTAATAAAATTGATGTGAATCCACATATCAATCCAAGAGTAAGTTTCACCTACATGCTAGATGAAGATAAAAAGTACACACTCAGTGGAGGAAGTGGAATATTTACGGGAAGAATTCCATATTTATGGTTTGCTTATGCTGAATACATTTCTGGGACTGATTATTTTAATGTTGATATCCGACCAAATGGGAATGTTGTTCAATTAGAAGAAAATCTAGGTGTCTTAGCCAATCAACAACCAGGATTAACCGAAATCAACTTAATTGACAACGATTTTGAATTGCCAAGAGAGTGGAAAACTCGATTGAGTTTTGAAGCTAAGCTTCCTCAAAACTTTCGTTTTTCTGTAGAAGCAACCTATACAGATGTTTTAAAAGGAATCTTTTTTCAATCGATAAATAGACGTCAAGAATTTGGAAATTATTCAGGAGCAGACAATCGTTTATTCTACAATGGAACTCGAGTTAACGATGATTTTACCAATGTGTTTTTATTAAGCAATACCAATAGAGGATATCGTTACAATATCAATTTCGGACTTTCAAAAGAAACAGAAAATTATGCTGGTTTCTTAGGATACACGAATGGGAAAAGTAAAGATGTTTCCAGTACAGTTCGTAATTCGTCTGCAGCAAACTTCGAATGGAATCAAGCTATAAATTCACATGATCCAGATGTGTCTTTTTCTAACTTTGATCTTCGTCATAAAATTGTTTCTTCTCATAGCTACAATTTTGATTTTAAGAATAACTATCAATTACAAGTTTCTGCATTATACACAGGAACATCAGGAAGTCCATATTCTGTGGTTTATCAAGGAGATGTAAATAGAGATGGATCTTCAAGAAATGATTTGGTATATATTCCTGCAAACCAAAGTGAAATTCAATTAACAGATATTACCGATACTAACGGAAATGTTTTGGTTTCCGCTCAAGAACAATGGACTCGATTAGACAACTTCATTAATAATAATGACTATTTGAGAGAAAACAGAGGAAGTTATGCCGAAAGAAATGGAGGAAGAACTCCTTGGAATCATCAATTAGATGCAAAATTTGTATTGAATATTCCATTTAAAAATAACGATAATTTACAAGTAAGCTTTGATATTTTTAATGTATTGAATTTGTTAAATAAAAACTGGGGGCGTTTAGTTTTTGTACCTAATGTTGTAAATTCAAACTTTAACTTATTGGAATTTCAAGGAATACAAAACAATCAACCTGTATATCAATTCACATTAGATGAAAATGCAAAACCTTGGGTTCTTGATGTGATCAATTCTAGATGGAAAGCACAATTAGGATTGAAGTATTCGTTTTAAAAACCATTTTAAAGATTCATAAACTAGTAAATTTTGCTGTTTGTGTTTTTTATAAAATAATCGACTATCTTAGTATAAGTATTATTTTATCCATTTACAGCATAAATTAAAAAATGAATCGTGAAATTATAGACATAAACGATTGTACAATTCTATTAGAAGAAGCAACTACTAACAGTACAAAACTCGTCGATACTTGTTATTTTGATGAACCTGTTATTGCTATTGCTTTTTACGGTTCTGGTGATGTTGGATTGAAAGTAAAATATGACGGAAAGACAAAAGAATTTCAGCAAACAAAAGGAATGATTTTGTCTTTTTATGCAGATGAAAAAGTTGCTTTTGAACATCATGTTTCTAACGAAAAACCTTTACAATGCTTAGTAATTGCCACTACTGTTAGAAACCTTGATAAACTTCCGAATGGCGAAGGAGAATTCCTAGAACAGTTTTTATCACAGTTGGTACATCCAAAAGACCACTATGTTGAAGGTCCCGTTTTTAAAATGACTCCAGAAATGTTTGTTTTGGTTGAGCAGTTTTTCAATAATTCTTATGAAGGCGGAATTAAAATGATGTTTTATAAGAGTCATATGAGTGCATTGTTATCTCATTATTTTGGGCAACTAGCAAGTCAAAAATCTACCATAATTGAAACTTCTCAATTAGAAAAAATAAATCTCGCTCAGGAAATATTACTTGCGGATTTGGAAAACCCTCCTTCGTTAACAGAACTCGCTCAGAAAATAGGAACTAACACTAATAAACTTAAGAAAGAATTTAAAGCACAATTTGGAGTTCCTGTTTTTAAATATCTTCAAAATGAGCGATTAAAAAAAGCCTACAACCTTATTAAGAAAGAACAAAAAACTATTCAAGAAGCTGCTTGGGCAGTTGGTTATGATAGTTTAGGATCTTTCTCAAATGCCTTTGAAAAAAAGTTTGGTTACAGACCAAGTCAGGTTTAAAATTCTTTTCGAATAAATCATTGTTCTTTTCGAATAAGTAACTGTTTTACAGTCACTATAGTTTTGTGTCATAATTAAAAAGTAAAATTATGATTCACAATAAAACAAGAGCAATTCTTTCCGCTATTTTGGTTTGGATAGTAGGCGTTACCGCTTTCCTCCTTTCCTATTCATTTTCTGTTTTGAGTAATCCAGATTTACAAGCTAATATTACTCTGGTCCTTGCCATTATTCCATCAGTTTTTTTGGGAACTTATATGTACTATAAAAAAGGAAAAATTACACCAGCAAAGTTGGCGCTAATTTTTATGAGTACAGCGGCAATCCTAGATGTTCTAATTACGGTTCCAATATTTATCATTCCTGCTGGTGGAAGTTATGCCGTATTCTTTAGTGATCCTATGTTTTACATCATTATGGTAGAATTCTATTGCATCACAACATACTTTGGTAACTATTTCATTAAAAAACAACAAGTATGAAAACTATCATCTTTTTTATAACAGTTGTATTAACTGCCTTATCTGCTGGAATCTTTTTCGCATGGTCTGTTTCAGTTATTCCAGGAACCAAAAAAATTACAGATGTCACCTATTTAGAAACCATGCAAAGCATCAACAAAGAAATACTAAACCCTGTATTCTTTGCTGTATTCTTTGGAAGCTTAGTTTTCTTAGTTATCAACTCAATAACTCAGTTTCATCACAAACCTACATTCTGGTTAGTCTTATCTGCGATGCTCATATATGCCGTTGGAACTTTCGGATTTACAGCTTTTGGAAATGTTCCATTAAATAATGAATTAGACTCTTTAAATCTCAAAAAATTAAACCTCTCTGAACTGAAAAGTTTTAGAGCCTATTATGAAAGATATTGGAATGGATTTCATAACGTCAGAACCATTGCTGGTTTCATATCATTCCTATTATTACTAATCTCAATTTTTATAAAAAAATAAAACACAAACAATTATGAACACAAATATTTTAGTTATCGGAGGTACCGGTAAAACTGGTCGCCGAGTAGTAGAACAATTAAAAAACAAAGGAATTGAACCAAGAATCGGATCAAGAAATGCATCACCTAGTTTCGACTGGAATGATAAAAATACGTGGGTAAAATCATTAGAAGGAATTGAAAGAATGTACGTTACCTATTATCCCGACTTAGCAATTCCGGGAGCCAAAGAAGCTATTCAAAGCTTAACCACTTTAGCCAAAGAATTAGGTGTAAAAAAAGTAGTTCTTTTATCTGGAAAAGGAGAAGTTGAAGCTGAAGCTTGTGAGCAAATTGTTGCGAATTCAGGCTTAGATTACACAATAGTTAGAGCTTCATGGTTCAATCAAAATTGGAGTGAAAGTTTCTTTTTAGATGCCATTCTTTCTGGAGATGTTGCCTTACCAATGTCCGATGTTTTAATTCCTTATGTGGATGCTGATGACATTGCAGAAGTAGCCACGGAAGTTCTATTAAATGATAATTTTAATGGAGAAATCATTGAAGTTACAGGTCCGGAATTAATTACATTCAAAGACGTTGTCTCTACAATCGGACTTGCTATTCACAAAAAATTCAACTTTCATGAAATTACATTAGAACAATACCTTGACGGAATGCGTAAAGCACAAATTCCTGCTGATGTAGTTTGGTTAATTGAATACTTGTTTAGTAATGTATTGACAAATCCTAACAATCAACTTATTTCAACAGATATTGAAAAAGTTCTTGGAAGAAAGGCTAAAACATTTACAGAATATGCTGTAGAAACTGCAAAAACAGGAGTTTGGAATTAATTCTTATACAAACCAAATTAAACACAACAGTTTGAATTGAATTCAAGCTATTGTGTTTAATGTTATGAAAAATATAACTAAAGATATCATTAAACTAATGATAACCTTATTTCACATGTTTTAATTTATTATCTTAAACTCATGATAAAAAACAAGCTACATGAGCAAGGTGGGTTAGTTACCTTTGAAATACTCTCTAATGGAACTAATATTACTAATATAGTTGAGTTAGCGGATATGGAAATTTTATTATCAAAAAATAATGAAATAAAATTAACTATTGTAGACTACGATAAATTTGCCATTGCTAATTCTTCAGCCTTTAAAATAGGAAACTCGATAGAAATAAAATTAGGATATGATTGTAAAAATAACCCCATTTGTTCGGCATTAATAACACGAGTAGACATTAAAACTAACAAAGAAATAGGTAAAATACTAATTGTCTATTGTAAATCCTTAAATACGCATAAAGGTAGTGATAGTTCGTTACTTCAATTATCTCTTGATAATAATGTAATAGATGGAACTTTATCAATTAATGATTCTAAGAGCAATGTTGCGAATGGAATAATAATTACTCAAGGAACAGGATATGTGAATCCGCATGATATAGTAACTATTGATGGTTTTGGCCATAATTTCGACGGGGATGTCACGGTAAAAAATGTACTTCACAAAATTGACAACGGAAATTGGCTCAGTAGCATACATATTTAAATTAACTTCAAATTTCTGTAAAGAATAGCGCTGAAAAAAGACTATAAAATCTGAGTTAATAGTTGTATTTTTATATTGTGATGCAAAAGTACTTAGACCTTATATCTAAATCGTATTCTGATTATTGGAATTACATCAAACAATCTGTTCTTTTCGAGCTGAATTGGGAGAATTATTTCTATGGATTAATTTTAATCTCTCTAATAGTTTGGGGATTGGAAATTGCGTTTCCTTGGCGTAAAAATCAGCCTGCTTTTAGAAAAGATTTTTGGTTGGATACCTTTTATATGTTCTTCAATTTTTTCCTATTAAACCTCATCGTTTTAATTGCATTATCGAATACTGCTGCTGCATTATTTAATGATGTTTTAGGTTTAGTTGGTTTGTCTGTTTCAAGTTTTCAATTGTTTGATATCAACTCATTCCCATATTGGTTACGTATTTTTACTTTCTTTATTATTATTGATTTTGTGCAATGGTATACACATACATTGTTGCACAAATATGAGTTTTTATGGAATTTTCATAAAGTACACCATTCCGTGAAACAAATGGGGTTTGCTGCTCATCTTCGTTATCATTGGATGGAACCTGTGGTATACAATTCTATGAAGTATATTCCTTTAGCTATAATGGGCGGATTTACTGCGCAAGATGTTGCAGTTGTTCACTTCTTTAATATTACCATTGGACATTTAAATCATGCGAATATCAATTGGGATTATGGATTTTTGAAGTACATTTTAAACAATCCTAAAATGCATATTTGGCATCATGCTAAAGAGCTACCTGAAGACAGAAAAAATGGAGTAAACTTCGGAATTACCCTAAGTATCTGGGATTATCTTTTTAAAACCAATTATATTCCATATTCTGGACGAGACATTGAAATTGGTTTTGAAGGAGATGAACACTTTCCTAAAGACTTCATCAATCAAGAATTATATCCTCTTAACAAAAAATAATCTGAATCTTTACATCAAGTTATACAGATAATTTTTCACGTCATTCCGAATTTAATTCGGAATCCCATATTAATAATATTACTAAGCAATTCTTCATAATGAGAACCTGAAATAAATTCTGGTTGACATCTCTCTTTTATTACTTGTTATGTAAATGATAATTAAAAATAATTTGGCTATTTGTATCTTTATCGAATAAACAAATAAACCAAATGAGATATATAAAATTTTTATTCCTATTTCTTTTTTTACAAGTTACCGCGCAACAAGGTGGTATGTGGATTCCTTCCTTATTAAAAGGGATGAATGAAAAAGAAATGAAATCTTTAGGAAGTAAGCTTTCAGCAAAAGATATTTATGACGTAAACAAATCTAGTTTAAAAGATGCCATCGGACATTTTAATGGTGGTTGTACTAGTGAAGTAATTTCTTCAAAAGGATTAATTTTAACAAATCATCATTGTGGTTACGGACAAATTCAATCACATTCTTCTTTAGAAAATGATTATCTAAAAAACGGTTTCTGGGCAATGAATTTAAATGAAGAATTGCCAAATAATGATTTATATGTAGAATTTATCGTTCGTATTGAAGATATAACAACTAAAGCATTAGCAGGAGTTACAGATACAATGACTGAACGTGAAAAGCAATCAGCTATTGACAAAAATATTAATGTCATTAAAAAATCTACAACAAAAGAAGATTGGCAATTGGTAAAAGTAAGTCCGTTTTATAAAGGAAACCAATACTTCTTATTTGTTACCGAACGTTTTGAAGATATACGTTTAGTTGGTGCACCTCCAACAAGCATTGGTAAATTTGGTAGTGATACTGACAACTGGGTTTTCCCTCGTCATACTGGTGATTTCTCTTTATTCAGAATTTATGCTGATAAAAATAATCGTCCTGCTAAGTATAGTAAAGATAATGTGCCTTATAAACCAAAACACTTTTTACCAGTTTCTTTAGATGGAGTTGAAGAAGGAGATTTTACCTTAGTTTTTGGTTTCCCAGGAAGAACAAATGAGTATTTGCCTGCAACAGCAATTAAGCATATTACCCAAGAATACAACCCAAGTAATATAGCCATTAGAGAAGCGGCCTTGAAAGAAATTGATGCGCAAATGAAAGCTAGCGATGCTGTTAGAATTAAATACGCCTCAAAACAAGCTAGAATTGCAAATGCATGGAAAAAATGGATTGGTGAAAACTTAGGAATTCAAAAAAGTAATGCCATTCAACAACGAATTGAATTCGAAGAAATCTTTAAAAAAGCACTAAAAGAAAAAGGCTTAGAAGACAAATATGGAAGCATTTTACCTGAGTTTGAAAAGTTGTATAAAGATTTTGCTAGCATTAATATTAAACGAAGAAACTTCATAGAAGTATTTCTAGTAACAAACGAATTAATGCAAATGACTTTTAGAGCATTTGAATTAGAAATGGCTGTTAAAAACAAACCTGAATTATTCGATAAAGTAAAGAATTCACTAATCGGAAGATTAAAAGGAATTCATAAAAATTACGATGTAAATGTAGATAAAGGTGTGTTTAAAAATGTAATGCCTTTGTATAATAAAAATGTCGATGCTTCTATTTACGACTCAACAAGTTTTACAGATTTAGATAAAACCTTACAGTTGTTAGAAGGTACTCCAGATGAAGTTGTTAAAAAGCTAAATGAAGATGCAGCTTACGCTTATGCAAAACCTATGATTCAGGAGTTTCACACTAAAATAAGTCCTGAGTTTCAACAAAAAAACCAACCAATTGTTGCGTTACAAAAACAATACATGAAGGCATTAATGGAAGCTTTACCAAATGCTCGTTATTTCCCAGATGCTAATAGTACTTTACGTGTTACTTATGGTCAAGTTAGAGGTTATTCTCCTAGAGATGCGGTATATTATAATCCGGTAAGTTACTTAGACGGAGTTATTGAAAAATACGTTCCTGATGATTATGAATTTGATGTTCCTCAAAAGTTGAGAGATTTATATAAAACGAAAGATTACGGACAATACGCTGATAAAAACGGAAAAGTTCCTGTTTGTTTCTTAGGAACAAATCATACAACAGGAGGGAACTCTGGAAGTCCAGCAATTGATGCAAATGGTAACTTAGTTGGACTAAACTTCGATCGTGTTTGGGAAGGAACCATGAGTGATATGAACTACGATCCTGAAATTTGTAGAAACATCATGGTGGATACTCGTTATATTTTATTCATTATTGATAAATACGCAGGAGCAAAACATTTAATTGATGAAATGAAACTGGTTCATCCGAAGAAGTAATATCTCAATAATTATTATAAACTTAAAAAGGATAATTCAGTAGAATTATCCTTTTTTTATATTTTAAATTCACAAGAATTTATTCTATTTTCTTATGATTTTGTATTCTTTAGTTTAATTACGAATCGTTTGTTTTTAATTGCTTTAACTTTTTCATTTAATAACTCTATCTCATTTCGTTTATCAAAAGGAATCAAGTCTTTTAAAATTGTATACTCTGATTTTAACCTAATTTGTTTATTGTTTGTTTTCTTAAACTCAAAAGAATATTTTCCAAAGTTATTCTCAAAATTCAAATCTGAATTTTCAGATCCCAATACCTCAATATCGCTCGGAAAGTTTATATAATAGGTTAAAAGATCACTATATCCATAATCTAAATAATAACTTAACTCATCAGAATCAGAACTACCTTCAAGTTGATTATGACTTACTAACTTGTCTACAGAAATACTAATAAGGCTATCGTTTATAAAGGTTACTACATTATTCAATGTACCCTCACTATTAATTTTAAAAACAAAAGGCTTCTTACCGTTTAAAGATATATTTGTAACTGTATCTATATCTAAAGTAGTATCAATTCCTTTAAATTCATTTAAGGCATCATAATACTTACTAACCTCTTCATTTTTATTTAACATTCCATAAAAACTTCTCAATTCGGTAGATAATCCTCCTGAAACTTTAAACCTCGATTTAAAAGTTGTTTCTTTCTTTTCAATATCAACTTTGCTAGAAACGACTTGATATCCGTAATTAATGTTTGAATTCATTCCTGGCAACTTAGCGAACTTAACGGCAACTGAATCTACCTTTGCTAATTGTAAATCTCGAGATATAAACTTATCCTTTTTCTTTCTTTTCTTTTTTAAGTGGGGTTTCACTAAAATTATATCGGTATTGTAAATAGAAGTAGGAACTTCATTTATTTGATATCTAAAATAATCCTCATGTGGATATAAAAAAACTAGATTTTCCTTTTCATCTTCAAAAGCAAAAAATATATGATCGAATTCTCCTTTTCTAATGTAGTGCTTACTAATAGCTCCTAAGTGTTTAGTTCTTGCAAATACGGCCCAATAATCTATTTCTAAATCTTCTAATATTTGTCTGTAGAATCTCCTAATACTTATCGGATCGAATCGTTTCTCTTTTAAAAAATAACCACTAGACTTTATTAAATCCTCTACTTTAGCAGGTTCCATTTTAAAATTCTTTAAAACTTCAGCATGTAATAAGTTGAATTTATAATATTTGGAACTATCCTTAGCTTTACCAATTACTCTTCTTTTCCATCTTTTGTAATAAGAAAATCTGTCATAATCCAATGCAAATGGTTGGGTAGCAAAATTAAACTCTTCATTATAAACTTTTTTCCAGGTGATTAATTCGCTTCCTTTTTTATCAAGAGAATAATACAAATATGGTTTTTCACATGGCAAACAATTGAAATCATTTTTTACAATTCCTTTGACTTTATCCATTGAAAACTGGGCATAAATCAGGGAATCATTGGTTACAACTGATGGTTCAGGAAAACCGTTGTAGGCTTTGTATCGTAGCATCATTTCTGGATGTGCTTTTACTGAGTATTGTGAGTTTAAGCTTGGAAGTTCTGTCTGTAAACTAACATAGTTTTTTAAACCATTCCTATTTAATCTTTCAGAATACACGTAATTTGTTTCAATTGTATCTCCAGGCTCTACTCCAGGAATTGGATATTTTATTTCTCCAAATTTTTTCTTTTTAGAGTCACGTTTAAAAACAAGGCTAGAGTCTAAATTAACTATAGTACCATCCGCTTTTAGCGTACGTACTTTAATGTTTTCTATATGATTACTTTCATCTTCGGTTAAATATAAAAAAGCATAATCTTCAACTCCTTTAGATGTATTTATCACCAACTTGTTACTTATAGAAACGTATCTTTTATAACCTCCCCAATTACTAGCATAAGTTACATCAGTATATGAATAAGTATAATAACCATCTGCTTTTTTGCAAATCGTTAAAAATGGATCGTTGTTATTACTCAAGACAGAATTGAAACTATAAAACAATAAGCAAGTACATATTAAGAGTAAACTAACTTTTTTGTTTTTCAAGGATAATAGGTTCATTGATTATTTTTTTAAATGATTTTAAAATCTCATTTGCTTTATTCACATTTTCTTCTTCCAAATAGATATGATTTAAAGTAAAATCATATGTACATTCAATTTCTAAATTTGAAATTGGTTTTATGGTTACGTTTAAAGAAATTCCTTCTTCTTTGTAAGTATGAATGATTGGTTTAAAATCCGTTATAGGTTCATTCACAGTTATTTTAGCTTGTACTATCTTATGAAAAGGATTTCCAGCATTTATACCTTCTATAAATGAATCCCGGCTTTCAGTCTCAATTATCTTAGGTAAAAAATCTATAAATAAGTATTTATTCTTATCATCATCAAAAGTTTTACTACTTACCGAAATATTTCCTTTGTAAGCTAACTTCTCAGTGTCGTAAAGTAATTCTAAATTCGAAATTGCTTGGTTTCGAAAAACTACTTCGAAAAACGTTTTTTCAAAATCAATTCGCTCTTTTTTATTTTTATCCTTAAATCGATATTTCAAAAAATTGCTCGAAATTCCCTCGTATAAAACCTCAAATTCTCCTTTGATATCCGTATTATCTACCTTTAAATCTAACTGATATAGAATTCTGTTTTGTTCAGGAGTAAAACTTTTTACTTTGTGATAAATTCCTCCTTTATTATTTACTATAAGTATTGTTCGATCTTGTAAACTCTCAACAGGTGTTCCTTCTCTATGTATTGGATCAGTAGGATCTAATAAGATAACTTCATCATTAACATATGCTGTAGTGATAACATGATTTGCTGAACTCAGTGAAGGGAAGTTACAATCAGAGATATGATCAAAAGTAGCTGCTAAAGCAATATCGCTTTTAATTCCTTTGTAATTTAATGCTTCCGATAAAAAGTTAGAAAGATCTTTACAATCTCCTTCCTTCTTATAATAAACCGTGTTTGCATGGGTAGGAACGAAAGCTCCCATGCCTAACTCTATCATTACATACTTAAAGTTACTTCTTACATAATTGTATAGTGTATTTACAATCTGGGACGGATTTGTTACATTTTTCGTCAAAGCATCTATTTTCTGCTTCACTTCATTATTTAATCCTTTCTTTGAGGAAACTTCTCCTAAATACCAGTCATTAATATAGTTTGTTGGTCGATTTTTATAAGAATTTGGCGTTACAATAATTCGCATCAAAGGATTTTTCATGTTTTTATAAACTCTAAAAAAATGAAGAGGATCTGGCTCTATTTCCTTAGGAGATACTTTTATATTCCATGCTGAGTTTAACTCAGTTTTAGTAGAATCGATTTTATAAAAAGATAAAGATTCTTTGTAAATTGTATTGTGTACTAAATTGAATTGATTTGGTACTTGAACTCTATAATTTAGTGTGTCAATTTTGTTATGCGAAAAAAATGGCAAACTAGAGAAGTACATTAACTCCTTGCAAGATGATGAATATGAAAGTTTTATTTCCTTATTCGCAGGAATTATAACAAATTTAATTTTTGTACTGGTTATAAAATCTAACTTCGCGTCTTCTTCATACGTTTCTATTTTTGATATAGGTTTATCACGTCTTTTTTTCTTGACATAAAGTTTAACGTTTGAAATTTTTTCTAACTCGGCATCATAAAAAATAGGATACAAAAATGGTTTATCCGTCTCTTGGAAAATAACTGAAACATTTCTTACAAATGAAGAATCTTCTTTAATTTCAATATTCTCTGACATTCTTTTTATTTGGATATCTTGGCTATACAATTCTGAATTACACAAAATTGAAAGTAGAATAATCAAAAAATGTAGTCTTTTTTTCACTTGCAAATTTTTAATAGTAGACATTTACAAAAACTGCCGGTAATTATCATAGTTTTTGGCAAAGTTAATTAAAATGTAATTACTCAAAAATAGCTTTACTCTTTTTCATTATTTTAAGCTCTTCTGTCTTAATCAATTATTATTAAAAATATTGCCCAATACCAAAAACTAACCCGCTAGTATTATCTTTCAAACTAAATCCGTAATCGATTCGAAAAATTGCATTGTAGATTTTTTTATTGATAAATCGTAAACCTACTCCAGAGAATAATTCAATATTTTGATCTTCCCAAAAATCATTTATTTCACCTCCTGGTTTTCTCCATGTTCCAGCATCAATAAAGCCATTTGCTTGTAGCGCAAACCATTTTTTATCATATAAAGTATGTCTGTATTCTGTGTTATAAACAATACTAGCAGTTCCTCTATCTACAATAATTCCAACTCCTCTTAAATTAATATTATTATCCAAAGCGAAAGGAGCAAAAGGAGATTCATTATTCGAAGCGAAACCAATTCTTAATCTGTTAGCCCAATTTCCTTTTTTTCCAATTCTGTCGTAATAAAAAAAGTCATTCCAGGCAATCATAAATTGATCTTGAAAATCATTCTGAGAAGTAACATACTGCATATATAAGATGCTTTTGAATCCATCTAAATAATGATAATAATAATCCAAATCTTCATAGGTATACAATAGCTTGTATAAAATTTTATCAACTTTCAAATTCTGTGGAACATTCGGACTTGTAGCTCCTCGTAAATATTCATACTTCTCTTGGAAATAGTTTACTCCAAAAGTTAAGTGGTGATTAAAGTCGATTTGATATAATCCTAAAATTTCTGTTGAGATATTGTTGTATAGATAATTTGCTGATTGATTGTCAAAAAATAAAGGTTCTTCACTTTTCCAATTTTGATGCGTAAATGCTAAACCTAGTTTTCTAGTAAACAAGTTAGGAGCGCGTACATTAAAAGAATAGGTATTGTAGCCATTATTCTGATAAAACCCTCCGACAGCAATATTTCGACCTAAAAAGTTGTACTCATATACTCCAATTTTGTAAGCAAACTGATTATTTGTTGTTGTCCAAAAAGCTAATTCCGGAATAATGGTAAAGTTCTCTTGAATGTACACAAAGACATTATATAAGTTATCATGTGAACGAAAAACTTGATAGTATGCATGCGCGACTCCTGGTAATCTTTTTAAAACAGTAATATCTTTATCTAAGGTAATTGAATCTAAAGGACTTCCCGATTTAGTTTCTAATAACCTTTTCACAAAGGAAGGTTTTGTTTTTGTTACTCCCTTTACTTTGATGTCGTAGACTATACTTTCTTGAGATTTCACGCTCAATGAGGTAAGAAAAAGAAAAAGCAATACTAACTTTTTAAAACTCCTGTAAACCTGCATCCTACTGCGCATATAATTTTTGAATTAACTTTTCTACGGGTTTATTCTGAGGTGTAAATCTATTATTATTAGTCCCACCAACTTTTTCATGATCGTGAAACCATTTCCATAAAAAACCACCTGCGAACCAATCTTCTTTCCAAAACTGATTATAAATTGCTTGGGTGGCGTTACTTTGAGCTTGTAAATCCACTTCTCCTTTAATTCTATCCGATTTCCACGGCTCTTTCCCTGTATAATGAACACTTCTGTAACCGAATTCTGTAAACAAAATTGGTTTATCAAACTTCTTTTGAAGATTACCAATTACAGTTTTATGTGAATTCCAACCGGCTTCAAACTCTTCAACTGTTGGGGTTTTTTGGTCACTTAAAGGGAAATAAGCATCTACTCCGATATAATCTAAATCAGACCAAAACGGAACTCTTTTAAATTCATCCCAATTTGCAGCATAGGTTAACTTACCTGAATAAACCTTTTTAACTTCTTGAATCAATTTTGACCAATAAACAGGTCTATTTAATACAAACTTTTCTAACTCTGTACCAATACAAAAAATCTCGGCATTTATTTCTTCAGCGACTTTAGCATAATCTAAAATAAACTTCGAATATGTTTCTTCTAATTGTTTCCATTGCTCTTCGGATTTCATTTCAATGTAACCCGTAAATTCACCTCTTGAAACCCAAATTTGAGGTTTCAACATAATTTTTATTTGCTCTTTTTTAAAAGCCGATGCATATTGATGAACCCCTTCTTTTTTTTCTCCAAACCATTGCCATTTAGAATTGTATCGAACCTCTGGAGATGATAAATCTTTTATAAAACCGAAAGGCATCAGCGAAACATAATTTGCTGATGCCTTTTTAACAGGTTGTGTATGTTTATCATTAATAGCTTCTGATGACGCTACGAAACTTAATCCATTTATTTTTTTTTTCTGACTGTTGCAAGAAAGGAAAAACGTAAAACCTATTATTAAGAAAAATAATCTCACTTTCATACGTTAAAAATAACGATTAAGAATCATTTTCCTTCATTAAAGAATCTTAAAATAAGGCTCTTAATCCAATGCTGTATGTTTCTCCTAGCCCTTGAAAATTATATCCGCGAACAATATTACTATACAGAACTTCAATATTTAAAACATCTGTAAGTTGATATTTTCCACCTAGTCCTAAAGCTGTGTTATCTTGTTCAAAATCTCCAAAACGCTGAGAGTGCTGAGCAAAAACCAATACCGTTGCATCTTGAGTTGGAAAATAGCTCATAAATGCTCCAGGAACTACTAAAAAAGTATTATTTGCAAAACTTTGATCATCACCAAATCCGTATTCGGTATTTAACTCAGTAAATAATTGCCATTTTCCACTTGGAAATGTATAATCATAAAAGAATCTATTTTGAAAAGACCAAGCAGTTTGGTCCAAAAATCCATCCGAATTTCCTTCATCTCCACTCTCTAATAAAGGAATGTGAATAGCACTTTGAATAGAAAAGTTTCCTATGTTTTCGAATGGTTGAATTTTAACGGAAGGAGCAATAGATGATATTCCTTTTCTATCTGAACTTGTATCCTCTAAACTAAATACTGAAAGCGCTTGTCGTCCTCCAAATGTATTCGAACGATACTCAATAATACCTCCAACATTTATTCTATTATTTTCAGATACCCCAGTAAAAACTTCTAACGTAGAAGTAAAGAAATTTTGTCTTGCTATTTCTCTAGAATCACTGCTATTTGGACCTGTTTGTTTTGTTTCTGTATATAAACCATTAAACCACTTAATATCCCATTGTCCTTTGTTTAATAATTTAGAAGGTGTAAAAACTTGTAAGTTGTTTTTTTCTTCTTTTTCTTCCTCCTGAGAAAATGAAGCAATGCTAAAAAGCGCCACAGCTATTAAAATCGAAATTCTTTTCATTGTTATTAGTATTTGTAAAAAAGTCCCCTCCTAAGTCGAACGGAATTACAATGAATTACATTTTATCTCTTATTTAAAACAATTCTAAATTTAGACCAATCGTAAATTCTTATCTTTTGTATCGACATAAGCAAAAGTAATTCTCAAAAACATGGAACACATCGTTATTATTGGTAATGGAATTTCTGGAGTAACGGCAGCACGCCATATCCGAAAACTTTCTGATAAAAAAATTACCATTATCTCTTCTGAAACACCTCACTTCTTCTCAAGAACTGCACTTATGTACATCTATATGGGGCACATGAAGTTTGAAAACACAAAACCGTATGAAGATTGGTTTTGGAAAAAAAACAGAATAGAATTAAAACAAGCGCGTGTTGCTAGTATTGATACTAAAAACAAAAATCTGATTCTTGAAAACAACGAATCTTTTGCCTATGATAAATTAATTATAGCTACTGGTTCTAAACCGAATAAATTTGGTTGGACTGGTCAAGACTTAGACGGTGTTATGGGAATGTACCATAAACAAGATTTAGATAGCTTAGAAAAGTATGCACCAAACAATAAAGTTTGTAAACGTGCTGTAATTGTTGGTGGTGGATTAATTGGAATTGAATTAGCTGAAATGCTTCACAGCAGAAATATTCCTGTTACTTTTTTAGTAAGAGAAAAAAGTTTCTGGAACGGAGTTTTACCAGACGAAGAATCAGAAATGATTAATAAAGAAATTTTAGATAATCATATTGATTTAAGATTAGGAGTAAATCTAAAAGAAATAAAATCTGATGAAAAAGGACAAGTTAGATCTATTGTAATTGCTGAAACAGGAGAAGAAATTGAATGTAATGTCGTTGGTTTAACTGCTGGAGTTTCTCCAAACATAGAATTTGTAAAAAATTCTGAAATTGAAACAAACCGTGGCGTACTGGTAAATCGTTCTTTAGAGACAAATATTAAGGATGTTTACGCAATTGGTGACTGTGCAGAACAAAGAGAAGCTATAGGACAAAGAAGACCAATTGAAGCTGTTTGGTATACGGGAAGAATGATGGGAGAAACTGTTGCACAAACCATTTGTGGAAATCCTACCGAATACAAACCAGGGCATTGGTTTAACTCTGCTAAATTTATTGATATAGAATACCAAACCTACGGTTGGGTTTGGGCAAAACCAAGAGAAAATGAAGCTCGTTTTTTTTGGCAGCATAAAGATGGTAAGAAAGCCATTCACTTAAACTTTGATAAAGATTCTAAAGAATTTATTGGGATAAACACCTTTGGAATTAGAATGCGTCATGAGTTTTTTGATAAAGTTTTATCGGAAAAGCAATCTGTAAATCATGTACTTGAATATTTAGCCGATGCAAATTTTGATCCTGAGTTTTATAAACAGTATGAACAAGAAATAGTTTCAAAATTCAATAGGGAAAATGGGACTAGTATTCAGGTAAAAAAGAAAAGTTGGAAACGCATATTTAGCAAAGCATAAAAAATTAGAATACAATGAAAGTAATTAAAAATATAGGACTTGTAATTAGCTTAATAGGATTTACGATTTTTACTTTGAGTATTTTCACAGGTAAAAATAAAGTATCTGAAGATGTCTTTAATACATGGGCTTCGCAACAAGTAAAAAGTGAGTATTTTATTGAAAATGCTAAGAAAGATATTGTTGATAAAGAGTTAAGTACATCTGAATTAACAAGTATCCTTTTAGATAATGCAAAGAAATCAAATGAATACCATAAAAGTCAGGATGAAATAGCTTGGGAAAAAATTATCTGGGTAAAGTGGAATAAAACATACAAAGACTTTGTGTATCCTCTTGCTCGAGCTTCCGCAACTGGCTGGGTTAGTAATAATTCTGGTTTGTTTTTTTGGTTAACATTTGGTTTTGCAATTATTGGAGGTTTAATATTCTTTGGTGCAGATTATAAATTATTAGGACCAGCAGGAATTAAGAACAATGGAATTTTTCGGCATTCGGCAACAAACAGAGGAATTCTTGGAATGGTAGCATTCGTGTTTTTCGTAGGATTTTATATGTTGTTGTATTTCTTCCCTAACTACTTAATCAATCCAATTTTATCTGTAAATGGCGTTAGTAAAAGCTTAAGTGGAAATGAATCAAGTCAGTGGTTTTTATATGGATTTATGTATTGTGCAGTAATGACAGTTTTCGCTGTACGTATGTTCATAAAATACCGTCATAATAACTATCAAATTGTTAGAACAGCTGTTGTTCTATTCTTTCAAATTGCATTTGCCTTTTTAATTCCAGAAATATTAGTTGCTTTTAACAAACCTTGGTTTGATTTTAAAAACGCTTGGCCATTAAACTATTCTTTCTTTTTTGATTATAACTTAGATAACTTACTCCAAAGTGGAAACTTAGGTTTATTTATGTTGGTTTGGGGAATCATTTTAACATTGGTAATTGTTCCTGTAATGGTTTACTTCTATGGAAAAAGATGGTACTGTTCTTGGGTTTGTGGATGTGGTGGATTAGCCGAAACTTTAGGAGATCCTTATCGTCAATTATCAAGTAAATCATTATTCTCGTGGAAAGTTGAACGTTGGTTAATTCATGGGGTTTTAGTGTTTGCTACATTAATGACTGCCTTGACTTTATATACCTATTTTGCAGAAATTGAAAGTTGGAAAGAAGTTGCTTTTGGGTTATCTGCTTATGATATTCAAAGTTCATACGGATTCTTAATCGGATCTATTTTTTCTGGAGTTATTGGAACAGGTTTTTATCCAATTTTAGGTAACCGTGTTTGGTGTCGTTTTGGTTGTCCATTAGCTGCTTATATGGGATTAGTGCAACGTTTCAAATCGAGATTCAGAATTACAACTAACGGTGGACAATGTATTTCTTGTGGAAACTGTTCTACGTATTGTGAACAAGGAATTGATGTTCGCTCTTATGCACAAAAGGGAGAAAATATTGTTCGTTCAAGCTGTGTTGGATGTGGTATTTGCTCTGCTGTATGTCCAAGAGGAGTTTTAAAACTTGAAAATGGTCCTGAAAAAGGTAGAATTAATCCTACTCAAATTTTATTAGGAAATGATGTTGATTTATTAGAATTAATGAATGAAAATTAGACTAGTTATTGCTTTATTTCTCTTAATTCTTTCTTCAACTTGCTTTGCTCAAAAGTTTTATCAAAAAAACTATTTTGAAAATGGCAAAATAAAGTCTGAAGGATGGATAGAAAATGATAAAAAGGAAAATTATTGGGTTTTCTATTATAAAAATGGGAATATTAAAGAGAAAGGTCATTATATCAAAGGTCTAAGAGATAAATATTGGTACTTTTACAACCGAAATTCGTCAAAAGATAAAGAAGGACATTTTGTTAAAGGACAGAAAAATAAGTGGTGGTTATTTTATGGGAATGACGGGAATGTGAACCATAAATGCCAATTAAAAAACAATAAAAAAAATGGTTATTGTTTAATCTATAAAAGGCGTAAACTTATTAAAGCTTCTAAATTTAAAGACGGTAAAAAAATAAAAGAGTGGAAAGATTTTTCTTCGTTTAAACGAGAAAATAATCTTAACGATTTAAAATAGTACATGGAACCCATAATTAAAGTTATTATTCCGGCATATAATGAGGAAGACTCTATTGCCAAAGTGATTAATGATATTCCTAAAAATGTAGATGAAGTTATTGTAGTCAGTAATAATTCTACTGACAACACAGAAATAAATGCAAAAAATGCTGGAGCCACTGTACTAAAGGAAAACAGGAAAGGATATGGATATGCTTGTTTAAAGGGTATGGACTATATTTCTGAACAAACAAAAAATCCTGATATTATAATTTTCTTAGATGGAGATTACTCCGATTATCCTGAACAACTTACCGAAATTGTTGCTCCAATTATTAATGATAATATCGATTTTGTAATTGGTTCAAGGGTAAAACGACTACGTGAAAAAGGATCAATGACTCCACAACAAGTTTTTGGAAACTGGTTGGCTACGTTTTTAATGAAAGTCTTTTTTGCAGCAAAATTCACTGATTTAGGTCCTTTTAGAGCTATAAAGTATGACAAGTTATTAGCACTAGAAATGGAGGATAAAACGTATGGTTGGACTGTAGAGATGCAGTTAAAAGCTATCAAAAGAAAATATTCTTATCTAGAAATACCCGTAAAATATAGAAATAGAATCGGCGTTTCTAAAGTTTCAGGTACCGTAAAAGGAACTATATTAGCGGGCGTAAAAATTTTAAGTTGGATCTTTAAATACAGTTTTAAATAATGATTCTCGAATACATTATTATTAGTCTTTACAGCATTTCATTATTGCTAGTATTCATGTATGCTTTAGCGCAGTTAAATTTGCTTTTTAATTATTTATCTGCTAGAAAAAAAACAGATGATTCTGAAACTTTTGATTTAAGTAAAAAAGAAGAAGTTCCATATGTAACGATTCAATTACCTGTTTTCAATGAATTGTATGTAATGGAACGACTGTTAGATAATATTGCTGAATTAAGATATCCTAGAGAAAAGTTAGAAATTCAAGTTTTAGACGATTCTACAGATGAATCAGTAGAAACTACAGGCGCTCATATAAAAAGACTCCAAGAAACTGGTTTAGATATTCAACACATTCGAAGAGAAAATCGGGTTGGATTTAAAGCTGGTGCTTTAAAAGAAGGCTTAAAAATAGCTAAAGGAGAATTTATAGCCATTTTTGATGCAGATTTTTTACCAAAACCTTGCTGGCTTGAAAAAACGGTTATCTATTTTAAAAACCCAGAAATTGGTGTTGTCCAAACACGTTGGGGACATATTAATAGAAATTATTCTACGTTAACAAAAGTTCAGGCTTTTGCTTTAGATGCACACTTTTCTTTAGAGCAAGTAGGTAGAAATAGTAAAGGGCATTTTATCAATTTTAATGGTACTGCTGGTATTTGGCGTAAGGAATGTATCATTGATGCAGGAAATTGGGAAGGAGATACTTTAACTGAGGATCTAGATTTAAGTTATCGCGCACAATTAAAAAAATGGAAATTTAAATATTTAGAAGATGTTGTTACTCCTGCTGAATTACCTGTGGTGATAAGTGCCGCTAGGTCTCAACAATTCAGATGGAATAAAGGTGGAGCTGAAAACTTTCAGAAAATGCTTGGTCGTATTCTGACAAATAAAAATGTAAACTTTAAAACTAAAGTTCATAGTGTTTTGCACCTGTTAAATAGCTCGATGTTTACATGTGTTTTCTTAATGGGAGTTTTAAGTATTCCTATGCTATATATTAAAAACGAATACGCGCACTTAAGAGTTTACTTTCTAATAATGAGCTTTTTCGTAACTAGTACAGTGATATTCTTTATTTGCTACTGGTTCATGTACAAGAGAACTTTTGGTAGTGGAATTCTAAATTTCATTAAATATATAGGTGCTTTTTTTACGTTTTTTTCTATTGCAATGGGATTCTCTTTACACAATACTATTGCCGTCTTAGAAGGACATTTTGGTAAAAAAAGTGAGTTTGTTAGAACACCAAAATTTAATATTAAAACATTAAAAGACAGCTGGAAAAATAATAAGTATATCAAAAAAAGACCTTCCTTAAATGTTGTTATTGAAGGAATTTTAGCTTTATACTTTGCTTTTGGTTTATATAGTGCTTTTATTGTTGGTGACCAAGGAGGAGACTTTGGATTATTTCCATTTCACTTGATGTTATTTATTGGCTTCAGCTATGTTTTCTTTAAATCTGTTTTTTCAAAAGCCTAATGATTAAAAAGAGATTTTCTTTTATAGCGATTACAGTAATTTCTTGTTTGTTATACTACTTCTTCGCTTATCATTTAGAAAGAACTTCTTTTGTAAAATTAACTACTATTTGGTGTGGTCTATTTGTTTGTTATTATTTCATAATTAACAAAAATTATTCTTTCAAGAGTTTAACTATAATAGCAGTACTTTTCAGATTGATATTCTTGTTTGCTATTCCCAATTTGTCCCAAGATTTTTATCGTTTTATATGGGATGGACGGATGATTTTAACAGGATTAAATCCTTATATATTTTTACCCGAAAACTTTATAGATGATGGTATTCTTTTAATTGAACAAGCTGAAGAACTCTATAAGGGTATGGGACCAATGAATGGAAGTCATTACACCAACTATCCACCTTTAAATCAGTTTTGCTTTTATATAGCCGCATTATTCTCTGGTAAATCCATTTTAGGAGCAGCAATAGTAATGAGAATTCAGATTATACTTGCTGATATCGGTATCTTATATTTTGGTGCTAAACTATTGGAAAAAATCGGACTTAACCGAAATAGAATATTCTTTTACGCTCTAAATCCATTTATTATTATTGAACTTACTGGCAATTTACACTTTGAACCAGTTATGCTATTTTTCTTAATAGTTTCTTTATATCTTTTTCAAAAGAAAAAATGGATGTTATCAGCTTTTATGTTAGCTTTCTCAATTAGCATAAAATTGATTCCACTTTTAATACTCCCGATATTCTTAAAAAGGTTTTTAGTTAAAAAAGAAAAGCTTGTTCTTGGAGAAAATATTGGCAAGTTGATGTTGTTTTATGGTATTATAATAATTACAACAGTTATTTTATTTTTACCTTTTGTGTCTGAATTTTTAATAGAAAGCTATACAAATTCAGTAGGACTTTGGTTTAGATCGTTCGAATTTAATGCAAGTTTTTATTATTTATTACGAGAAATTGGTTACTTATTCCGAGGATATAATGAAATAGCAATTATCGGTAAAATAGCACCAGTGTTAACAATCTTCTTTTTATTATTTATAAGTTTCTATAAGAGGAATCAAAAAACAGAAGAAATTATAACTTCAATGTTAGTCGTTTTTTCCTTTTACTATTTTACAACAACGACAATGCACCCTTGGTACTTGGCGACATTAGTAATTTTATCAATTTTTACAAAATATACTTTTCCTTTAGTATGGTCTTTTGTAATTGTTTTAAGCTACCAAGCTTATTCTAACTCACCATGGCAGGAGAATTTATGGTTTGTTACCTTGGAATATCTAATTGTATATGGTTATTTACTTTATGAAATAAAAAAACCCACTCAAAACTTGAGTGGGAAAAATTGCTATGAAAAAGAAAAAGAAAGTGGTTTATAACCACATAACAAATATATGCTATAAATCTTCTCGTCCAAAATAAATTAACAATAAATTATTATTTTTTTAACATTACCTGAGAACCTCTAAGTACGTAGCTTTCAGATGTTTCCGGGCAAATTGCTAAGCCATTTTCGTCAAAATTTAAACGATGTCCATTTTTACTCACCCATCCTATTGGTTTCGAAGGGTTTCCAACCACCAAAGAGTACGGAGCTACATCTTTTGTAACAACCGCTCCAGCCCCAATCAAAGCATATTCTCCAATGGTTATTCCACAAATTATTGTCGCATTGGCTCCTATACTAGCACCCTTTTTAACTAAAGTATTTTTGAATTCTTCTTTTCTATTTACAGCACTTCTGGGATTAATCACATTTGTGAATACCATTGAAGGTCCAAGAAAAACATCATCTTCACAAACTACTCCTGTGTAAATAGATACATTGTTCTGCACTTTTACATTTTTACCTAAAACTACATTTGGCGAAACAACTACATTCTGTCCCAAGTTACATTGTTCACCAATTGTAGCATTTGGCATTATATGACTAAAATGCCAAATCTTTGTTCCTGTTCCAATTATACATCCATCATCAACAACAGCTGTTTCGTGCGAAAAATAATCTTTAGTTTTACTCATATATCAAAATTAAAAAAACTCAATCGAATGATTGAGTTTTTTCTATTTATTCTACCATAAAACTAATTGGTAGTGTATATCTTACTTTTACAGTTTTGTCATTTTGTACACCTGGGGTTAACTTAGGAATTTTACCTAAAATTCTTCCCGCTTCCTTTTTAAGTTTAGGGTGTGGAGCTCGAATTTGAACATCAGTAACGTAACCATTCTTATCAATAACGAACTGTGTCATAATTCTCTTTTTACCACTTCTTAATCCCAACTCATTTGCCAATTCTGTATTAAAGTTTCTCAATACTAATTGCTTCATTCTACTCTCAAAACACTTTCTATTTTCTACTTCTGATAAGCCCTCACATCCTTTAAAAACAGGCGCTTTCTGAACACTATTCATTGAAACGGGACCACTTGGCTCTGTATCTTTCTTAACTACTACAGGAACAACTGCTTTTATCACAGGAGCATTATCTGGAACAGTAATATTCGGCTCATTTACCATGGCTTTTGGCGTATCCTTTACCGATTTAAATTTAATTAATGGAACAGTTTTAACAATAACCTTTCGCTCCACTTGCTTAACTTCTACACGCTTCGGCACCTTAGTAAATGATGATATAGTGTAGGTAGTATTATCATCATGTTTAGGAAATTGATAACTGTACTTTTCTGATTCCTTTTCCGTTTGATGTTCAAGTGTTACAAAAACAACAAACAGAACCAATACCAACCCTAGTTGCATGAAAATATTTGAAAAATTTTCTAGCTGTTTTCTTGGATGCTTTTTTGACTTTTTCATAATGTAATAGTTTTAAATTAGAACTAATTTAATCCAAAAAACATGCCATAAAAAAAGGCAGCTCAGATGAGCTGCCTTTAAATATATAGGTATAAATACTATTCTACGTTAAACGTAATTGGTAATGTATAACCAACTCTTACTGCCTTTCCTCTTTGTCTTCCAGGCTTCATTCTCGGTAATTTTCTAACAATACGCTCAGCTTCTTTCTTTAATCTCGGATGTGGAGCTCTTGCACGAATACTAGTAATTGAACCGTCTTTGTCAATCTTAAATTGAACATAGATTCTTTTTTTACCTGATGGTAAACCTAATTCGTTCGCTAATTCCGCATCAAAGTGTCTTTGAACGTGTTTACGCATTTTTTTGTTTAAACATTCTTTCTTTTGTTGATTACTTCCAGTACATCCCGGAAATACAGGTACGTCCTCGATAATAGAAAACGGAACATCCTCTACAACTTCTTCTTCTTCAACTGCTTCAACAATTTCATCAACTTCCACTGCCTCAGACTCATCAGTTTCAGTAGACTCGATAACTGTTTCTTCAATTTCTTTATCATCCTCAACAACCTCAATTTTCTCTGGTGTTGGTGGTGGTGGAGTTGCTGGTGGTGGTGGCGGTGGTGGTGGCGCATTAATAACTAACGTCTCATCATCAATCTCATTTCCCAAGTCTGCTACCCCTAAATCGCCATAAGTTTTGTCATACGTTTTATGCTCAATTGCAACATAAGTTACAAACAAAGCCAAAACTAACCCTAGCTGTATGAACAACTTACTATAGTTTTCAAGGTTAAATTTTGGATTTTTCTTTATTTCCATCCTAAAAGTTTTTATAAGGTTTGCTAATTTAAGTAATTTATTTCGACTTTTACAAGCTATTTAACAATTTGAAATGCTTTTTTTCTATGTGTTTGTAAGCCAAAAATGCGAACAACGCACCAAAAGTATTGGCCAACATATCCATATAATCGAAAGTTCTGTAATCAGTTAATACAGATTGAAGAACTTCTAAAAGAATTCCATATAGAACAACAGCTAAAATTACTGCAAATTTCGTGCCTCTTTTTTTAATCGAAACTAACCATAAAAAGCATAACACAAAGTATGCTATAAAATGTTCAACTTTATCTAAATAAGTAAAGTTAATTGATTGGATTCCTACCTTAACAAGACTTAAAACCGCTATGGTAATTGTGATAAATAGTGCGAAAAAAATGGTTTTACCCCGCAATAATTTCATTATAAGCCTCAGCATCTAATAAACCTTCTATTTGAGTATTATCAGAAATTTTAACTTTAATCATCCATCCCTCACCGTAAGGATCAGAATTTACCAATTCAGGCTCGTCTTCTAACTTTTCATTAAACTCAACAATTTCACCAGTTAATGGCATAAATAAATCCGACACCGTCTTAACTGCTTCTACAGAACCGAATACTTCTTCGATTTCTACAGTTTCGTCTAAGGTGTCAACATCCACATAAACGATGTCTCCTAATTCGCTTTGTGCAAAATCAGTAATACCAATAATAGCAACATCACCATCAACTTTAACCCACTCGTGGTCTTTAGTATACTTTAATTCAGCTGGAATATTCATTTGTAATTTTATTTAATATGTTTATAGTTTTAATTTCCTAAGTTATATACAATGTTAAAGCCTGCATTAATAGATTGGCGCGGGAAATTCGTTGAAATAGCATAATCAAATGTATTATGATTATAATAAAAAGATGCTCGTAAGCTACTACTCAAGTTATAATCCGCTAAAAATTTCAATCCGAATAATCTCTCACCACCAGTGATTTGATTATTCTGCTCATCTACCGATCTTATTAATGTCAAGTTATCTCTCAATGAAACATCAGCTCTTAAGTTAATATCTCCTTTTAATGTTTCTTTCTTTCCAGTAATATGAGTAACCATCTTAACATCTTTAATTCGGTATCCTAAACCAAAGATAAACTCTGTTCCCTTAATATCGGTTAACGTGTTATTGTTAAAATTCAACGTTAAACTTCTATCTTTTTTAATCTCTCCACGTAAAGAAAAAGAGTTTCGCATTTTCATATCCACCTTAATAAGTGGTGAAAATTCATCTATTAATGTTGCCGACGAAATTAATAATTCTGGTTGATAATTCCCTGAATTATTTGTTAAGCTTAAATTCGAATTATCGTACTGTAAATTATTTGTATAATTAAGTATACTATATGACGATTTGTAGCTGTGTGATAAGGTAAAAGATGAGAAGTTTTTCTTAAACCACTTAAACTTCATTAATCCATTATATCTCATTGTCCAGTTAGGTAATGGAATATTTCTAAAGATACCTGTGCTTGTAGAGTTCGCATCTGTTCCAGTGTAAGCAGCTAAAAATGCTGGTAACATAACCTGTTGACCATTCTCTTTGAAACCTGGATCTGTATTGGTTGGGTCTGAATTATTAGGTAAAGTAGGATTTTGATTACCTATTCGATTTGCAATAATTGCTCTATTGTCTAGGAAATTTTGGTATAATTGATCACCATCCGTAAACATAGTTCCAAGCATAAAATGACTCGTACTAAAATTACCTGTTTCAAAAGCCTTTAAATCTGGATTTTGAGCCGTTCCTGTTGTATAGTTTACAATATCTAACTGTTGTGTAATATTAGAAGTTTTTGTTCTATTTCCTCTTAAATCAATAGTGAAATCTTTAAACGGTTTGATAGCAATATTATAATCTAAGTTATCATTTTTTGTCCTACCGTAATTTTTATTGAAATAATCAGCTCCTTCATCTCTTGTAACTAGCCATCCATTGGAAATAGCGTCTCGCAACATATCAGTTTGACTTCCGAAAACAAACCCTAACGTTGGCGCTAAACTTCCGTTAAAATTACTTCTTCCTAAGAAACCAACCGAAGGCCTAAATCCTTGTAAAAGTGTTCCACTCTCACTTGTAAAATTAATCTTTGCTCTTTGTATTGATGTTAACACATCATAAGTTCCTTTTAAAAGCTTTTTACCAAATGAAGCATTCTTCTTTAATTTTATCGGTTGTTTCTTTACAGGTTTACTTCCAAGGGCTACTCCTTTTTTAGCAGTTGACTGAGGTTTTTTCTTCTTAAAGAATAAATCTTCTAAGCCTATTGTTTTATAAAAACGTTTAAAATCAACGGTTGCTCCAATACTATGTTTGTTGGCATTTTGAATCATATTACCAACTTTATCTTCAATACTTACCTCTACTGGAGTTCCATTGATATCTTCTGTGATTGTACTTCTTGATGATGCTTGCCAGTCAAAATCTGCCGTATAACCATAATCAGAAGTAATAAAGCTTAAATATGGTAGCTTATTAATTGGTAATTTATAGGTAGCGTTTAAGGTTTGATGATATTGATTTCTACGACCAAAAGTAAAGAACTTATCAAAAATCTCTAGTTTCTCATCTTGACCAAAACTATCATAGATGTAATTATTAGTTGCATTAAAGTTTAGCTGTAAAGACTTTGTTAAATCAAAACCTATGGTATAATCCCAATCAAATAAAAATCTTCGTTGAATTAATTCAGGTTGTGCAGTCAATCCTTCTATTAAGTTTCTTGATTGTTGTAAATTATAATTTCTATTAATTTTTGAATTAATCGAAAGGTTTTTCGGTACTGGATTAAAATTTAAATCTTTAATAAAACGCCAATACCTTCCCTTGAATTTCTCCGACTTTTTAAACGGTTCTATTACAAATGGACTAAAATTAAAGTTATAATTAACCCCAGCCATTAAATTTTGGTTTACAAAACGTTCTATATTATAATCTTTATGAAACTCTTCACTAAAAGAATATGATACAGCTACATTTTCAACATCATAAAACTTTGGTTTTTTATCACTTTTAGGGTTTCTATTTTTCTTTACGTTGATAAAACTAATACTCTTTCTTCTTGTGTAATCCTGAGCATTTTCAGCATTTCTTCTTGCTTGATCGGAACCTCTTGATTTTGCTTCTGAAAGTACAACATCTTGATATTGAGGATCGAATTTAGGATCAATAAATTCTTCTCCATAACTGTAACTCATTGGAACTTGCATGTTCCAATTTTTAGGCATCATTTTACCTAACTGAACATTCGTAGAAACATTATATTGTTTTTGTTCTTCAAGGCTTCTTTCTTGTACACGTTGGTCAACATTACCAAAACCTACTGTTGACATTCTTCCTGCTAAAGATAAATCAATAACATCCGCAAAATTAGTGTCAGCATTTAAAACAGCTGCCCAACCTCCTTGATTATCAAAACCAACAGCTCTCAATTCGTTAAACCATACCTCTACACTTCTATCATTAATAGTTGTGTTTTTAACTCCTAACATTACAGTTCTTACTTGTGCTAATGTTGGATTACCTTTTACTTTTATGATTAAACCGTTAGATGCAGTTCCAGAATAAATATCCGCAGCCGATACGTTTGCTCCATCTCTATCCAATTTTAAAGTTGATAAATCGGTCATTAGAATATCGAGATTATTTTCCTCTGGCCATACTTCTAATGGTGAAGAGCTTGAAGTTGATAAAATCAACGGCTTTTCAATTTCATAATAGTTTTCATTCAAATCGGTTCCTAAACGAATAATCGCAGACATGTCTCCGTTGGAAACAGTTTTTCCTGGAATTTGCTCCGCGTGCAAGAACATTCTTAAATTTTTATAACGTCGTAAATCGATGCTAATATTCTTAAAAATAGCTCTGGCCTTCCCTGGCTCTAAATCATTTACTGTTATTGTAGAAGATTGCTCATTTTGACGTTGAATTCGGTTGGTTCCTTGTAATTGCTCTCTTACAATTCCTGGAGGTAATTCATAACGATCATCATTTTGTTCGATACTCACCACACCAACTTCAAAATTATTTAGTTCGTCATTATCTAAATCTTGCTCAGGAATTGATGGATCTAAGGTTCTTGTATAGCGTCTCCAATCTCCACGAACTAATTCTAGCTCAGCAAAACGCATTACCACTGGCATATTAAACTCCGTTAGGTACATACGCATAAAACGAATACTGTTGAAATCTGTAATTCCTCCAACAGCTTGGGTAAACCCATTACGTACTGGAATTCTAAACTGATACCAAGTTGTACTTCTAGATTCACCATTCGGTAAAGTTATTGGTTCCGATTTTACATCAACGATAAAGTTAGAACCTTTAACTAAATCATTTTTCTTTAATGAAACTTCGTACTCAAAATAAGCACTTACTGGATCCATTGTTTGATCTCGGTTTAAATCTTCAGTATCGGGATAAGTCGAACCAGAAGTTGGAAAATCTTCACCTGATTGATCTATAGTTGGTGAATTTCCTTCGGTTCCATTAAAGTTTTTATACCTAGTAATTATAGAAGCGTTAACTCCATCTAATTCTGCTCCTCTAAAAAATTGGAAATTATCTCCAGCTGGATCATCAAGATTTAACTTGCTTATATCGATATTTGCTCCTTGTTCGGTATTCAATCTATCAATAAATAATCTTTCCTCATTATTCGCCAATCCATCTAAACCAATATCCTGATTTATTCTTTCATTTTGATCTGCACTAAAGGCATATAAAATAGATGGATTAATAGGCACATTACCCCAAATAGTTTCTCGAACATTACTATTTGCTACTTTAACTCCATCACCTGGTAAACCATTTTCGAATTGTTTTTGTGAATCTCTTAAAATATCTTCTGAGATACTTCCTAAATTAATAAATAATTTACCTTGATTTATAGTGTTTTGTGGATCAACTCCAGATGGCAATCCTTCTTCATTTGAAATAGAATATCCTTCATAAGGGTCCATTAACCAAAACTGAATATATTCTACATTCGCTTGCTCAAAATTATTGGTTGTTGTTAACGCACGCATAATTCCTCCCCAGTTTTCATTAGGATTTACGAACGTCCCATCATTGTTTACATCAGTTCCCGTATTGAAATTATAAGGTCCTCGTTCGTTTGGGAAATAAGCCAAATCAAGAGTACGGACCAAATTCAATTGTGTAATATCTAAATCTGTATTTGGGAATAATTCCGAAAAACTGATTTGGCGAACTTCGTTTCTCGAAAGTTCGATGTCATTAATATTTGATGGTCTATTACTACTATTTGAATAAAATAATTGGTCAATACTATACCACGATATTTTTGCTCTTTTTGAATTATATGCTAAAGTACTTTGCTGTCCAAAAAACGGATCATTTGCAGCACCATCACCAATAGGGGTACTTGCTAAAAACCATTGTTGAGGCGCTGTTAAGTTGATTGGAATTTGTGTAGCTTCAAAATCATCTAAATACGATGTTGCTGTTCCATTTACATCAATACCACTTGGTGAACCTGGTAATAAATAAGCCATGTCTGCACGAACAGAAATATTTGAAGGCGCATCAGTTTCAACAAAAGGAAGTTTGTTTGCCAACTTGGTAAAATATGGAATTTCGGAAGAGAAATCTAGGTTGAATCCTAACATTACATTATCAATAGGTTCAGCTCCGAAATTTACTTTTGGTGTTATCGGTCTTTCGCTAACATTTAAAAATGTTCCTCCGATAATAAAATTCTCGTTAATCTTATGTTCAACATCAACACCTAAAAAAGTTTTACGTTGTTGATTAAAGAAGGTGTTGTTCTCTACAGAAGCGTTGATAGGAACTCCTGAAGCTTCTAATCCTGGATCTAAAATCTGAACTCGACCTAATTGATAATCTACCACATAATCAACTCCTTCAACCAAAGTTCTTCCTCCAGCTGAAACTCTTACAGAACCTCTAGGAATATTGAAAGCTCCTAATGAAATCCCTCTACTTGTTTCTGATTTAAAATATCCTTTTAAGAAAAACTTGTCTTTATTTTGAAACTCGTTTTTCGCTTGAATTTTAGTTGTTAGGTATAAATCTTTAAACAAATACTTCGATTGATCTGTTGCATCTGTAATTTTAGCTTCCAAATCAACTCCAAAAGGTTCCGCCTCCGGAAAATAAATCAATCCTTTTGCAGAGTTCACTGTAATTCCTTCTACAAAATCAAAGAAACCATCTCCTCCATCGACCTTAAACTGACTTTGGTCTAACTTATCAATATTGAATAAATTAATTAAAGTTCTATTTTGTAAATCAATTTGCTGAGCGTTTTGTAGCGTATTTTGTAAAATTCCTGTTTCATCATCACGGTAGAGTAATTCAAAACGGAAACCTTCTTGACGCAATGGATACGCTCCTAAAGCATATACGTTCTTCATCATTAATCGCCATGTTGGAAAAGGTATAAAATCTGTTCCTACTTGACGTTTTGTAGTTAAAATCTCACTACGTAATAATTTAACTGCAATGTTTGCTGGAGCATTAATTCCATCATTAGAGAATTCTCCAACTTTAAAAATTGTTTCATTATTTGATGCTCCTACAACTGTATACTCATAAGCAACTGCTAAGACTTCACCGTCATTTAATCTTCTATTTAAAGAGATAAAACCAAGTTGAGGATGCAAAGTATACTCATTCGGCTGTAACTTTCTTGCATTTTGTAAGTACGAATAATCTCTACCTTGTCCCATTTCAGCAGGAACTGTAGATTCTAAAGTACTCACGTCTCTAATTCCAGAACCAGGAGATAACAAATCATTAATATCGTTTACTGCATTGTAAGGAATCGGAGTTCCTTGAACATTAATTGGGTTTGTTACCACATCAACATAATTTTCTTGCGCCGTACCAGAGGTAAAATCGGCACTTACCATGTTGTCTAAATCTGATTCTCCTAAATCGGCAAAAGCAACTATACTCCTGTAATCTCTAACATTCTGATTTCTATTTGTTACCCAAACTTCAATTCGGTTTATGTTGATTGGACTGCTTACTAATGGGTAATTTGCTAAAGCTTTGCTATAATTTTCTCTAAAATATTGTGATAAAAAAAAGTGTCTATCATTATCATAGTCTGTTACGCGTAATTCAAAAGGTTCTATTACTGCACCACCTTCGGCAACCACGTTTCTAGATTGAGAGTTTTGCTGTGAAAAAGCTGTTCTTATTGTAGTTTTACCAAATTGAAAATCTGCACGAATTCCGAACAAAGCTTGCGCTCCATTAATTAAAGAGTTTTTAATTGGTAAGTTTACGTTACCTGCATCAATTTTTTGAATAATATCATCTTCGGTTGGTGCGTACTCAACTTTTATAATATTTTGAAAATCGAATGTAGATTGTGTATCATAGTTAGCAGTTACTTGTAATCGATTTCCGACTTTTGCTTGGATACTAGCACTAATTTGCTGGTCAAAATCGAAAGTAAAACTACTTTGGTTTTCAACAGAAATTTGAGGATTTTCTGTGTTTTGATAAATACCTCCTAGCTTAATACTTATTTGACCAGTAGGAATTACTTCTACTGTATTTCCACCGAAAACAGATTCGAAGAATTTTGAATTTACGTAGTACTTAGGAAGTAAGTTCTTTCTTTTATTATCGTTTCCTTTTTTATTAGGATTGGTAGCGTCTACTTTTTCTTTGAAATACGATTTTAAATCATTTTTAAGTTTATATTTATCATACTCGCGAGGTGTCAAATAAATTGGAGTTCCGATTACGTAATTCCCAATTTTTTCAACAATTACAAACTTGTTTATTGATTTATCATATCTGACTTGTACATCTGTTGGGTTATTTAAAAAAAGATGTCCTTTTTGATTAAAGTTAAAGTCGTACTTCAGTGGAATAATCGTATCTTTTTTTGTGGAAATAGAGTCTTTTTTATTTGTGTTTTGGGCAAATGAAACAACACTTACTAAAATAGCAAGTGCTGTAAAAAATCTATTACGAAAATATTTTCTCAACTTCTTTTACAAGTTTTTAAGTGCCTTTTTTATCAGCTCTTCTACTGAAGCTGATGGCGATTCTTTTAATATATTGGTTATAACCTTATCTGATTGCTTTCTGGCAAATCCTAAAACCTCTAATGCAGATAACGCTTCTTCTTTGTTAGTATTGTTTTCAGCTACTGAAACTTCGTCAATATCAAAGGTTTTGAGAATTTTTTCCTTTAAATCAATAATAACTCTTTGAGCAGTTTTAGCTCCTATTCCTTTAACCGATTGAATTAATTTTACATTTTCAGATGCTATAGCTTGTTGCACATCTTCCGCTGTCATAGAGGACAACATAGTGCGAGCAATACTTGGACCTACTCCAGAAACAGAAATTAACAACTTAAAAACTTCTCTTTCTACCTTATCAATAAAACCATACAGCGTATGCGCATCTTCTCTTATCGACAAGTGCGTATACAACTTTACATTTTCTTCTGTGGGTAGCGCTCCGTAAGTATTTAAAGAAATGTTGAGTAAATAACCTAAGCCATTGCAATCAACAACAACATAGGTGGGATTTTTCTCTACTAATCTTCCTTTTATTTGGGTAATCATTTGTTTCTGTGTAACAGACGCCTAAAGTAGCAAAAAATGATGAAACCTTAATTAATATTTTTTTGGACTTAAATATGTCACCGATTTAGTAACTATGTTCATAAAAAAAAGCGACTTTAAAGTCGCTTTTTGTTTTATTGCTCAGGGTCATCTGCACATGCTAAATTTCTCATACATCTATCAAAATAGTCCCTACCACTTCCACTGGCCGCACAATAATCCCAGACTTTCCAACAATCGATTCCTCCTGTAATTTTTTGCAAATCTGAATTCCTTAAAGCTTTTACTCCTTTTAAACTTAAAATAGATTTTTTCATAATTAAGAATTTAATATTATCTATAACTACGTTCAATCTAAATCCAAATTGTTACTACAAAAACTTAAATTATGGTTTTAAGAATATGAATTTAAAGTTACTTTAATGATTTTTTCGTTTCTCTCTTTCTTGAGCATCAACAACAGCAACCGCAGCCATATTAACCATTTCATCTACACTTGCTCCTAATTGTAACACGTGAACAGGTTTACTTAATCCAAGTAAAATTGGTCCAATAGATTCAGCGCCATTTACTTTCATTAATTTATAAGTAATGTTTGCAGATTCTAAGTTTGGGAAAATTAAAATATTTACTTTTTTACCATATAATTTAGAGAAAGAAAACTCCTTAGATAACATTTCTTCATCTAGCGCAAAATCTGCCTGAATTTCTCCATCTACTACCAAATCAGGGTAGTTCTCGTGCATATAAGAAACTGCCTCTCTAATCTTTTGAGAAGTATCTGATTTCGTAGAGCCAAAATTAGAAAAACCTAACATTGCTACATTCGGTTTCATACCAAACATACGAGCCAAAATACTTGTATAATGTGTAATTTTAGCCAATTCCTTTGCAGTCGGATTTATATTTATAGTTGTATCTGCTAAAAACATCGGTCCTCGTTTAGTTAACAACATGTTTGTTGCGGCAACTTTTAAAACACCTCTGTCCTTTTCAATTAATTCTAAAATAGGTTTTACAACTGATGGGTACGGTCTAGAATATCCTGTAATCAGTCCATCCGCTTCTCCTTCATTTACCATCATAGCAGCAAAATAATTTCGCTCTCGCATCCATTTTTGCGCTTCTAATAGAGTAATACCTTTACGCTGTCTGGTTTTCCAAAACTTTTCTGCAAAACGATTTCTTCGTTCTTTTTCTTCCGGGGTTTTAGGGTCTATAATTGTTACTTCATCTTCAAAACCTAACTCTTCTTTTAATTCTAGGATGATTTCTTTATTACCTAAAAGAATTGGCGTCGCCATTTTTTCATCATAAACTCTCTGAGCGGCTTTTAATACATCTAAATGATCTGCTTCTGCGAATATAATTTTCTTCGGATCTCTTCGAGCCCTATTGTGTAATATTCTAACTTCTTTACTTCCAGATCCAGAACGATCCATTAGTGTATCTCTGTAACGATCCCAATCTTCAATAGGCTGTTGTGCCACTCCACTGTCCATCGCCGCTTTTGCAATTGCTGGTGGAATTTCATAAATCAATCTCGGATCGAAAGGTTTTGGAATAATATAGTCTTTACCAAAAGAAAGACTTACCTCATCATACACGATATTAACTTGCTCAGGAACTGATTTTTTGGCTAAATCGGCTAATGCATGAACAGCAGCCATTTTCATTTCCTCGTTAATCTTAGTTGCTCGAACATCTAAAGCTCCTCTAAAAATAAATGGAAAACCTAATACGTTATTAACTTGGTTAGGATGATCTGATCTACCTGTAGCCATTATAATATCCTCACGGGTAGCAACTGCTAAATCATAATCTATTTCAGGTTCAGGATTTGCCATTGCAAATACAATCGGATTTTTTGCCATTGATAATAACATCTCCGGGCTTACCACATTTCCTTTTGACAACCCAATAAAAACGTCAGCATTATTCATTGCTTCTTCAAGATTTTCGACATCCCTATCAGTTGCAAACTCCGCTTTTTGAGCCGTTAAGTTCTCTCTACTTTTTCGAATGACACCTTTACTGTCGCACATAATGATATTCTCTCTTTTTGCACCTAAAGCTAAATACAAACGTGTACAAGAAATTGCAGCAGCTCCTGCTCCATTTACTACAATCTGAACATCTTCAATACTTTTACCGTTAATTTCTAATGCATTTTTTAAAGCAGCAGCAGAAATAATCGCTGTTCCGTGCTGATCATCGTGCATTACAGGAATATCTAATTCTTCCTTTAATCTTCTTTCAATTTCAAAAGCTTCCGGAGCTTTAATATCTTCAAGGTTAATTCCTCCAAAAGTTGGTGCAATCGCTTTTACCGTTTCAACAAACTTATCGATATCTGTTGCATCAACTTCGATATCAAACACGTCGATATCTGCAAAAATTTTAAAGAGTAATCCTTTACCTTCCATTACTGGTTTTGAGGCTTCAGGCCCAATATCTCCTAAACCTAAAACAGCTGTTCCGTTTGATATTACGGCTACCAAATTTCCTTTTGTAGTATATTTATATACATTGTCTTTATCTTTTGCTATTTCCAAACAAGGCTCAGCTACTCCTGGTGAGTAAGCTAAAGATAAATCGTGCTGAGTGGCATATTTTTTCGTCGGTACTACCGATATTTTTCCTGGTGAAGGCTTGGCATGATACAATAAGGCCTCGCGTCTTTTACGTGATTGGCTCATAATTTTTTTGCTTGATTGTGAATTGACAAATATAAGCTTTGTTATTTAGTATCATAATTTATAAAAAATGATAAATATCATTTTACAATTTTTTATTCTTATGAACCTTTGCTGAAAAATAATTAAAATATAAGTTATGAATATTACAACCCCCGCCAACATTGTAAACGAAGAAGTTACTTGGAACAAAAACAAAACCATAGTCAGTAAAACTGATACCTTTGGAACAATATTATATGCAAATGACGTGTTTTCTGAAGCTAGCGAGTACAGCACGTTAGAACTAATTGGAGAACCTCATAATATTATTCGACACCCTGATATGCCTAAAGTTGCATTTAAGTTATTATGGGAAGCTTTAAAACAAGAAGAAAACTTTCATGCTATTGTAAAAAACTTAACTAAAAGCGGAAAATACTATTGGGTAATTACCGATTTTACTATTGACAGAGATGAAGATGGACATATTTCTGGTTATACTGCTAGAAGAAAATCGGTTCCACAAAGCGTAGTAGCAAAAATTGAACCTTTGTACAAAACCTTACTGGACATTGAAAAAACCAAAGGAGAAAAAGTTAGCGAAATGTATTTCAATGCTTATTTAAACGAAGAAATTGGAAAATCGTACGAAGAGTTTGTTGTTGATTTATTTGAGGAAGAATCAAAAAAAGAAAAGAAAATACTAGATAAAGCAAAACGAATTAAAGGATTACAATGGTTTTTCTTTAGTGATTATGAATAAGAAGCTTTAAAGTAAAATCCGAATTGAATTTCGGGTTTTACTTTTCTTTTATAAAATTGATATTTCTAGTTAAGCCTGCATATTTCGTTCTTTTAACAGCCGACTTTTTAAACACTTTTCGAAATGTTTCTTCCGTTAACTCTTGCCAATCTCTTTTATCCATAGTCAATAATGGATCTTTTGGATGAAACAACGATTCATTGTGAGGCTCCGAAAATCGATTCCAAGGACAAACATCCTGACAAATATCGCATCCAAACATCCAATCTTCCATTTTATCTTTAAATCCTAACGGAATACTGTCTCTTAATTCAATAGTTACATACGAAATACATTTACTCGCATCTAAATTATTATTTGGTAAAATTGCTTCTGTCGGACAAGCATCTATACAACGTGTGCATTTACCGCAATGATCTGTTACGAAAGGTTCATCATACTCCAATTCTAAATCAATAATTAATTCAGCTAGAAAGAAGAACGAGCCTTGTTTCTTTTGAATTAATAAGGTATGTTTTCCATTCCAACCTAAACCTGCTCTTTCTGCCCAAGCTCTTTCCAATACCGGAGCAGAATCAACAAAACACCTTCCGTTAATCTCTCCAATTTCTTCTCGCAGACACTCTAATAATTCAAAAAGCTTGTTTTTAATAACGTGATGATAATCTTCACCATAAGCATATTTTGCAATTTTATAACTGTCACTTTGCTGATGTTCCTCTGGAAAATAATTATAGGATAATGAAATAACGGATTTAGCTCCTTCTACTAGTAATCTTGGATCTAATCGTTTGTCAAAATGATTCTCCATGTACTGCATTTGTCCGTGATAGTTGTTTTGCAGCCAATCTTCGAGTCGCGGAGCTTCTTTCTCTAAAAAACAGGCCTCAGCTATACCACAGTCTAAAAAACCTAAACGTCTGGCATGCTTTTTAATAAGATTCGAATATTGCTGTGTTTTTTTCAAAAAAAGAAACTATTTATTAACCACAATATTACTGATAACTTTTAACTTTGTTATTAACATTTATCGTTCAATAAATCATCCCAATAAACGTTTTAACTAAAAACCACCAGCATCATGAAAAAAATTGTGAAAATCGTTGTTTCAATTCTACTTTTTCTTGTAATTGCTTTGGCTGCAATTCCATTTTTATTCCAGGATAAATTGGTAGCCTTAGTAAAGAAAACAATTAATAACAATGTAAATGCAAAAGTAGAATTTTCTGATGCTAATTTGAGTTTACTTAAAAACTTTCCTAAAGCTTCAGTTGAACTTAAAAATGTAGTTGTTACTAATTTTGCTCCTTTTGAAGGAGACACATTGGTTTATAGTCAAAATGTTCAACTGAAATTAAAAATTACGGAGATTTTTAAAAGCGCGAATAGTCAATTAAATATTCAATCTTTTTCAATTGATAATACGCTGGTGAATGTAGTGATAGATGAAAAAGGAAATGCGAATTACGATATTGCTAAGAAAGAAGCTGCTGTTACCTCTGAATCAAAAGAAGAACTAGAAAATGTCTCTTCAAGCAACTTTAAGTTGTCGTTAAACGCATACGAAGTAACCAACGCAACCATAAAATATACTGATAAGAAAGGAAAAATGAATATGGTACTTTCTGATTTTAACCATTCAGGAAGCGGAGATTTTTCTCAAAAAACAACAGAGATAGATACCAAAACAACCACAAGTGTTTTATTTGAAAGAAATGGCTCTAAATTAATTAACAACCAACATTTAGATTTAAATGCTGTATTAGCTTTAGATTTAGAAAACAGTAAATATTCTTTCCTTAAAAACGAAGCACATATCAATCAACTTCCTTTAATTTTTGATGGTTTTGTACAATTAAATAAAGATGAAAGTCAAGAAGTTCATATAAACTTTAAAACACCTTCTTCAGACTTTAAAAACTTTTTAGCTCTAATTCCTGAAGAATATGCTAAAAACATTTCTGATGTAAAAACTTCTGGTGATTTTATTGTGACAGGAAAAGTTGATGGTAAAGTTACAGAAAACACTATTCCTACTATTGATATTGCAATTACCTCAACAAACGCTTCTTTTAAATATCCTAGTTTACCAAAAAGCGTAAACAACATTCATATAGATACTAAAATAAAAAATGAAACTGGGAATGTTGATGATACCTATGTTTCTGTAAACAGATTAGCTTTTAACATTGATGAAAATAAATTTAGTGGAAATGCTAAAATTAGTAATCTAACCAAAAACCCATATATTAATACTACTATTAATGGAAAGTTAGACTTGAGTCATATAAATAAAGTGTATCCGTTAGAGTTAGAAAATGATTTAAGCGGAATTATCAACGCGAATCTTACGTCTAAATTTGATATAGATGCCGTTCAAAACAATAAATACGAGCGAATTAAAAATAGTGGAAAATTAGAAATCACAGATTTTCTATTTAGTGGAAAAGAGATGGCAAATCCGCTAAAAATAAATAGTGCAAAAGTAGATTTCGCACCAACGAAAATTTCGCTAACGAATTTTGATGCAATTACAGGAACAAGTGATTTAAAGGCTACTGGAACGATTAACAACCTGTTAGGTTTTATTCTTTCAGATAAAAATTTACAAGGAACTTTTAATCTAAATTCAGACTCGTTTAAGGTTAGCGATTTTATGACAACTGATACTACTACCGAATCGGATAAACCAAAAGAAGAAGAAACGGGTAAAACAGATACGCCAAAGGAAAAGCTTAAAATCCCTGCATTTTTGGACTGTGTAGTAAATGCAAATGCAAAAGAAGTTTACTACGACAATTTAAAGCTAGAAAACGTAAAAGGAACCTTACTAATTAAAGATCAAAAAGCTACTTTGAAAAATGTAAACGGAGATATGTTTGGTGGTAACATTGCTTTAAATGGTGCTGTTGATACCAAACCAGAAAAATCGTTTTTTGATGTGGATATGGGTGTTAAATCATTCAATATTAGTGATTCATTTAAGAATATTGAATTGTTCAAAATGTTATCTCCGATTGCCGATGTACTGCAAGGAAAACTTAACACTAATATTAATCTTTCTGGAAATTTAAAAGACGATTTCACCCCGAATTTAGCGTCGGTTTCTGGAAAAGCATTAGCTGAAATTTTAGCAACTAATGTAGAACCTAAAAACTCAAAAGCATTGAGTTTGTTAGATCAAAATTTAGGTTTTGTGGATTTAAAAAAGCTAGATTTAAAAGATATTAAGACTAATTTGTCTTTTGAAAATGGTAAAGTAAACGTGAAGCCATTCAAATTAAAATATCAGGACATAGATATTGAAGTTGCTGGAAGTCATAGTTTTGATCAATTAATGGATTATAATGCAACATTTAATGTTCCTGCGAAATATTTAGGTTCTGAAGTAACAGGATTATTATCAAAACTAAACAGTAGTGAGCAAGACGTTTCTGTGCCAGTAACAGCAAATTTTTCGGGAAGTTTTACAAATCCTACTGTGAAAACCGATTTAAAATCTGCTGTAAGTAATTTGACTTCAGAGTTGGTAAAAAAACAAAAAAACAAACTAATAGATAAAGCTGTTGGCGGACTCTTAGGTGGTAATAAAGACAACAAATCTTCAGCTACTGGAGATGATAAAAAAGAGAATACAGTTGATAAAGTAAAAGATGCATTAGGTGGTTTATTTGGAAAAAAGAAGAAAAAGAAAAAAGACGAATAGTCAATTTATTCTTTAACATTTTTTAAATAGAAAGTAAATTGTAATTCATTTATGTTTGCTTCCAAAATAAATTAATAACCAGGCGTAATATTTTATTTTCTCACTCGTCTTCAAGTTGTTAATTATCTTTTAACAACCAAATATCAGCTCATGAAAAACATAATTACACTACTTTGCTTTACAATAATTTCATCTTCTTTTGCTCAAATTAGAGGAAAAGTGGTTGACAAAAAAAACCAACCTCTTCCGTTTGTAAGCGTATACTTACAAAACACATTAAGCGGAACTACAACAAACGATAACGGCGAATATATTCTGGAAACAAGAAAAACAGGAAAGCAAACTGTTGTATTTCAATTTTTAGGTTTTAAAACTCTAAAAAAAGAAGTTTTAATCGAAAACTTACCATTTGAATTGAATGTACAACTTATCGAAGAGGAAGTTCAATTAAATGAAGTTACTGTTAACTCTAATGAAAATCCTGCCAACGGAATTATTCGTAAAGTGATTGCCAACAAAGAGAAAAACACCAACAAATCTGGAAAATACACTTCTGACTTCTACTCAAGAGGATTGTTTAAAATAAAAAATGCTCCGAAAAGAATTTTAGGACAGGAAGTTGGTGACTTAGGTGGTGGATTAGATTCAACCAGAAGCGGAATTATTTATTTATCTGAAACCGTTTCTAAAATTTGGTATCAAAAACGTCCTAAAAACTTTAAAGAAGTTATTGTAGCTTCAAAAGTAAGTGGACAAGACAATGGAATTTCTTTCAACAGAGCTGCTGATGTAAACTTTAATCTATACAAAAACTTAGTTCCCGTTGCTGATGCTAATATATTTTCGCCAATTTCAAACTATACATTCAGCTATTATAAATTTAAGTTAGAAGGAACCTTTTATGATAAAAACGGAAAACTAATCAGTAAAATAAAGATTATTCCAAGAAGAGAAAACGATCGTGTTTTTGGTGGATTTATTTATGTTGTAGAAGATGATTGGGCGATTTATGGAGCAGACTTAACCATTACCGGTGAGCAAATTAATAATCCAGCGATTGACGTACTACACATAAAACAGAACTACAATTATGAACCTAACTCAGGAATTTGGGCGCTAATTTTACAAACTATTGATTTTAAAGTTGGTCTTTTTGGATTCAACCTAGATGGTAGATTTTCTGCTTCTTATTCAAACTACAATTTTAAACCGACCTTTACTGAAAATACATTCGGGAAAGAAATATTATCATTTGAAGAAAACGCTACTAAAAAAGATTCTGCTTATTGGAATGATTTAAGGAGTGTTCCGTTAACTATTGAAGAGAAAAAAGATTACATCATAAAAGATAGTATTAAAGTTGTTAGAAAATCAAAAAAGTATTTAGACTCAATTGACCAAAAGTCAAATAAATTTACATTACTATCACCTATTTTAGGGTATACTTATAGAAATAGTTATGAAAAATGGTCTTTTGATTATGATGGATTACTAACAAATACGCAATTTAATACTGTACAAGGATTTAACTTAGATACACGGGTTAGTTTTTCGAAAAGAGTAAACGATGAAGGAAAGCGTTGGAGTGTAAGTGCTGGTTTAAATTATGGATTTTCGGACAAAAGATTACGACCTACATTTAGCTTCTTTAAACGATGGAATAATATTGATAGACCAAGATTATTTATCTCTGGAGGTATCGATGTTGTGCAATTTGATGAACGAAATCCGATTAGTACTTTTTACAACACATTGTACTCGTTAATTGATAAATCGAACTATGCTAAATTCTATGAAAAAACCTTTGCTCAAGTAAATTTCTCAAAGGAAGTAACTCCAGGTATTAATGTTTCTACCTCTTTGGGTTATGAAGACAGAAAACCGTTAACGAATACTACTGATTATTCATTCTTTAGTAGAAGAAAGACCTATCAAACTAATAATCCGATTGATCCTACAAGTACTTTACCTGCATTTACAGAGCACAGTATTTTTAAAACTCAGTTGGCTGCAAGTTTTAACTTTGGAAGTAAATATATTAGTTATCCGAATTCAAGGTTTACTGTTACCAATTCTAAGTTTCCAACTTTAACCTTAGGATATAGAAAAACATTTGGAGCAGATAATTCTGAATTTAATTCTGATATGTTTTTCTCAAGATTACAACAAAACGTCTCTTTAGGAAACATCGGTACATTTGATTATAACGCTAGAGCTGGCTTATTTTTAGATCAGAAGAACATTCCATTTATGGATTTTTACCATCCTTTAGCTAACGAAATTGATCTTGCTCCGTCTAATAGATTGAGTAGTTTTTCTATAATGCCGTACTACCAATTTAGCACAAACGATCGTTATGCTGAATTGCACACACAACATAATTTTGAAGGTTTTATCTTAAATAAAATTCCTTTATTAAATAAATTGAACTTCCATACTGTTGTAGGAGCAAAAGCCTATTTTTCTGGTGGTAGAAAACCATATACAGAATACTCTATTGGTTTAGATAATATCGGATGGGGAAAATGGCGCTTCTTACGTTTAGACTTTGTACAATCTAACTTTAACGGACAAAAGGAAAACAGGTTACTGTTTGGTATTAGTTTGTTTGATTAATTTTAAATTAATTTACCATTGTAACTTTAACAATGCATCTTTTAAAATAAAAAGCCCATCATTACACTTGCTGATGGGCTTTCTTTTATTCAATTAATTGTTATGAGAAATAATTTGAGTTTGCCTTTTAAACTAATTATTATATAAACTAATTCAAATTCTAACAATATTATTTTTTCAAAACTGAAAGCCACTCTAAAATTATCTGATGAAAATCATCAGTGTAAATTGTAAAATCTGGATGTCCTAAATCACTTCCTATTAACCTAGTTTTTTGTTTTTCAACATAAGCAACACCTACAACATCAGCACCAATATCATTAAATTCCAAAACTCCATCAATTACTAACATGAGTTCGGGCAATAAATCTTCCTCTATATCTTTTATATTATTCCAAAATCCTAAAAAATGGACCAGAATTTGTTTGTTTAGGTCTCTTGAACTGATTGATTTGTTATTAATTTTTATGTTATACTTTTCAAGTATATTCATTGTAAAGAATATTTTCAATAGTATCAGTCAATAAAAAGCTGTGTAAATAAACTAGTTCATGAATTAGTTAATTTTTAAAATAGATTGTTACTATTTTAATCCTACTAAACCCTATCCTTTTAAATACCTCCCAACATAGAAAGTTCCAAAAGGAAGTAATGATAATAAGCATACAATTGAGAACTCTTTAGTACTCCATTTTTGTGGTTCCCATAAGAAATATGCTAGTATTATATATGCTACGAATAATAATCCGTGTGGCATTCCGAGCCATTTTACATACGTTGGATTATCGTATACATATTTAATTGGTGTAGCAATAAATAAAAGTAAGATATAAGAAACTCCTTCTAATAAACTAACTAATTTGAATAGATTAATCATAAAGCTAAAAATTGGCAATTACACTTAAGGATAAGTTTCTTCCTGGAGCTGACAAACCAGAAGCAAATTCACGATAATGCTTATCGAAAATATTCGACAACCTACCTTGTAATTTAAAATTTGAATTTATTTTGTAGGCTGTATGAACTCCAACGGTTGCCCAACTCGGCGAACCATAAAACTTATTAATATCTTCAGTGGCATTTGGATCTATAATAGGAGTTAAATCATGGTTATCAATACCTTCATCAATATTAAAATCTCTAATATTCTTAGTAGCATTGAATCTAAAATTCGCACCAGCCTCTATTCTGTTATTCATATAATTCACTTCAAAATTTCCAAACAGCGGAGGAATTGAAGACATTGGCTCGTTGGTATCGAATGTTTCTCCTTTGGTATAAGTTATGGAGCCACTTGTGGTCCAGTTTTTAAGTAGTTTACCCTGATAATTCACCGTAAATCCAGTTACGTAAGCATTTCCTCTGTTGACATTCGCTAGAATTTGCTGATCTGCTGTAGTAAAAGTTTCACCGTCATAATCTAATGAAAATTCAGGATTATCGATTGCATCTCTATATATATAATTATCTAGTAACATGTAATATACATTTGCACCGATTCTAAACTTTCTATTGTTAAAATATTTTTCTACACCAATTTCAGCATTGTAGGCATGCTCCGGTTTTAAATCTACATTCGGAATTGTTAAACGGTTACTCTTTTCCCTAATTTTCCCAACATCATCAATATTCGGAGATCTAAATCCCGAAGAAAGCACCGCATTAAATTGCCAGTTTTTAGCAGGTTTGTAGACATAACCAACCGTTGCTGTGAGTGCTGTATTTGATAAACTAATATCAGAATCGGGTAAGGTTATAAACGTATTATCAATCCATTTTGCTTTCAACTGTGTGTTGGTTAATCTGGCGCCAAAATTTAAGGTTGATTTTTTAGAAATATCTTGTCGGTAATTTGCATATAAAGCCGAACTCAAATAGCTACTTCCTCCATCTGGATATCTCGATTGTACGGCAAAATCATTACCAAATCCGACAATTTGATTATTCACTACATTCAACTCTTTTCCGAAAGAATTAGAACTTACATCATTATATGCAAATTCAAATCCGTATCCTAAGTTTCTATTTTTGGCTAAAGCAACCGAAAAGTCTCCGTTTAAGCTAAAAATATCCACTTCTTCCTCTCTATAACTTCTTTCTAAACTTCCAAAACGACGCTGAATTCTACTTTCTTTAACATTTTGATATGCCAAGGTAAATGTACCTTCATTTAACCATTTCTTCTTAGGATTAACAGTTAATTGAGGAGAAATCAATAGTCGATCTTGGGGCCCATAATACCATTCGGCAAACTTCAATGATGAAGGATCATTAACATCCGTAACTTCTGTAATTCTATCAAACCTAGGAATATCAGAGGAAGTTGAATATTGAATATTTACTTTTAAATCTGTATTTCGAGAAAGAGGAACATAAAACTTCTGTAAAACGTCAGTTTGATTGTACCCTGTATTTTTCTGAACTGCTAAGTCAGTATTTAGCGTTGGATTCGGATTGTAATTTCCGTTTAAATTTTCAGAAAAGTAAAATACTTTTCCCCAGTTTTCAAATCCATGAGAACGATTTTCTCCCATTTTCAAATCACCAAACTCACTGTGTGATATACTTGTAAAACTAGCCCACTTCGGAAAACGTAATTCAATTGAAGCTTGATTAGTTCTTTCATTATTAACCGTTGAATAACGTGAGAAAAAACCTCCTTTGATTTCCTTTTCTTTGGATAACTTCGGGGTTTTCGTGTAGTAATGAATAGCACCTCCTAAAGCATCAGAACCATAAATTACTGATGACGGACCAAAAACTACTTCTGTTTTATCTAACATATTTGGAGCTACAGTAATCGAATTTTGTAAATGTCCTTTTCGGTAAATTGCATTGTTCATTCGAACTCCATCAACTACTAATAAAACACGATTACTTTCCATTCCTCGTAATACTGGACTACCACCTCCTAACTGAGAACGTTGTACTCTAATCCCAGGAATAATCTCGAGTAAATCTGCCGAAGTTTGCGGCGAAAGTTTTTGAATTTCCTTAGTATTTAAAACTTCTATTTGCTCCGCTATTCTATTTGCTTTGGCCTTACTTTTAAAAACCGAAACTACAACCTCATCTAGCTGTTCAGACTCTTTGGAAAGATAAACAACGTTATTATTTAAGAGAATGATTGATTTATTAATAGCATATTGTGCGTAAGAAACATGAGAGAAATAAATAATTCCATTTGGAAATTCAGAGATATCTACTTGACCATTTTCATTGGTAACAGCTGAAATAGATTTATCATTATTATATAACGCTACTGCCTCAATAATTTTTCCAGTTTCACCATCGAAAACTGTAATTTGTTGAGAAAAAATAGTAGAAGATATGAATAAAAAAAGTAAAAAAATCCACCTCATGAGTTAACTAAACACTGTTTCTAAAACGTCTAATGATTTAGGTTTTTTAAAACCCTGCAAATGTAATTCAAAATATTGAATAATAATCCTTAGTATCGTTTGTCTTTCATTTTTGTTAAAAGAAACTGAGTTTATTGCATCAAAATTTATGCCTAATAGCTTTTTGAAGAGTGTTAAATCTGCACCCGTAAGTGTTAATTTTTCGTAGCTCTGGTTTGTAAATAATCCTTCCGTTAAACTAAAAGCATTCATATCAATATTTGAAGTGTCTGGATAAAACCCTAAATACCTAGATAAATTTAGTAAAAAAAGTAAATGAAAATTAGCAATTGAATCATGTGTGTCTAACCATATCAAAGCCGTTTCAATATAACTATATAAGGCCTCATTCTTTTCTTCTTCTTGAATAATAGTTGATAGAATCTCCGATAGAAACAAAACTATCGTCTGCTTTTTAATTTCTAATGGAATGGTTTCATAGGGAACGTTAACGCTGGCTTCTCTAAGAGAATTTAGATTTCCTTTGTTATTGTGGCTAGCTGTGAGATTTAACTGTGTTAGCGGCTGAAAATATGCGGTTTTTAACTTCCCTTTTTTAGATTTTAAAACTCCTTTTATTAAATATGTTTTAATTCCTTCTTCTAAGGTAAAGCACTTAACAATTAAACTTGTATCACCATATTTTATGGTGCTAAAAACAATAGCTTTCGTAGAAACTAATCCCATTAATTAACTATGGCAATTTTTGTTGTTGAGGTTTCGGCACCATCATCTGTAACAAGTAAAACTACATAAACACCCGATGCTACTTTTTGACCAGCCAAATTACGTTTGTTCCAAACCACTTTTCCTCCTTGTACTTGTTGACCTTCAACGACATTAGTTTCATAAACTAAATTACCTGCGATGTCTAAAATTTTAACGTTCGTTCCTTTAGGAATGTTTGACCCATTTCTACCAGCAATAGTAATGGTATTATGGTTGCTTAAAGCTGGGTTCGGATATCCATATACTTCACCTAGCTCATTGCCAAAAGGTGCAACATTACTATTATAAACAACAATTCCTTTATCAGTAGCGAAATACACTTTTCCAGAAAACTCATCAACCGCAATTTTAACAATTTTATTAGATGGTAAAGGAGAATTATCTTTATTAAAATTAGCTAAGGTATTTTGACCACTCGGATTAGTATAAAGCACACCAGCATTATCGGTTCCAAACCACTTATTATTCGCTCCATCTACTTTAATAGAATTAATGGTTTGATCTCCTAATAACTTCTTAGGAATACCTTCATCTAAAATAATAATTGGTTCTGCATCGTAAACATTCGCATCAAAAATTCCCGATGTATTACTAAACACAACCAAACCAGATAAAGTTCCAATCCACAGTCGATTATTTTTATCAATAGCGACAGTTCTTGTAAAAGCATTTGGCAAATTTCCTTTCGTTGCTTCTGTAGTTAAAGCTCTTTTTCTATTGCCATTTTCATTATAAGCGAAAACACCATTTCTACGTGTGGTAATCCAAACTGTATTGGCATTATCAATTGTAACTTCACCCATTCCAGGTTTATTGTCTAAATACAATTCGTTAATATCAAAAGTTGTCCAAGTACCAGAAGGAGATAACTTTTTCAATCTACTATTTGAAATCAAATTAGTTACCCATAAGTTACCTTCTCTATCTAACGCGGTTCCAGCAACACGAATAGTAACTCTGTTAGGATCAGCAGGAACAATATCCTCTAACGGACTGTTTAAGTGATTATAAAATCGAACAATTTGATCGTCAATTAATTCATACAAACCTCCCGTAAGCTTTGTGTTTATTGCATTAGTATCTCCAAACGAACTTATAAAAACTCTATTATCGCTATTTTTATCGATAGTAATATGCACCAAATCTCCGAATGGATCACCAGGGTTGAAAGGAACATTTACCCAATCAGCTCCATTAAAATGTGAATAGCCTTGTCGAATTTGAGACGGTGTAAATGTGGAGTCATATCCACCATAAACAACCCATAAACCATTATTATTGGCATCAATCGAAAACACTTGATTTGATAAAGGTCCTTGTGGGTGAACCTCTACATAACTTTGTGATGCTATCGGAGCAAATAAAATTCCGAACTCTTGAGTAGCTAAATATGCTATTCCTGAATTACTTCCCGCTGAATTCAATGTAAAATCAAATGTTGCAGTTGACGTGTTACTTCCAGACAATGATAATGTTTGATTATATGTATTTGCTCTAGTTGCTAAAGAAATTATTAAAGAGTTTTCTTCACTTTTAACATCTGAAATATCTTCAGAATAACTAAAGATATTCTGTTGAGTCGTTCCATTTAATCGAACTAAATCTCTATCTGTAGCTGAATATACATTTCCTGAAAATTCAACAATATGCTTAAAACTCCCAGAGAACCGTTGTTCCCAGTTATTAGAATCTAACAAGCTACCTCCATTGGTATTAGCCACGAAAATTCCTGAATCAGTAGCTGCAAAAATTTCATTATTAGCAACTACAATATCATTAACATTTACACTGCTAGAAGCAGGACCGATAAAATACGTATCTCCGAATTCTAAACGTTCAATGTTGTACACAATAACAGCAAAAGAAGTTGCGAGTAACAACTGATCATTAAACTGGTAAATCGCATTAATTTGTTTTAATCCCGATTGATTGAAATTGACAATATCTGGTGACACAGTTACTGTTCCATCTCTATCAACAACCTCGATTAGTCCGTTATCATATCCAATTACTAATCTCTCATAAGTTTCATTGTAAAAAATAGCAGAAGTTGTTTCTCCAGACAATCCATTTACAGAAGATAACTTTTCTATCTCTTGTGTTTGAATATCATAGGTAAAAACAGCATTATCAGCTAAAGCATATAAAATATCACCAGAGATGGTAAAATCTTTTATGTTATTGTATGAAAAAAAATCTTCCCATTGGTTGCTAAAATCAACCTGAGAGTGGGAAAAAACTGAGCACACAACTAGTAAAAAAGTGATGATTTTCTTCATAATCTGGTCAAAGATATTTAATAATAACGACAAAAGCGATACATTCGTACAAATTTGAAAGCGAGTGATATGAGCATTGAAATAGAACGTAAATTTCTAGTAAATGATGAAAGTTTTAAGAAAGAAGCTTATCAACGAAACTACATTAAACAAGGATTTTTAAACTCTGATAAAGAACGTGTTGTGCGTGTTCGCATAAAAGATGAAAAGGGATTTTTAACTGTAAAAGGGAAATCTAATGCATCAGGTACTTCTCGTTTTGAATGGGAAAAGGAAATTACCAAAGTTGAAGCAAATGATTTAATGAATTTATGTGAAAAAGGAATAATTGAAAAATATCGGTATCTCGTAAAAAGTGGAAATCATATTTTTGAAGTAGATGACTTTCTTTGTGAAAATCTCGGATTAGTTATTGCCGAAGTGGAACTTTCTTCAGAAAATGAGGACTATATTGCTCCAACATGGTTAGGAAAAGAAGTAACTGGAAAAGAAGAATACTATAACTCAAATTTAAGCAAGAAACCTTTTACAGAGTGGTGATTAATAAGTAGTCATTACAAATTATAAATCGCCCAGAAATGGCTAAAACTACCAAGCAAAACAAACACATGAAATATTGCATGGTTATATGGAATTCTTTTAACAGAATAGAGAATTGCTCCAATCGTGTAAAACACTCCTCCAGCAATCAAGTAATTCGCTCCTAATTCTGATAAACTATCCATAAGTGGGGAAATAAAAAACACAACCAACCATCCCATTATTACATACATTACGGTAGAGACATGCTTTAGTTTGCCTGTAAAAAATAGTTTAAAAATAATTCCAACCAAAGCAATTACCCAAACTAATAAAAACATATTCCATCCCAACTCTGATTGTAAGGCCACAATACAAAACGGAGTGTAACTTCCCGCTATTAAAACAAAAATCGCGGCATGATCAAACACTTTTAATTTTGCTCTTTTTTCAAAGTTTTTTGCATTATGATATAAAGTTGAAGCCGCATATAAAATTAACATACTTAATCCGAAAATAATGAAGCTAGCACTTTCCCAAAAAGAATCGTAAGTCATAGCTTTTAGGAAAAGAAAAAGAAATGCAATAACACTAGCAAAAAAGCCAAAACCATGTGTAAGAATATTCAAAAATTCTTCCTTCTGACTATAATCGTTATTGAACTCGTTCATCATTATTCTTTTTTGCCGCCAAAGTATATTTCATATACTTTTTATCATTGATCAACTCATTATAAATTAAATCAAATGTTTTGTTTTTAAGCTGTATTCTGTCTTCTAAAGATAAACCTTCTGTAGGAATAAACTTGCATTGCTTCGCTCTTAGTTTTTTAGGACCGCCTTTATAAATATTCCAAGAGAAAGAACTTTTACAATCAAAATAAACTTGAGGAACAATGGGAATTTGATGTTCAATAGCCAAACTAAATGCTCCGTTTTTAAATGGCGCTAACACTACTTCTTCGTCTGGTACCAAACCTTCCGGATAAATAGCAACACTAGTTCCGTTTTTTAATCTCTTTTTAGCCAAACCATATACTTTTCTTCTGCTATTCGCACTTCCTCTATCCACCATAATCACCACTCTTTTATAGAAAAAACCGAAAACAGGTATTTTTACAAGTTCCTTTTTTCCTACAAAAACAATTGGGTTTTTACTCATTATAGCCATCAACCAAATGTCAAAAAATGACGTATGATTTGCACAAAACACATAACTCTTATCTCTATCTATTTCCTCTTCTTTTTCAATTGAAATTCTACAGCCCATGGCATACAATAAAAAGTAGGAGAAAAAACGAACGACTCTCCAAAAATATGGATATAACTTTTCACTTGAAGATAGCGCAATTAAGACAGGAGACATTACCAGAATCCCCAAAAACATAATTACATAAAACCACGCACGCCATAGAAATAAGAAAGGAATTTTTATGTACTTCATATACGCTAATGTAGTAATTTCTTTTGTTTGATAGATTTAAACCTTACTTTTGTTTTCGCAAAAAATCAACATGTTTCAAATACATTTTTGGAACAACTTATAAAGAAAATAAAATGTCTAGGATCTTAACTGGTGTACAAAGTACAGGAACTCCACACTTAGGAAATTTATTAGGTGCTATTTTACCTGCTATAGAAATGGCAAATGAGCCAGAAAACGAATCGTTTTTATTTATTGCAGACATGCACTCTTTAACTCAAATTAAAGACGGAAATCAATTACGTGAAAATACATACAGTACAGCTGCTACTTGGTTAGCTTGTGGTATTGATGTGAATAAAACTGTTTTCTATCGTCAGAGTGATATTCCTGAAGTTACTGAATTGACATGGTATTTGAATTGTTTTTTTCCATATAACAGATTAAAACTTGCGCATAGTTTTAAAGACAAAGCAGATCGTTTAGAAGATGTAAATGCTGGTTTATTTACATATCCAATGTTAATGGCTGCTGATATTTTATTATACGATGCAGAAATTGTTCCTGTTGGAAAAGATCAATTACAGCATTTAGAAATGACTAGAGATGTTGCTGAAAGACTAAATAATGTTGTAGGGGAAACTTTAGTTCCGCCTCAAGCAAAAATTCAAGAACACACACAATTAGTTCCTGGAGTTGATGGAGAAAAAATGAGTAAATCTCGTGATAACGTAATTAACATCTTTTTACCAGACAAAAAGTTACGTAAGCAAATCATGAAAATTCAAACGGATAGTACTCCGTTAGAGGAACCAAAAAACCCAGATACTGATAATGTATTTGCATTATATAAGTTATTAGGTTCTGAAGAGCAAATTGCTGAAATGCGAGCGAATTATGAAGGAGGAAACTATGGTTATGGACATGCAAAGCAAGCTTTATATGAGTTAATCATTGATAAGTTTGCTGATGTTAGAACGAAGTATAATCACTACATGGAAAATAAAAATGAGATTGACGAAGCTTTAGCTATTGGAGCAGAAAAAGCTAGAAAAGTAGCTCAAGACGTTTTACAACGTGTTCGTGCAAAAGTAGGTTACTAATATTGTTAGTCTAAAGATTAAAGTCAAAAGAGGAAAGAGCAGAGACTAGAGAGAAAAGACCAAAATTATTCATACTTGTCATTCCCACATAGACTGGAATCCTCTAGCGATTTGCTTAAATAACAAAACGAAAAATACCATCCTTGTCATTCCCGCGTAGGCGGGAATCTCATTTGGATGTGTTTAAAGAATAAAATAATATATGAAAACCTGAAGATCACTTCTTCAGGTTTTTTGTTAGGTGTAACATTCGTAAATTGTAATTGTCTTTTTAAAAAATAATTGAAAAACTAACAATGAAGAATATAATTATCCTTTTACTAATGTTCATTAGCAATTATTCTTTTTCACAAGAAACATGTAAATGTTCCAAAGATTTAGATTTTGTAATTACTTACTATGAAAACAATCTTCCTGGATATAAAGACAATGTAAATTCCAAAACAAAAGATACATATGCTTCATTAAAAGCTAGTTTAAAAGCCGAAGCGGAAAAAGCTGAAACGAAAAGCGACTGCTATAAATTAACGCTGCAATTCGTTGAGTTTTTTAGAGATAATCATTCTTCTATTTACATGAGAAGTGAAAACATTGATGATTCAAATGAAGAGCAAGTACAACAATTTTTAGCATCAAAAACGTTTACTTCAAGAGAAATAATTCCTTCTGAACAAATTGATCAAAACCAATATCCATTAGACGATATTCGAGGTATTTATGAAATAAAAGGAGCTTACAAAATTGCCGTTATTCCTAATAAAACGGCTCTAAGAGATTATGTAGGTGTTATTCTGGAATCTAAAACCAAACTTTGGAAAGCGGGACAAGTAAAATTTGAGCTTAAAAAGACCGATGTTCAAAATGAATTTCTGGCTATTTCTTATTTAAAAAATCATGCTGTACGATATAACAGCAGATTCTCTTTAAAAGAAGGTGTTTTAGGTGATTTCTGGTTTAAAACCTCACTTGAAAAACAAGTCAATCATGCTACAGATGTTTCTTATGAATTTGATTTTAAAACGATAAATGATAGTATTGCTTATTTAAGAATACCAACATTTTCCGGAAGAAGGAGTGCTAAGATTGATTCACTATATGATGCAACGTTCAATACAATCAGAACAAAGCCTTATTTGATAATTGATGTTCGTAATAATGGTGGGGGAAATGATGCTAATGTAAATCCGTTATTGGAGTTTATTTACACCAATAAAATTAAAACTGATAAAGTTGATTTATACATTACTAAAGACAATATAAAAATTTGGGAAGGATGGTATAAAGATGCGAAAGAAGATACTATTAACTTTAGTGAAGATCGTGTGAAGTGGTTTGCAAAACGATTAAAGAAAATGAAAAAAGCACGATTAAATTCTTTTATGTCTGTTTCAAAAGGCGGAAAAATGAGTAGAAATTACAAATCGAACGCTCTACAAAAGGTAGCTATTTTGTATAATAAAAATTGTGCCAGTTCGTGTGAAACGTTATTATTCAGAGGGCAACAAAGCTCAAAAACAATTTTAGTTGGTGAAAATTCTGGAGGATATGTTGGATATGGAGAAGTTGGAACAGTATACACACCATGTTATAATTTTACTTTAACCTGCACATCAAGTAGATATAAAAAACAACGTGCATATGAAGTGATAGGAATTGCTCCAAATAATTATTTAAATAACTCAAAAAGTTGGGTTGATCAAACCATTGAACTTTTGGAGAAACAATAAACTAATAAGCGGTTGTCTGAAAAGTCTAATTTTCGTCAAACTGAACTTGTTTCAGTTTCTCATTATGATTGAAATTCTTATACTAAGATTCTGAAATGAATTCAGAATGGCGTTGTAAATATTTTTCAATCAACTTCTTTTTAGTCCTTAGTATATTTTAAAATTTCATTTAGCTGTTCTGTCGTAAACTGCGGAAACCTCTGACTATGTTGCTCAGAATTCAAATACTTCTGTAAAGAAAGAGAATCTAAATTTATATTTCTCAACGCAGGTCCAGCAGAATGTTTGTCCAATCTATGACAAGAAGCACAATTTGCATTAAAAAGCTTCCTTCCTTCTCTTTTATCTTTACTAATTTCATCTATTGTGTCGACAACACCGCACCATGCAATTTCTTTCTGTACCGATGAAGGAAATAAATAAGAATAAAAAAGCATCATCATGATAGTTATAAATACTACCATATATGATGCGAATATTTTGTTTTTTATACTCAATTATTGAATAAAATTATTGAAATACTTCCAGTATTTATCCTTATACATGTCATAGTCTATTTCGAGTTTCCCTTTATAAGATTTAACCACATTATCAATAGTTTTACATGGTTTTTTATAATCTTTACAGGCAAAATAAACTTCTCGAAGATGATCTCCTGTTTCTCTACCTATATTTAAATACCCTTCTTCATCTTTTAATATTTGCATTAATTCTTCTTCAAAATCATTGAGTAAATTATAGGTTTTTTCATTTGGTAAACCATTATTCGACTCACCATCGTAAGGAATTTTCAAATGTAATATCCAAGGATGAGAGGCTTTAGCATCCCAGTTTAGCAAATCTGTATTCATGACTGCCATAAAAGTATTTCCGCTTTTTAACGTCCTCTCAAAACTTCCATAACTATCGTTTTCAGTATCTCTTCTTAAACCTTCATATTTTTCTACGAACTCTTTTTCTCTCCAAGTTAAAAAACTGTCAAGTTTATCAATAGGGATCAACTCTTGAGATATTTCGTTTCTTCCTTTAAATGAAACTTCATCAATCAAAGTTGTAAATTTCAACTCTCCTAGAAAATTATCAAGGAAAATATAACAACCGTTAATTATATCAGATTCGTTTTCTTCCGAAAAATCGTCATGGATAATATTGATAGCAATTTCATCAGGGTAATTTTCATCAATATCAGGATAAAAAGATATGTTATTCTTATTGAATTTGTAATTGGACATTTCCATTCCAGCATCATCAAAATCAAAACTGGGTTTAAAAGCCTGAAAATTCCAATTTGGCAGATTAGGACTTTCTTCTATCATTTCCTCAACCAAATAGAAATTCCGTAGATCTCCATCTGCTGTAAGAATCAAATCAGCAGTATTATCATCTAGCATTCCTGACAAATAAAAAATCCCTTCTTTAATCTGGTCTAATTTGGAACCAATGAGATCAAAAAATTCTTTATTAAATCTATCCGAATCTCCACTTAAAACTACCTCATAAAACTTTTTTTCATGAACTACAAACCAATCCCAAAAATCTTTTATTGATGTTATTGGTTGTTCTTTATCCTTTTTCGGTAACAATCTTTTAAATAAACTCATTTTCTACGGAGCAGGATTTGGTCTCGTCGCATGCACAGCTTCGATTTCTTCTAAAATCTCTTCCGATAAATCAATGTTAATAGAACCGATATTCTCCTTTAATTGATCCATTTTTGTAGCACCAATAATGTTACTTGTTACAAATGGTAATTGATTGATATATGCTAATGATAATTCAGATAATGTCAATCCGTGTTTCTCTGCAATTGCTAAATACGCTCTTACTGCTTCTTGAGATCCGTCGCCCATATAACGAGCAATAAAACGAGGGAATAATGTTCCTCTTGCTCCTTTTGGTTGACCTCCATCTAAATACTTTCCAGAAAGTACTCCTTGTGCTAATGGAGAGTATGCTAATAACCCAATATTTTCACGCATTGAAACTTCTGACATTCCATATTCATAACCACGGTGAATTAAAGAATATGAATTTTGGATTGTCGCCATTCTTGGTAATCCTTTTTGTTCAGCAGCTTGCAAATACTTCATCGTTCCCCAAGGAGTTTCATTTGATAATCCAACGTGTTTTATCTTTCCTTGTTTAATTAATTCCTGAAGTGTTTCTAAAATCTCAATATGATCTTCTGCTTCTTTTGTTGACGTTTTATACGGATAATCTCTTACTCCGAAACAATTTACACCTCTGTTTGGCCAGTGTAATTGATATAAATCGATATAATCCGATTGTAAACGTTTTAAACTTCCTTCAACAGCTTCAATAATATTTTGACCTGTTAATCCTCCTGATCGGATATGAGCAGTATATGCCCCACCTCCAGCAATTTTAGAAGCTAAAACTACTTTATCTCTATTTCCGGTTTTCTTAAACCAGTTTCCAATAATTTTTTCTGTTGCACCATACGTTTCTGGTGTTGCAGGAACAGCATATAATTCTGCTGTATCAAAAAAGTTTACACCTTGTTCTAAAGCGTAATCCATTTGTTCGAAACCTTCTGCTTCTGTATTTTGATTTCCCCATGTCATAGTTCCTAAACAAATTTTAGAAACTTTTACATCAGTATTTGGTAACGTTGTGTATTTCATTTCTTTATTTTAATTATTGAATTAAAACGATTAAAAAAACGTTGAGTATAAGTACGATCTATTTTTAATCGTTCATTTGAATTTCCCTTATTGAACAGAAAATCAGATAGCTTATAGTCATCATCCTCTATTCGATTGAACTCTTTAGAATATGGATTCATTAATAAAAACCTATCTTCTTGTATCTTAATAATTTGACCTTGTAAATCTTCCATTGAATAGGAATCCTTTTTCGAAGCTTTAACATATAAATTACCATCTTCTATTTTATAATAAACAGAAGTCCGTTCACCTAAGTCATATGAAAATCTATAAATTCGTTTATTTGTTATATACCATTCTTCATATTGCCATTCCTGATCACTTTCAGAAACATTATCCTTTCTTAAAAAACTCCAATCACCTTTTATGTTAATTTCTTGCTCCATATTAGAACAACTGGAGAAACTTATTAAAAGAATACAAACTATTATTTTTTTCAAAACAATTATTTTATTTTGATTAGGTTTTTTAACAAAAAAATCAACTGTTATTCCGTCTCGAAGCTTCGGGATATTTCGGAATCTCATCGTATTAGTAAACACTTATTTATGATGAGAACCTGAAATAAATTCAGGTTGACATTCGGTAATTAGAAAATTAGCTAATTGACACATTTTCTAATTTACTCATTAATTCAAAATAGCATCAATTCCAGGTAAGGTTTTTCCTTCTAAGCTTTCTAACATAGCTCCACCACCTGTTGATACATAGCTTACTTTTTCTGCAAATCCGAATTGTTTAACAGCTGCTACAGAATCTCCTCCTCCTACTAGAGAGAATGCTCCGTTTTTAGTTGCTGCATCAATTGCATTTCCTAGTTCAATTGTTCCTTTCGCAAAGCTTTCCATTTCAAAAACACCTAAAGGTCCGTTCCATAAAATGGTTCTCGATTTGTTTATTACACTTTCAAACAGTTCATTCGTCTTAGGACCAACATCTAATCCCATCCATCCATCAGGAATTTCGTTCGTGTTTACTATTTGCGTATTTGCATCGTTTGAAAAATTATCAGCAATTACAGCATCAACAGGTAAATAAATTTGAACTCCTTTTCCTTTAGCTAATTGCAAAATATGTAATGCTAATTCTAATTTATCATCTTCTACTAAAGAGTTTCCAATACTTCCACCCATTGCCTTGATAAAAGTAAACGTCATTCCTCCACCCACAATAATATTATCAACTTTATCAATTATATTCTCGATAATAGTGATTTTTGAAGAAACTTTAGCTCCTCCTAAAACTGCTGTTACTGGCTTTTCAGAATTGTTTAATACTTTATCAATACTTTCAATTTCTTTAGCTAATAAAGAACCAAAACATTTATCTTCTGGAAAGAACTGTGCAATTACTGCTGTTGATGCATGAGCTCTATGAGCAGTTCCAAAGGCATCATTAACATAGACATCTCCTAATTTAGAAAGTTGTTCTGCAAAAGCAACATCACCTGCTTTTTCCTCGTCGTGAAAACGTAAATTTTCGAGCAATAAAATCTCTCCACTCTTTAATTCCCCAACAGCTTTTTCAACTTCAGAACCAATACAATCGTTTACAAACTTTACTTGTACTCCAATTACTTCACTAACTTTATCAACTATGTGCTGTAATGAAAATTTTTCATCAACTCCTTTTGGACGACCTAAATGCGACATTAAGACACAGCTTCCTCCATCTTCTAATATTTTAATAATGGTTGGTTTTGCTGATTGAATTCTAGTATCATCAGTAACTTGAAATTCATCATTTAACGGCACATTAAAATCTACACGGATTAATGCTTTTTTATTTTCAAAATTAAAATCGTTGATTGTTTTCATTGCTTCGGTTTTTAAGAAGTTTGCTTTTTTTGATTTGTAGCAAAAATAATTATTCTAAATTAGAAAAAACGCGATTAAAAAAGCATATTTCTTATTTTTATAACGAAAACGTTTGCAAAAAACCTGTTCAACTTATCGCTACACCTTATGCTAATTTTCACACAAACTTCTAATGAAACTGAACTTCATCAAATTCTAGAGTTACAGCAGAGAAACTTGCCTAAAAATCTTACAGAAGCCGAAAAACAACATCATGGTTTTGTTACTGTTGAACATGATTTTGAGACGCTTTTTAGGATGCATAAAGTTCATCCACATACTATAGCTAAGAACAATGATAAAGTTGTTGGATACGCTTTATCAATGTCAACCGTTTTTAAAGATTCTATTCCTGTTTTAATTCCTATGTTTAATGAAATAGAAAAGTTAGATATTGATGAGAATTTTATTATCATGGGGCAAGTTTGTGTTGATAAAGAATATCGTGGTAAAGGAATATTTAGAGGTTTATACCAAAAAATGAGCATTGTGTTTTCTGGAGAATATTCTAGTATTATTACAGAAGTTGACGCTAAAAACCTTCGTTCGGTAAATGCTCATAACGCTGTTGGATTTAAAACTATTTGTGAATATTCTGCTAATAGCCAGGTTTGGGAAATTGTTGGGATGGAGATTTAATTTGTTATTTTTAAACAAAAATGCGCAATGAAAAAATTTCACCTATTAACTATTTTATTATTCTCAACTTTACGAACTTTCGCTTGTAGTTGTGAACCAATTCCATTTAACCAAGCTGTAGAATGGGCTGATGAAATCTTTGTTGGAAGATTAATTGAAGTAAAAGAACTCTTCAATGAATCATATCCTGAAGCACCGAATCAAAAGCATACTACACACTGGTCTGCGACTTTTGAAATTGAAAAAAAATGGAAAGGCTCAAGAAAGAAATATATTACAATATATCAAGATGGTAATAGTTGTGGATTTAACTTTACCAATATAAATCAAAAGTATCTGGTTTACGCAGAGAATAAATCGATTTTAGGAGTTTATACTACACCAACAACTTGGCTGTGCTCTCGAACTATTAATGAATATAATTCTAGTGAAAAAAGCAACTATAAACCTGATCAGGAAAAATTAGATGCGCAATTTCCAGAAACAATAAACTTATATAATTTTAATTTGTTTTCATGGACTTATTTCTATCCTCTAATTATATTTTTCATTGGTTTTTATGTAGGTAGAAAAACTAAAAAGGCAGCTCACTAGGTTCCTCAAAATCAACTTCAGGGTTGTATATTTCTTTGATTAAATTTTTAATCTCATCAATAAACTCATAAACTCTTTCTGGAGTTACATTAAAATCTTCTCCTCTTTTTTCAGCAAAATTGAGTTTCATAAATCCAGATTGTAGTTTTTTAAACGAAATAATTCCTGCCTGCATTTCTGTATTCTCATTTATACTTTCACTCTCTAAATACATAAATGCATAGAGTAAAACCTGAATTGCTTTACTGTATTTAAAATCGCAAATCTCTTCTAAAAAAGGAACTTTTAAATCCGAAGGTTTTACACTTCCCGTTTTATAATCAATGATTCTTATAACTCCGTTAAGCTCGTCAACTCTATCAACCTGACCATGAATTTTTATTGGGAAATCAATTCCATCAATATTGATACTTGCTTCATAATCTTTTTCAACAGCGACAATTTTAAGTTGATTTGCAGCATCTTTGAGTAAATCAATTTCCTGATTCAGAAAATTACTAACAAATCGTTTTGCAACTTCAAAAATCAAACGGTTTTTACCTGTAGAAACATCTCCATTTTTAAAATGAATCGAAAAGTGATTTCTTACATAAGTAGAAACCAATGGTTTCATTTGTTTTACATCATCCTGTCTGATAAATTTTCCTAAAAACGGCTCATACAATTCTCGTAGGGTTTCATGAACTACAATTCCTAAAGTATTAAATGCTACTTCCTCCTCAATTTCATCAAACTCTTTAATTTTTAATACTTTCTTCTGATAAAAAGCAATTGGATTATATAAATAATTTGTCAATGCAGAAGGAGAAATGCCTTTTGTCGCTAATTCTTTCAATCTATCAATAACCTCCTTGTTTTTCTGTACTTGCTTTACTACGGGAATATTGGCTTCGACTTTAGGAGTAATAAAAGTAGTTTGAATATCTTTTTTTAGTAGTTCTAGCTGAGAAATAAACCTACTTTTTTCACCACCTCCAAAGGAATCATTTTCTGTGTTGTAAATCAGGTAAATATTTTTAGCTCTCTGAATCAATCTAAAAAAGTGATATGAGAAAATAGCATCTTTTTCTCGATACGTTGGTAATCCGAATTCCACTTTAACATCAAAAGGAATGAAAGAAGTTTGTTTTGCATTTGCAGGCAACACTCCTTCGTTTACCGATGTTAAAATAATTGTTTCGAAATCTAGCAAACGGGTTTCCAACATTCCCATTAATTGCAAACCTGCTAAAGGTTCTCCTTGAAAAGAAATGGTTTCAGAACCAATTAACTGTTTAAAAAACTGATATAACGTCTTTAAATCTGAAAAATACCCAAACTCTAGCTGTAAATTATAAAGTTGCGTAAAAACCGTGAAATACCGAAATAAGAACTCTTTTTCTAAACTTTCAACACTTGATTTTAACCTATCAATAAGTAATAATATTTTATTCAAAAAAGTACTTATATCATCACTATTAGTAAAAAGACTTCCAACTAAATCATGTGTTGAGTCTCCTGATTTTTTTAAAAAAGAGTCTAAAAATTCTTTTGAAATAAATGTGTGGTTATTATTATGAATAACTGTTGCAATTTCATCTGAAATAGAATTATTTTCGACCAACAATAAACGATGAATTAAAGGTTGTTTTAAAACTTTAATAACATCTTTATAATAAAACTGTTTGCTTTCTTTTTTTTGAAGCTTTTCTTGCGAAATAAACAACTGAAACAATGATAAAAACAAACTAGTTAAAGGAATATCTTTTAATGGATATCCCATAGTAATGTTAATCGCTGAAACTTTTTCTGGTAATGAGTTTAATGTAATTGGCAACAGGGTTTCGTCAGACAATACCAATGCTGTTTTATTATAATTATCCTTTTCTGACAACAGCTCTCCTACATATTTCATTTGAGAAACATTTTTAGCTGCTCCTATTAGTTGGATGTTTTTATCCTGAGAAAAATGGTTGCTAATAATTTTTAAATCACACTGCTGAAAATACTTCCATTGTGTTTTATATTTTCTGATAAATGTTCCAGCTTGATGATTTGAATAAACGAATGATTCGTCAATATCCCAATAAACTTCAGTATTTCCATAATTCAACATTTCTTTAAATAAATACTCCTCAGCTTTATTCAACGCATTGAAACCAATAAAAAAGAATTTCTTTTCAGAATTTGTCTCGAGATATGATGTGATTTTATGCGTTGCCTCGCGGTACATACATCCTTGGTATCCGATGCTGTTTTCCAGCAGAAATTTGTACAGTGCATCATAGTACTCATTTAATCTTTCTATAAAAGCAAAATGATTTTTAATCAGTTCGGTTTCTTTAAACGTTCCTTTCACCGACCAATTTTTTAATCGTTGTACATCTCGTATATACAGAAAAACTTCACGAGTATCCACTAGATGCTGATCAATCTCATTAAAATCTTGTAAAACAGTAAAAGCCCAAGAAGAAAAAGCATCAAATGAATCGGGGTTAGCTTCTAATTCTTTGTAAATTTTATAGAAATAAAAAAGTAATTGAATACTATCTAATTTTCGTATTCCCGATACTTGTTGGATAAACTCTTCAATATTTATTATTTCAGGTAAAAATCCCGTTATATGCTCTTCTTTTAGTGCTTGTTTTACAAAAACACCTGCACGATTAGAAGGTAGAATAAACGTAACATTCTCGAAACTTTTAGTGGTTTTTAAAATGTCTTGAATTGTTTCCTGAATAAATGTTTGCATTAAAATAATTCTTTACGTGTATTAGATTTCCGATTTCTCGGAAATGACACGATATTATAATTCTATGTGTAATATGATACTGTCATTCCCAGCTTGACTGGGAATCTATTGATTTTAGAACTCATCATAAAAATCTTTAGCCAAATCTAACCAATCTTTATTATTTTCTTCTATTAATTCTATTTTCCATTCTCTATTCCACTTCTTAAGTCTTTTCTCTCTCAATATTGCTTGTTCTACATTATTAAATTCTTCATAATACATTAACTTATCAATGTTATATTTTCTAGTAAAGCCTTTTAATGCTTTAGATTTATGTTCATAAATTCTTCTGTGAAGGTCATTGGTCATTCCTATATATAATGTTCCTTTTATTTTATTAGATAAAATATACACATAGTAAATATGGCTTGTTTTCATATTTTCTTTTCTAGCAGATTCCCTATTTCTCGGGAATGACATTTGAGCCTTAAAATACAATAATTATGTTATTTTTGATTAAGAACTAACATTTATGAATGCGCTAAATATTTCTTTACTACAAGCTGATTTATCTTGGGAAAACCCTCAAGAAAACTTATCTTATTTTTCATCTCAAATAGAGCAAATTAACAACGATGTAGACCTTATTGTTTTACCAGAAATGTTTACAACGGGATTCTCTATGAACGCTTCTGAGTTGGCTGAAGAAATGAATGGAACCACTATTAAATGGATGAAAGAAGTGGCTACAAAAAAGGATTCTGCGGTAATTGGAAGTATCATTATAAGCGAAAATAGTGCCTTTTATAATCGTTTGTTCTTTGTGTTTCCTTCGGGTGAATTCCAATACTACGATAAAAAGCATACGTTTACATTGGCTAAAGAGCATGAAACGTATAGTGCTGGGAAGCAAAAATTATTAGTAGAATATAAGGACTGGAAAATTTGTCCGCTAATTTGTTACGATTTACGTTTTCCGGTTTGGGGAAGAAATGTTGAAGATTATGATCTATTGATCTATGTAGCGAGTTGGCCAGAAAAAAGAATTAATGCTTGGGATGCTTTATTAAAAGCTAGAGCTATTGAAAATATGAGCTACACAATTGGAGTAAATAGAGTTGGGAAAGATGGAAATGATTACGCATATGTTGGTCATTCTATTGCTTTTGACTGTTTAGGAAAAGCATTAACAAAGGAACTAAATGAGGATGAAGGAATTATTTCTATACAAATTAACAAAGACTATCAAGAAGAAATTAGAAATAAGCTCGGTTTTTTAAAGGATCGAGATACTTTTACTTTTTCTTATTAACTATTCAAAAAAGGATAACTAAAGCCCGTCAAAAACAATTTCAATATTTTGTTTATCTTTTTTAAAAAAAAGATAAACAAAATAAAAAATAATTATTATCTTTATACCTAGTAACTTACACCACAACAATTTAAATGTGCATTTCGCACATCTTGAATTCCCCCAATAAACACTGAAAAAACCTTCTTAATAAGAAGGTTTTTTTAATAATATCAATTTTTCACTCGGTATCTTAAGCAGGAATCATCCATTTAAAATTAAATTGAGTGTCAGGAATTACGATTCGTTCTGTAATTCTATACATTCTATCTGGTAACTTCATTAAATAATCTCTCGCCTTTTCCGCTTCTGCCGTTAAGCCTGTTATTTTATCTATTTCCCAAGTTTCATTCAACTTCTTTAAAATATCAACATAGTCGAAACCAGTATAAACTCCAATTCTTTGAGCAACTGTAGAAAAATCATCGAATAAGCTTCCTTTGGTATTGAAAGACTCGCGTAAATGCATGGCTGGCATTACAATTTTGTGTTTCATCATTTTTTCGAAAGCTAACATCATTTCACTTGGATCTAGCTTAAAAATTTCCTTAACAAAAGCTGTATAGGCTTTATGATGTCTCATCTCATCACCGGCTATAATTTTAGACATTCTGGCCAATAATTTATGACCTTTTTTGCGCGCAACTTTAGCTACATTATTATGAGAAATGTATGTTGCTAACTCTTGAAAACTTGTATAAACAAAGTTCTTATATGGATCTGTTGAAGTACCAATATCAAAACCATCTGCTATTAAATGCTGCGTTGATATTTCAACTTCTCTCATGTTAACTCTACCTGAGAGATATAAATACTTGTTTAAAACATCTCCATGACGATTTTCTTCTGCTGTCCAGGCTCTTACCCATTTAGACCAACCATTATCCGGATCTTGCTCTATACCATCTAGTTCTAATAACCAAGATTCGTATGTTGGTAAAGCTTCTTCAGTAATTGTATCACCAATTAAAACAGTCCAGAAATCATCATTAAGCTCTTTGGATATCTCTTGAATTTCTTTTACTTCTTCAATAAAGTTCCCACTTTGAGAATTTGGAAGGAAGTCTGAAGGTTGCCAGATTTTTTCTATTGGAATTAAAAAATCATCCATAAAACCATGAATTTTACTCTCCAAAGTTTTCATTACTTCCTTTCTTATGTTGTGTATCGACATATGTCTTTTTAGGGATTAAAAAATTAGTTATTTGTTTGATTATACTACTACACCAGATTTTATCGTCGTTTCAACCCTTTCTAAAAGTTCTTCAAACGGCAAACTATCCGCCTTTATTGGTTCATGTGTAGTAATCTTAATTGGGCTTCCGACTCCTAGTGGAAACTTACCATATTTAAATACTTTCCAAGAATTATTGATTGTTAATGGTATAACATAAGTTTCTGGATTATATTTTATCAACATTTTAAGTCCATTAGAGGCAAAGCTTTTAGGTTCACCATTTCTACTTCTCGTTCCTTCCGGAAATATTGCAGCCCCCCATTTATTTTCATTTATTCTTTTAGAAAAACTAATCATTTCTGAAATCGCCTGCTTCTTATCTTTTCGGTCAATTAATGCTGCACCTCCGTGCTTTAAGTTGAAAGAGATACTAGGAATTCCTTTTCCTAATTCAATTTTAGAAACAAATTTTGGACAATGTTTTCTAAAATACCAGATGATAGGAGGAATATCGAACATGCTTTGATGATTCGACACGAAAATGACTGTTTGGTTCTTGGGAATATCGTATTTATTATCAACACTTACTCTTATACATAAAAAAAGTAATGACTTTACTATAAACCAATTCATCACATTCACCACTTTTTGATGACCATCTTGTCCTCCTAACTTTAATCCGAGCCATTGCAAAGGATGGAAAACTAGGAGTATGATAAAAAATACCACCCCAAAAATAGTAGATAGTATATAACTTATTAATTTCATGTTATTTAAAATAAGATTCCCGCTTTTAGCGGGAATAAGTTATTGGACTTTTAAAACCAGTTAGACCAAGGAATTCTTGATAGAATAAATAAGAGTCCTAAACCGTAAAACAAAGCAAAAGATTTAAACTTAGATTCACTTTTAACTTGTTTTTTGTGTTTTGACCATCCCATTGTAATTAAAACAATCGCAATAATCATCATTATAGGATGTTCAACAGCCAATAATCTGTTTGTAGCATCAATTCCATTTGCCTTCATAGATTTATACCATGGTGACATAAAATACCATCCTAAACCTATTACTAATTGCAGATGAGTTACGATTAAGGTAAATAATCCTAATCGAAAATCTTTATGAGTAAATTCTTTCTTCTTTACTAAACCTAAAACTGCATTGAAAACTGCATAAACTAATACAGCTAAAACAATATATGCCCAATACGAGTGGATTACTTTCATCATGATTTGTTAGTTTTTAGATGATGTAAAAGTACTGAATTTTGAGCATAAAAAAACCACCTTATATCCTGAAATTAATTCAGGACAAAGGTGGTCTAAGAATATTTTTCTAATATTTATTAGAAGCTATATCTTACTGAGAAATTCCAAGTAGTTCCGAATCCAAAGAATACTTTGTTACTTGTATCTATTCCTCTATATGTATCATCACCTGGCTGTGCAAATGTATTTGTTGCAGATTCAGCGATATACTCCTCATCAAATAAGTTGTTGATGTTTAAACGGAAGCTTAAAGACTCTTTGCTTTCTTCGTTAAAATCCCATTTGTAAGAAACTCCTAAATCAGATAATGCATAACCTGGTAATTGTAATGAACCATCGTTATCAGCTCTATCAAAATCATCCGCGTTAATTCTTGCATATAATCTGTCAACAAAACGTTGAGAGTAATCTACTTTAAATCCTTTCCATGGTCTGATTTCAACTCCTAATCTACCTGTTGTTTGAGCAGCATCTCCTACTTTAACACCATCTAAATATAAAGTGTTTGTTCCGATAGCAACTTGATTTTGGTCAAATGCAGTACCACTAACAGTTCCACCATATTCCCAATCTCCAACAGATACCATACCGAATAATGTTACATCTTCAGTAATCTTATAAGTAGCGTCTAATTCAACTCCCATGTGAATTTGCTCAACTCCTTGTAAATCTGTACTTCCTTGCTCATCATCACTTGTGTCATTTGGAGTATTATTTACGTCAAAGTCAGACGAAATAGAAATAAATCTATCTTTCCATTGAGTTCTATATAAGTTAGCGTTTAAGCTAAAACGCTCAGACTTGAATCCATATCCTAATTCAACACCAATAACTTTCTCGTTTCTTGGATTTGGATTGATATCATTTCTAAAGTTTAAGAAAACTGAATCAAAGAATGGTTGCTTAGCATAGTAACCTCCGTTAACGAATACATTGTGCTCTTCGTTAATGTTCCAGTTAAGTCCCCCTTTGATGTTTCCACCCCAGATATTTTGCCAATCAGTTTCTCTTGCTGGATCTGTATCTAAGTAGTTGAAGTAGTCAATTCTTTTGAATCCTTGATTAGATAAAGATCCTTGTAAGAATGCTGAAATATCATCGTTTTTATACTCTAATTGAGCAAAACCTCCGAACCAACGAACTTTACCATCATTATGATAGTTGATTTTCTCTTCATCATCAGTACTTCTAAATACATTCCATAAACTAGATAAATCAGAAGAGTATTCAGTAGTTAATACGTTTAATGGATTGTTGATATCGTCGTTATCACGGTAACCATCAGCACCTAATAAATCATCAATTCTTCTATAGTGAATACCTAAGTAAGAACGTACATCAATACCAAAATCTAACGTTAAGTTGTCATTTAATTTTCTGTTATAGTTAGCTAATAAACCATACCAGTTATGAGAATTGATAGAAGCTCTACGGATAATACCGTTTCTTCTTTGTAATCCTGCAGGAATATCTGAAGATCTTAATTCGTCGTCGTTTACAACAAATAAACCAGTACTTGGATCTACAGAGTTGTTAGTAGTTACACCATTATTAAAAGTACCACCTTGACCAGAGTTAGATCTGATTAACTCATCAAAAAGGAAAGTACCATCAGCACCTCTTAAGTTTCTATCACTAGCAAATCTGAATCCACCGATACGTCCGATATCTCCAGTTCCACCACCACGTCCAAAAGATAAATATGCAGAAGCAGATAAAGAAGACTCTTCATCGATATCCCAGTTCCAGTTTAAAGAAGTAACTGGCTTGTGGTAGAAATTCTTTCTTAAGTTATACTCTTCACCGTTAATGAAACCACCAGTAAAGTTATATCTTGTACCATATTGTAAGTAATCAGCTAAAGTTCCCATGTTGAAGAAACTTCCTGTTCTTTGGTTGTGAGTTTGAGGAGCACCAGTTAACATGAACTGTAAATCGTGATCTTCATTAATCTCCCATCCTAAACCTACGAAGTAGTTATATCCTTCGAATTCAGTACTGTTTACATATCCATCTCCAGCTGTTCTACTAAATAAGAAAGAAGCAGCAAAACCGTTTTCGTTTTTACCAGTAGAGTAAGTAGCTAAAGTTTTTAAGTAATTATCATTACCATAAGAAGCTAATACAGATCCTCCTTCTTTTTTATCAGTAGTTTTAGTGATAATGTTGATAGTACCTCCAACAGAAGAGATAGCTAATTTAGAAGAACCTAAACCTCTTTGTACCTGCATTGCAGTAGTAACATCCGATAAACCAGCCCAGTTAGACCAGAATACACGTCCGTTCTCCATATCATTAACAGGAACCCCGTTAATTAATACAGCAATATTTTCTTGAGAGAAACCACGAATGTTAATTCTAGCATCTCCAAAACCTCCACCTGACTTAGTTGCATACACAGATGGTGTAGTGTTTAAAATCTCCGGAAATTCTTGAGATCCTAATTTTTCTTGAATTTCAGCAGCTTTAATAGTAGAAACAGCTACTGGAGTTTCTCTATCTTTAGCAACGTCGATTAATCCTTTAATAACAACCTCTTCTAATACATTATCACTAGGTTGTAATTTGATAGTTCCTACGCTACCTGCTCCGTTAAATGCAACTTCTTTGTCTTTGTAACCAACAAAAGTTACAATTAACATACCAGAAGAACTTTTAGCATTTAATTTAAATTCTCCATCGAAATTTGTTGAAGTACCATTTGTAGTTGCCTTCTCAACTACTGATGCTCCTGGAAGAGGTTCTCCAGTTTCATCAACAACAGTACCCGAAATTTGGGTTTGGGCCAATACTGTAGCAGAAACAAAAAATAACGCTACAAGTAATAAATTTTTAATTTTTTTCATTGTCCTATTATATTGTTATTAAAAACCAAGCAAAATTCCGTCATTTAAGAATCAGAAACGTTAACTAAATGTTAAGTTTAATAGTTTTTTAACGGTTAGTCTTTAGTGAAAAAATGACAAAATTTTAAGGAAGATAGTTATTTTTCAACAAAAAATCACCATTAAACAATGGTGATTTTCTATTTACAGGTAAAAACCTATTAGTATTTTTTTAAGAATTCTTTAAGAAGCAAGTATCTTTTTCGCTAGTTCTTTTCCTAGCTCAACCCCAAATTGATCGTAAGAATAAATATTCCAAACAATACCTTGAACAAAAATTTTGTGTTCATACATTGCAATTAATTTTCCAAGCGATTTTGGTGTAAGTTTATCAAAAAGAATTGCATTACTTGGTCTATTGCCTTCAAAAACCTTGTAAGGTAATAATTGGTTAATTTTATCGAAACTTCCTGCTGTTTTTAATTCTAAATGAACTTCTTCAGCAGACTTTCCAAAAGCCAAGGCTTCCATTTGCGCATTATAATTTGCCATCAATTTATCATGATGACTTTTAAGGCCATGAAGTGATTCTTTATATCCAATAAAATCAGTAGGAATTAACTTCGTTCCTTGGTGCACCAATTGCATAAAAGCATGCTGCATATTTGTTCCTGTGCTACCCCAAACAATTGTTCCTGTTTGATAAGTTACTTTTTCTCCGTTCCTATCAACTCCTTTACCATTGCTTTCCATAACTGCCTGTTGTAAATAATCTGGTAATTTTGATAAATACTGAGAGTATGGTAAAATCGCTTCTGTTTCCGCTTCATAGAAATTATTATACCACACACTTAACAAAGCAAGTATTACTGGAATATTTTCATTAAACTCGGCATTTCTAAAATGTAAATCCATTTCCTCTGCTCCGTTCAATAAATCTTTAAAATTATCGAAACCAATGGCTAAACTAATTGATAATCCAACGGCTGACCATAAAGAAAAACGACCACCAACCCAATCCCACATTGGAAACACATTGTTTTTATCAATTCCAAAGTCGTAAACCGCATTTAAGTTTGTTGATACGGCAACAAAATGTTTAGCAACATCAAAAATTGAACCCGATCTTAAAAACCAATCTTTAATAGTATTGGCATTACTAATTGTTTCTTGTGTTGTAAATGTTTTAGAAACGATTACAAATAATGTTGTTTCAGGATTTAAATTTCTTATTACTTCAGAAACATGATCCCCGTCAACATTTGATACGAAATGAACATTTAATTTATTTCTATAAAATCGTAATGCTTCGACTACCATATCTGGACCAAGATCTGACCCTCCAATACCTATATTAACAACATCTGTGATTTGCTTACCAGTATATCCTTTCCATTTACCCGAAATCACTTTATTACTAAAAGCTCTTATTTTTCTTAGCGCAGTTTGAATTTTTGGTTTGATATCTTTACCATCAACAATTACCTCTTCCTCCGAATTACTTCTTAAAGCGGTATGCAAAACAGCTCTATCTTCTGTTGCATTAATCTTTTCTCCTGAGAAATATTTTTCAATTGCATCTTTTAATTCTACTTGATTTGCTAGTTCAACTAACAAATCCATAGTTTCAGATGTTATTTTATTCTTCGAATAATTTAATTCTAAATCATTCTGTGTAATTGTAAAATCATTATCTCTCGAACTATTCTTAAATAGTTCTGTTAATGATATATCTTTCGTTTCTTCAAAATGATTTACAAGCTTTTTCCAAGCTTCTGTTTTAGTTGGATTGATGTTTTTGAGAGCCATACTTTTAAGGTTTCACAATGGTTTCTTCAGTTTCTTTAGTTTCTTCAGGAAGTTTTTCTTGATTTTCTAATTCCTCAGGAATAGCCTCAGACATTGGAATACTGTCCAACTGTTTCTTTAGAGGAACTATAAATTCGAAATATTTTGGTCTTAAACTATCGATCATAGGTTTCGCCGTTGGTAACTTTTGTCGAAAAGGATCTACCTGTCTACCATTTTTCCAAAAACGATAACAAACATGTGGGCCACTAGTATTTCCAGTCATTCCAACCCAACCAATAATGTCTCCTTGTTGAACGAAATCTCCAACTCTTACTTTTCTCCTTTTCATGTGCAGGTACTGCGTAGAGTAGGTACTATTATGTCTTACTTTCACATAATTTCCATTTCCGCCCCTTCTTGCAGACTCTACTACAGTTCCACTAGCGGTTGACATTATTGGAGTTCCATAAGGTGCCGCAAAATCAGTTCCTTTGTGCGCACGTACACGGTTACCATAAAGCTTAATTCTTCTTCTTAAATTATATCTCGATGAAATTCGATACTGAAATTTAATTGGTGATTTTAAAAATTGTCTTCTTAATAAACCAGCTTCATCATCATAATATTCTGGAATTCCTTTCACAGAATCGGCAATATATCTATAGGCATATAAATCTTTTCCTTTATGATTAAATACAGCAGCTTTTATCTTTCCATATCCAACTGGAATAGAATCCTCGATAAATTTTTGTTCGAAAATTAACTTGAAGGTGTCATCTTTTTGAAGTCTATAAAAATCAACAGTCCAAGAATAAATATCGGCAACTTCATATGCCAAAGTTGGTCCATAACCCAACGTATCTATTGCATTAGAGAAATTGTCTACTATTCTTCCTGCAATAGCTCTCTCTACTATTTTTACTGGCTTCCTATACTTATATGCAGAAATAGTAGAATCTTGAAAGTTAATAATGGTTGATTCAATTTTGTTGTGCTTGTAGATAAAAACTTGTGCTTTTTCTAAGGTGTCTTTGGAAGCTAGAATCGTATAAGGTTTACCTGCTCTAACTTTACGAACATCGAAAGTATCCTTAATAGTTGTGCTTATGGCATTAATTTTTGGATAAAACACATGATGTCTATCGAGAATTATACCGAAACTTTCACCACTTTTTATAGTATCGTTGATTACCTTATAATTATCTAAGTTAAAACCGTACTTGATTACAGGTTTGGGTTTGACTTCTTTAACAATTTCTTTAGGTGTTTCTTCTACCTTATCCTCTTTACAAGAATAAATTAATGTTAAACAAAAAAGTAATATGATAGAATATAGAGTAGTTTTCAACGAATTGCGTTTTAATTTGAACTAACCACAAAAGTACAAATTAAAGCAATTTATGTTAAGACTTTAACAATCGGTAACATTTTTTATTCTACAACGATTTCGAAAGGATTTGCCAACCCTTTAAAAGCATCTAATTCAGCTCTTAACGACCCTACTGATAATGAAGCACTCATTTTAATTGGTATTTTATTATCATCAGCAGTAATCCAAACGGTTACACTTTCTTTCGCTTTAAAAACCCTTCCCGCCTGAACTAATGGTCTAAACATCTGAGTTTTCACTTTACCAAACCGTGTGCTCAATGTTTCATATCCGAGAAATAATAATTTAAAAGGATATTGTTTCTCATCAAAAAACATATTCACATGAATTTCATCACCCTTCTTGAGATTCTTCGTATTGTAACTTCTTAAAAAATAAAAAGTTGATATCATATCTTGTGGGCCCGTAACAGAAATAGTAGTATCTCTCTTCTTTAAAATATCTTTAACGTAAGCAGTATTTTTATCATGATCAAACGTGATATTCTTTTTCTTCTTGTATCCACCTTCATCAATATCTCTTACAAAAAAGTATGGTTTCACCTCATTCATGTCGAAATAGCTTTCATATTGGTCTCTTACTTTAAAAAACCAACCAACTACGCTAGACGTTTTTCCTTTTCCTATGGCGTGTAGTACCTTTTTACCCTTATAATTCTCTTCCTTTAACTCTAATGTTGCTTCACCAGCTTTTAAGAATCCACTATAACTCATTCGATAACGAAGCCATTCTCCATCTTGGAAAGCAGGAATTCGCTCTTGAGAAAAAGCTGATAATGAAACTGCAACGAATAGTAAAAAGATTATTAATTTCTTCATAATTTCAAACTTATGAAAAAAGTATGACAATTATTATTCCAAAAAATGAATTAGTGATTTGATAACTTAAAAGGTTCCCCAATTATCTAACTCTTCCTGGCTCCATAAATATGGGAAAAATACTCTTTTTTGATATTTTGGATGTAAATATTTTCGCCAGCTACTTCCTCCTGTAGCCTCTAAATCTTTATTACTTCCACCTAAATACTTACCAGCAGCATTATAATGAGCCATTACCCATTTTACATTTACAGTATAATCGTAATGACGCATAGCTTTGATTAAACTCTCGTCTTCTTGAATATCATTTGGAAGTTGTTTGAACTTTTTAGAAAGATTGATATCATTATAATCTTCCATGAACTCAATAAACTCTCCCATATACTTTTTCTCAAATAACTTTAAAAGTGTAGTTTTTTGACCAGTAGTATAATTTTTTCCAGCAGCCTGCCAATACAAATGGTCGTAGGCATTTTTAAATGAAGAATTACGATCAATAGTTTCTCTAAATCGAGCATCAATAAGGTTTATTAATTCTGTTGAAGCGAATTCAATTTTACGATATTGGGCGCTTTGGAAACCACTGGCTGGAGTTAATGTATTTCTAAATTTCAAATACTGATCAACATCCATTCCTTCTCCCATTACTTCAAAAGAGCTACATAGCACATCGAAATAACGACTAATTCTCATTAAATGTTTCGAGAATTTATCAGCAGTAATTTCAATACTTTTAGCAACCTGATCTATTTCCCAAAGAATCATTTTAAACAGCAACTCATTTACTTGATGATACATGATAAAAACCATTTCATCAGGTTGTGTTGTTCTTGGAATTTGTAATCCCAATAAAGCATCTGTTTGAATATAATCCCAATACGTAATTGGTTTACTCCATAACAAACCTTCTAACATGGCTTCTACAGGAACACCTAACTTCTCGTATTTTTCCTCTATTGCCTTTAATAATTCTTCTCTGCTCATCTTATGTTAGTTCATATAAAAAGAACCAAGAAAGTGATTCTCTTCCTTGGTTCTAAAGATACTTCAATAATATATATTTATAAAGTCCCTCTTCGTTGTTGTTCTCTTTCAATTGACTCGAACAAGGCTTTGAAATTTCCTGCTCCAAATCCTCTTGCACCCATTCTTTGAATAATTTCAAAGAACAATGTTGGTCTGTCTTCTACTGGTTTGGTGAAAATTTGTAATAAATAACCTTCTTCGTCTGCATCAACTAAAATAGATAATTCTTGAAGCTTCGATATATCTTCCTTCATGATTTCCATATGCTCTCCTAAACGCTCTGGAATCATATCATAATATGACTGTGGTGGAGGTGGTAAAAACTCAACACCGTTTGCTCTTAATTGTGATACTGTTTTAATAATATCATCCGTAGCAACCGCAATATGCTGAACTCCTTCACCTTCATAAAAATCTAAATATTCTTCAATTTGAGATCTCTTCGCAGCTTTTGCTGGTTCGTTAATTGGGAATTTTACTCGTCCATTTCCATTACTCATTACTTTACTCATTAATGCAGAGTATTCGGTATGGATTTGTTTGTCATCAAATGATAAGAAGTTTTCGAATCCCATAACGTCTTCGTACCATTTTACCCATTTGTTCATTTGTCCCCAACCAACGTTTCCTACCATGTGGTCGATATATTTTAAACCAGCTGATGGCGGATTATAATCAGATTTCCAATCCATGAATCCTGGCATAAATGTTCCTTTGTAATTTTTACGCTCTACAAACATGTGAACTGTTTCTCCATATGTGTATATTCCAGAACGAACAACCTCTCCATCTTCATCAGTCATTACAGTTGGTTCCATGTATGATTTTGCTCCTCTTTTTGTAGTTTCTTCCCAAGCAGAACGAGCATCTTCAACCCAAAGCGCAACAACTTTTACACCATCACCATGCTTCACAATATGATCATTAATTGGTGATTTACTGTTTAATGGAGTTGTCAAAACTAAACGAATTTTGTCTTGAACTAAAACGTAGCTTACTTCATCTTTTGAACCTGTTTCTAAGCCTCTATATGCTAATGATTGAAATCCAAAAGCTGTTTTATAGAAGTGTGCAGCTTGTTTTGCATTACCTACGTAAAATTCAACGTAATCTGTTCCTAAAAGTGGAAGGAAATCTTGAGCTCCTTCGAATATTTTTTCTAAACCGTAGTTTACTGATTTTATATCTTTATTACTCATCTTAATTCTTTAATTTGAATAGGGAAGTTAGAATAGAGAGAAGAGACCCTATAGTTTATTTTGAAAACTCATGGTCATTTTCTGAAACTCTGCTAACTTTTCTTCTATATGATTTAATTCTTCTTGTGTTATATATTTTCTTTTAAAGGCAATTATCATCTGAGTTTCTAGTTCAAATGAAGAGCCTAAAGCTATATCAATGAAATGAGAAAAAGACTTATCCGTTCTAGATGAACCCTCTGCAATATTACTTGGAATCGAAATTGAACATCTATTAATTTGAGATATTAATCCAAATTTTTCTTCTTTTGGAAACTTTTCTGTCATTATAAAAACCATATCAACTATTTCAATGCCTATTGACCAAATTTTAAGGTTCTTATAATTATGTCTTTTCATAATCAGTTAAATCTCTTCTCTAATATCTATTTTCTCTTTTCAGGAAAATTTACTCAAGCCAAGATTGAAAATACTTTTCATCGGCTATTTTCATGGCTTCTTCTGTTACCATTAATGGCTTAAATGTGTCTACCATTACAGCTAACTCTTCGGTTACTGTTTCCCCAATACTTCTCTCTGTTGCTCCAGGGTGTGGACCATGAGGAATTCCAGCTGGATGCAATGAAATATGACCTGCGTCAATATCATTTCTACTCATAAAATCTCCGTCAACATAATATAAAACTTCATCAGAATCAATATTACTATGGTTATAAGGAGCAGGAATTGCCTGTGGGTGATAATCATACAACCTTGGCACAAAACTACAGATTACAAACGCATCTGTTTCAAATGTTTGATGTACCGGAGGTGGTTGATGAATTCTTCCTGTTATTGGCTCAAAATCGTGAATAGAGAATGCATATGGATAATTAAATCCGTCATAACCTACAACATCAAAAGGATGCGTTGCATACACCATTTCTATTATTTCATCTTGCTTTTTGATCTTAATTAAAAAATCACCCTTTTCATCATACGTTTCTAATTCTTGTGGTTGACGAATATCTCTTTCACAAAATGGAGCGTGCTCTAATAATTGTCCGAACCAGTTACGATATCTTTTCGGAGTATAAACCGGACGGTAAGATTCAACAATAAATAAACGATTGTCTTCAGTGTCAAAATCTAATTTGTAAATCATACCACGAGGAATTACTAAATAATCTCCATATTTGAAATCAAGATTTCCCATATGAGTTCTTAGCTTACCTGTTCCTCTGTGCACAAAAATTACTTCATCTGCATCTGTATTTTTATAGAAATAATCTTTTGTTGAAGATTTTGGTGCAGATAAAATTATATTACAATCAGAATTTGTTAATACAATCTTTCTACTATCAAGATAATCTTCTACTTGAGGAACTTGAAATCCTCTAAAACGATACGATTGAATATTGTTTTTCTTTGCGATTTTTGGCGCAATAGAATATTGTTTTCTAATTTCTTTTACTTGCGTTGGTCTTTGTTCGTGATATAAGTTTGACGACATTCCGTCGAAACCTATGGTACCAAATAATTGCTCATAATACAAGCTTCCGTCTTCTTTGCGAAATTGAATATGACGCTTTGGTGGTATTTTTCCTAATTTATGATAAAAAGGCATTGTTCAATGATTTAATAAGTTAATAAGAAAATGTAACAATGAAGTAGTTACATTATAAATTGATCTATAATTCCATTGAATATTACTTATTCTGGATTTCGCTTAATCATAAATTTTAAGTGCGATAATAAGCCTAACCAATACATTTTTAGAGCTTTAGTTGTTTGTTCCACAAATATAATAAAAAGAATGTGGATTTTGAGCTGATAAAAGTCAGTATCCTTTATCATTTTTATGAATATTCTAACAAGTCATAAAAACGTCAACCTAAATCCATTTTAGATTAGCATAAAACCAGTATAGAAATATCATGAAAATCCAAAATATCCCGAAGCTTCGAAACGAAATGCTTGCAAATAAAAAATCCGAAGTACTGAACTCCGGATTTTTACATAGTTGTTATCATTTAAATTACTCTTTTGGTAATCTTTCGTCAATCATTTTAAGTGGCATACCTACCATTAAATCGAATACATCCAAAATACTTCTCATTGTATCTTCCTCTTCTACCTGCTCATTTACGAACCATTGTAAAAACACTTCTGATGCAAAATCATCGACACTACGCGCTTTTTTAAAACACTTATAAATCGATTGTGTAACGTTTATCTCTTGCTCTAATGATTTTTCATAAATATCTCTAAGACTTTCAAATTCGTTATTTACATTATGTACTTCTGGAGACATTGCAGCTCCACCAGCATCGTTTACAAATTCGAAAATTTTCATTGCATGCTCTCTTTCTTCTTCAGCTTGTTTATAGAAGAATGATTTGCTATTTAATAATTCTCTTTGATCGCACCATGAAGCCATTGCCAAATAAGATGCAGAAGCATGCATTTCCATTGCTATTTGCTCATTTAACACATCCATAACTTCAGGATGAATCGTCATTTGTTTTCTTACTGCTGTTGTTTTCATGATAAAAATTGTTTGTTATGCTAATTTACGACAAAATCAGCCCAATTAATAGCGAAAACAGAATTTGAAAAAAGTCTAAATAAGCTTATTATTTAGATTAAAACTGATTTAACGGGAGTAAAAAAAGAATCTATAGTAGCTTTTAAAGCTAAAAGTTGAGGAATATCTAGATAAATTAAATGCTGCTTATCTGCCACGAAGAGTAGTACGAAATTATCTGAATCGATAATATCACAAACAGCATCGTGTGTTCCAAGCTTATTTATATTCGCTCTTAACTGAAGTAATTGCGGAAAAGTAAGAACGATGTTCTTGTTTACAGTTGTTAATTGATACTTACAAAAAGTAATTTCCTTTAAGCGAATAGATTGTTCAACATTTACATCTACATTCATGATGCAAACATACTATTTATTTAGAATAAATAAAAATTAACTTTCAGGAGCCATCTCAACTTCTAAACCTTCTAACTCAGGAGTCATATGAATTTGACACCCTAAACGACTATTATCCTCTACATAAAAAGCTTCAGCTAACATCGCATCTTCATCATCAGACATCTCAGGAAGTTCGTGGTCTGATTTCACGTAACATTGACAAGAAGCACACATTGCCATTCCTCCACAAATACCAACAGTTCCTTCAGGAGCCAATTCGTAAGAACGAATTACTTCCATTAAGTTCATATTCATATCTGTCGGTGCTTGTACTTCGTGAGTAACACCTTCTCTGTCTGTGATTTTTATATTAATGTCTGACATTTTCTTGCTCTTTTAATTTCTTTCGAAGCACTTTCGCTCTTTTATCTTCCCCATCATGACTCCATCCAGGTGAATTGAAAATATAATTCAGTTTATCGATCCATTTATCCGCTCTTTTTACATCTTTCCAAATAGCGGCATATTCATGAGTTGCTACGGTAACTGGATTATACGTTTCGATATTTACAGTTAAACCGTACACAGGGTGATCAATTTCCTTTAATTCTTCCGAGAACGTACCAAACATACGATCCCAAATGATTAAAATTCCGGCGTGATTACAATCTAGATATCTGATGTTTGATGCATGATGCACTCTGTGATGCGATGGTGTATTGAAAACAAATTCTATTGGTTTTGGTAATTTATCTACCAACTCCGTATGCACGAAAAACTGATAAATTAAACTTACGCCCATCATAGTGAACATCATCAATGGATCGAATCCTAATAATGGAATCCACAACCAAAAGAAGAACTTATGAATTCTTTCACCCACGCCTTGACGTAAAGCAGTTCCCAAATTCATATGAACTGATGAATGATGAGGAACATGTCCTGCCCAAAACAATCGTACTTCATGATTCAAACGATGAAACCAATAGTAAGAAAAGTCATCAGCAAAAAACAATATTAACCAAGCCCACCATTGTCTGTTTACCACTCCATTTAAAGGAGAAATTTGATATAAATAAAAGAATACAATAAACGCTAATACCTTAGGAACAAACTCTACAATCGCCGAAAACACCATCATTAATAAAGATACACCTGTATCTTTTGAATGATATTTTTCTTTAGCAACTTTGAACTCAACAAACATTGAAGCAAAAAATACTGGCAATGCGAAGTACAATAATTTATCCTGCGATAATTGTTCTATGTATTCCAATATACTCATCTACTCAATTTTCTTAACTACAGCTTTAGGAGCTTCTTTCTTAGTTCCATCAAAACCTTGAACTCCACCGACTGTTGTATATTTCATTACGTATTTCTTATCTGGGAAAATACGTTTAAATGCACTTTGACACATTAACGTAGCTTCATGGAAACCACATAAAATTAACTTCAATTTACCAGGATATGTATTTACATCTCCAATAGCATAAATACCTGGAATATTAGTTTGATAGTCTAAAGCGTTATTTACCTTAATCGCGTTCTTTTCAATTTCTAATCCCCAATCAGCAATTGGACCTAGCTTTGGAGACAACCCAAATAGAGGAATGAAATGATCTGTATGAATTGTAAAAGGCTCTTCGTCTTTCTTATGAACTACAACACCTTCAACTTTACCATCACCTGTAATTTCTTTAACCTCTGCAGGAGTAATTAAATTAATTTTTCCTTCGTTCTTTAATTTTTGAACTTGATCCACAGAATCTAAATGACCTCTGAATTCGTTTCTTCTATGAATTAAAGTTACAGAACTAGCAACATCTGCTAAAAAGATAGACCAATCTAAAGCAGAATCACCTCCACCAGCAATCACCACATCTTTGTCACGATACATTTCTGGCTCTTTAATCATATATTCCACACCTTTTCCTTCGTAATCAGCGATATTTGAAATAGGTGGCTTTCTTGGTTCAAAACTTCCTAATCCACCTGCAATTGCAACAACTGGAGCATGGTGTTTTGTTCCTTTATTAGTAGTTACTATAAACGTTCCGTCTTCCTGTTTATCAATTGTATCTGCTCTTTCTCCTAAGGTAAATCCTGGTTCAAATTGTTTGATTTGTTCCATTAATTTATCTGTTAAATCTCCAGCTAAAATTTCTGGATATGCAGGAATATCGTAAATAGGTTTTTTTGGATAAATTTCTGAACACTGTCCGCCTGGTTGTGGTAAGGCATCGATAAGATGACATCTTAACTTTAACAAACCTGCTTCAAAAACTGTAAATAAGCCGGTTGGACCTGCTCCGATGATTAGAATGTCGGTTTTTATCATTTGATAAAAATCTTTTTATAAGGATATTCCGCAACAAGTGCGGAATATTGGTTATTATTAATAAGTTTTAAAAGTGCTTCTATTACAAAAATAAAGAAGCGCTTTTATTTAAATACTGACTAAAATCAGTTATGCTACATTGATTACTTCTTCAATTTCTGGAGCGTACTTTTTAATGGTTGCTTCTACACCATTCTTTAATGTCATTTGATTAACAGTACAACCACTACAAGCTCCTTCTAATTGAACTTTAACAATGTTTTCTTCAATTGACAAAAGCTTGATGTTCCCTCCATCACTAATTAAAAATGGACGAATTTCATCTAATGCTTTCTCAACCTTATTTTGTGTTTCTTGTGCTGACATACAACTTTCTTTATTTGGTACTACAACCACTCATCGTAGTGATTCTAACTACTTCAGTTGGTGGTAAATTAGCATTTCTTTTTAATAATTGAGAAACTACCTCTTGCGTAATTTCTTTAAATGACTCTTCTAATTTTGTTCCAGTTTGTAACGCAACTGGATGACCTACATCGCCTCCTTCTCGAATACTCTGTACAATCGGAATCTCTCCTAAAAATGAAGTTTCTAAATCTTCTGCAAGATTTTTAGCTCCACTTTGACCAAAGATATAGTATTTATTATCAGGTAATTCCTCTGGAGTAAAGTAAGCCATATTTTCTACGATTCCTAAAACAGGAACATTAATTGCTTCTTGTTGAAACATTGCAACTCCTTTTTTAGCGTCGGCTAAAGCAATATTTTGAGGAGTACTTACTACAACCGCTCCTGTAATTGGTAACGCTTGAACAATCGATAAGTGAACGTCTCCTGTACCTGGAGGTAAATCGATTAATAAGAAATCGAGTTCTCCCCAGTCTGCATCAAAAATTAATTGATTTAACGCTTTTGACGCCATTGGACCTCTCCAAATTACAGCCTGATTAGGATTCGTGAAAAAACCTAACGACAATAATTTTACACCGTAATTTTCGATTGGTTTCATTTTAGAACGTCCTTCTACTTTTACAGATAAAGGTCTTTCTTTTTCAACATCAAACATGATGTGTTGAGATGGCCCATAAACATCCGCATCTAAAACACCGACATTGAATCCCATTTTAGCCAAGGTGATAGCAACATTTGCTGTTACTGTAGATTTTCCAACTCCACCCTTACCAGAAGCAATGGCAATAATATTCTTGATATTTGGGATTTCTTTACCACGAATTTGGTTTACCTCTTCCTTTGGCTTTACCTCAGCTTTTACGTTTACCTTTATATCAATCTTCTGATCCACATGCTGATGAATAGCTTTCATAATTTCAACCTCCACCTTCTTTTTAGCTTGAAGAGAAGGATTTCCAATAACCACATCAACGATTACTTCGTTACCAAAAGTAACAACATTTTTAATGTTTTCATTTTCTACTAAACTTTTCCCTTCACCAGGAGCAGTTATAGTTTCTAATGCATTATATATATCTTGCTTTTTAAAGCTCATTTTGATTGTATTAATTCTAAGTTACAAAGATAACGCTTAGATTTCAGATACTAAAGTGAGAACATTTCGAATTCTTATACAGCTATAGACCTACATTATAACTCCTTAGCTGGATCCCAGAAGATATTTTCAAAGTTTTGGATTTGATTTTCAACAACCTCAACTCCTTCACTTTGTAATAATTGTTCCATTAAATTTGTGCCTTCAAAGTGATGTTTTCCTGTTAAGATTCCTTTTCGATTTACTACACGATGTGCAGGAACTTCTTTTCCAGAAGAATTATTCATTGCCCAACCAACCATTCTTGCTGATCTTGCAGCTCCTAAATATTTAGCTATTGCCCCGTAACTAGTTACTCTCCCATAAGGAATTAATCTAGCTACGTCATATACTCTTTCAAAGAAATTCTCATTATTACTCATGTTTTAAAAGTACAATTTAATTATGGTTAACAAAGCTGCAAAACCTGTAATTATGCTCATCAACGGATTGAAGAATACCATCACCTTATTTACTCTTGTCTCCTTCTTAATAACTAATAATATATAACTGGATAATACGGCAAAAACTCCTATTGAAGTTCCAATACCAAATGCAACAATTTCATAATAGTTATCTGAAACTAATCCTTCAGCGTTTAAAAAAGAATACACTAGCGCAAAAAACGGAATGGCAAACATATTGACAAAAGACAATTTTAAGCCGTACACAAAACAAGTTTTGCGATTACAAACTTGTCTTACTTTTTCTTTCGAAAAGAACTCTTTTCTCAAATAAAAACCAGAAAGAAATAGAAAAACTACAATTGCTGAATTTTTAATCCAGAATAGAATATTTGGAATTTTATTAATAATAGATATTACATACAGACTTAACAGAAACTGAAAGAAAACAACAATCGTTGCTCCATAAATAAATCGTCTTGCTGACTTTTTATTCTCCTCGATAAATATTTTACCTACGGTTAAGTTTAGCATGCTCGGCATGATAAAACCAACATAAGCAATTAGAAATCCGAGAATAAAATTTAAAAACATCAGATAAAAATTAAATCAACTTTTTGGACGTTTTTTGAAATGATTCCTTTCTCTTAACTTTAAGATTTTTCATGTTTTACAATCGTACCATCGTAAGAAACACTTACAAAACAATCCGGAAATAATGCTACATCCTGAACAAAATTTTTATGATTATACCTATATAAGTTTTCAAAGCTATCCGCATCCCAAACATTAAGAACATTATCTTCTCCTACTGAATACAATTTACCTTTTTCATAAACCAATTTTCTCACAATTCCTTTATGACAACTTTTAATATAATCTTTTGTTAAGTCTTTTGTTTCAATATCAAACATAAACTTAACTATAGTACCATCATGTAAACCGATATATACAGAATTAAATCCATCGAAAGCAATTGAATTAATTGGGATATTCATTCCTTTCCAAAACATAAGTATTTCATTATTGTTAAAATCCCTAAAAACCATAGTCCCATCTTCTGAAACAGTAACAATGACATTTTTAGAAACCTTAATTACGGACCAAATCCAATCTTCATGCGCTTTAATCCTTTTTATAAGATTCCCATTTAAATTATAAATTCTTAATTCGCCTGAGGCATCTGCGCAAATAAACTCCTTACTGTTCATTTTACACAAAGACAATACTGTAGATTTCCCGTCATCCAAAGTCAAAAAACACTCATAAGCAAACTGTTCATTAATTCTCCATAATTTAACTAAATAGTCTCTAGAACCGCTAATTAAAGTTTTTTCATCAAACCTCATTAGTGTTGTCACCGAATTACTATGAGCCTTTACCTCTGAAATTTTGATTCCATCTAAACCCCACGTTTTAAGAAACCTATCTCGACCACTGGTAATTAATTTATTACTGAAGTTTACCGCTTGCCATATATAGCCTAAATGCCCTTCTTCAAATGGAACTTCATTATTGATACCGTCTTCTGTCTTAGAATAAATAATATCACTACGTAACACATATTTTTCTCCAGATTCTATCCTTTCTCCCGAATGCCAAATATTGTGGTCAAAAATTATCAAGTCTCCTTTCACGGGTTTATAACTTGCAATAATTTCATCACTTTGCTTAGAATTAAAAAAAAGTGTTCTTCCTCCTTCGAATTCCTCACTTCCATTAAGATAAATCATGAAAGTCAATTTAGATTGCTCATGGCTAGAAAGGTAATAAACCCCGTCGAGATGTTTGTGGAAATATTGATTTGATAAGTATCGACAAATTCTAAATTTAGAATTTAACTTTTTCAGCTTCCAGCTACCTATCTCTTTATCACTAATAGCCTTAACTGCGATATCTTTGGGAATGAAGTCTTTTATTCTTGAAAACAAATAGTCCGAAAACTCATAGTCATCTATAACTTGACGCTCATTATTTCTATAAGAAATCGGGTAATGAGTATTAGATTTTACAAATGAATTTCTACTTTTTTCAATTAAGCTATCGCAAAAATCATCTGAAAAAGCACCTTTTATTAGTTTACAAAAATAATTCTTATCAGGAAATATGTCAATAATCTTTTTCATTACTGACAATGAAGATAAAATTAATTAATAATTCAACCTAAACTTAATGTAAGTAATTGGCTTTCCTTTCTCTAAATATTGTTGCTCGTAAAAAGTTTGTGTTTCTGTTACTTCTTCTGGTGAAGATTTTAGTTTATAAACATCATGACTTGCGTGCAATACTTCATGACCTTCTCCATGCAACAAACCTAATGTATAACCGTGCATGAACTCGCTATCAGTTTTTAAATTAATGAAAGCGTTTGGTTTTAAAATATGGTGATATCTTTTTAGGAAATCACTGTTGGTAAGCCTGTGTTTTGTCCTCTTGTATTTAATTTGAGGATCTGGGAAAGTAATCCAAATTTCGTCTACTTCATTCTCAGCAAAAATCATATCAACTAACTCGATTTGCGTTCGAATAAAAGCAACATTCTTCATTTCATCCTCGATAGCGGTTTTCGCTCCTCTCCAGAAACGAGCTCCTTTGATATCGATTCCTATGAAATTTTTATTTGGATTTTTCTTTGCTAATGCAATTGTATATTCTCCTTTACCACAACCCAATTCTAAAACAATTGGATTATCATTCTTAAAAAAAGAATTCCATTTTCCTTTTAGATGAAAATCACCAGTAACTTCCTCTCTAGTTGGTTGAATTACATTAACAAACGTTTCGTTTTCTTTGAAACGTTTAAGTTTATTCTTACTTCCCAATGTGTAGTATATGTATTAAGCTTATTAAGCTCTGTCTTCAGTTCCTTCTCTCTTAAATTTAAGAGCTTGAGAAATCCAGTAGTATAATAAAACTAGAAGAATACCTAAGAAAATCCAGTTTATAGCATTCGAAGTCCACCATCCTGCTGCACCTTTAGCTAGTGTTAAACGAATCCATTCGAAAGGAATGAATAACACCTGAAATATTTCACCTATGAATTTAAAAATATTTAATCCTAACATAACTTGATTATCTTTACGCTTGCAAAAATATAAAAAGAAAAAATGTTAACCAACTTTTTCAGCAATACAAAACCGTTTACTTCAGTCATGATAATTGTACTGTTTTTTTGCTATGCCCTTTCGGGATACTTTGGTGGTTTTACTTCTGAACTTAGTTTTAGTCTCTTTTTTTGGTTTTTTGTTTTATTTGGCTTAATCAACTTTATTAAATCTAGAAATAACTTAACCTTTGATAACTCGTATTTCTTCCTGATTTATGTAATTCTAATTGGTTATGTGCCTATTACAATTTCTGTAGATACTATTTTTTACTCAAATTTAATCTTGCTAGTGTATGTTCGTAGAGTTTACAGTTTACAATCTTCGAAAAACACTTTGAAAAAACTTTTTGACAGCGGTTTATGGATGGGAATCTCTTTTTTAATCGAACCTTTTACCATCGTTGTATTTCCACTGACTTTCATTGCTATAATTCTACATCAACATATTGATTACCGAAGATTGATAACACCTCTTTTAGGCTTTATTTCTCCAATCATTATTTATTTCACCTATTGTTTTTGGTACGAGCAACAAGAAAACTTTAATCAACTATTCAATTATACTACGTTTTACGATTTTAGTATGTATAACGAATTTCTTTACAAACTTTCTTTGAGTGTTATTTTAGTGCTAACTTTTTTTAGCTTTTTATTGAAAACACCTAAAGCTTTATCGGTAAAGAATGTTTTTAGAAAAAACTGGATTTTAGTTTGTCTTCATCTACTTTCGGTTCTTATTTTATTTTTAATAATAAGAACTAGAACTGGTGCAGAAATAACGTACTTATTTTTCCCTTGTGCTATAATAATCGCCAATGGTTTTGAATTAATACGCAAAAAGTGGCTTGCAGATATCTTCATGATACTGCTTTTCATTGGATCATTGATTTGCTACATTATATAGTTACATTTTTTCACCAAAAGCCAAATCACCTGCATCTCCCAAACCAGGAAGTATATAACCTTGTTTATTCAGTTTGTTATCTATATCACCAATCCATAAGGAGGTGTTAACTGGAAAATGATTTTTAATGTAATCCACTCCATCTAAAGATCCAATAACAGAAACTATATGAATCTGTTTAGGTGTTCCATATTTTTTTATTCCTTCGTAAACAGCAACTAAAGATTTCCCAGTTGCTAACATCGGATCTACTAATAATAACGTTTTATTCTCTAATTTTGGTGAAGCAAAATATTCGACCACAATTTCAAATTCTTCATCGTTATTAGGATGATGTCTGTACGCAGAAATAAAGGCGTTTTCAGCATCATCAAAATAATTTAACAATCCATTATGTAAAGGAAGACCAGCTCGTAGAATAGAACATAAAACAATATCTTCGGATAACATTTCAATAGGTTTTGCACCTAGAGGCGTTATAACCTGTTTAGATTCATAATTCAGAGTTTTACTAAGTTCATAACCCAGAATTTCTCCAATTCTTTCTATGTTTCTTCGAAATCGCATACTGTCTTTTTGTATGCTTTTATCTCTAATTTCTTTTAGAAATTTATTTAAAATGGAACGCTGACGTGCTAAGTGATGTATTTTCATTTTGATTAGTAAGTCCTCAATATACAAAAAGAATAATTTCCCTTAACATAAACTTATATAATTTAATTCGTGGCACAAAAATTGCGACTTGGCAGGGAAATCTAAATTACTACTATGAAATACAAACTACTCTTACTATTGTTTATTCCTTCCATATTATTCGGTCAAAGCACACTAGGAAAAGCCAAAGAAAGCCTGAGTAAATCATCAGGGAATTCTAATAATGTTGAAACAAGAAACAGTTCCTCTTCAAGTAATACTGATGACGATTTCTTTTCAAATCTATTTGAAAGTGCGTTCTTGGAAATAGCTTATTACTCAACTTTGGGAATTGCTTTTGGTGGGGCTGATTATAGAGAAATGAATCCATACCCTTATTTCAATAATCATGGAGAATTCACAAACGATTTTTCTGATGATACAAAAAGAAGCAGTTTAAAAATCAGTGGAAATTATCTAATTAACAGAGTTAAAGGAATAGAACTTGATGCTGTATTTAGACCAATTCCTATTGCTGGACTTGAAGTTTCTCATGTAAACTTTTCAGAGAATACTTTATTGAGTTCAGAATCATTAAATGTTACTTCTTTCAGTGCAAATTATTATAGAATAAGAGAAAATTATTTTTCTGCATGGTGGGGAATAGGAGGAACTTACGTTGGAAATGAAGTAGACACTTGGGGATTTAATTACAATCTAGGAGTTGATATTTATCCTGTAAAACCAATTAGTTTACATTTAGGTTGGCGACAAAGTTTTATTAATGATAATACTGTTGATGTTTTTAAATCGCAAGTGAAGTATCATATAAAACGTACTGCATTATATACAGGATATCATAATTACAAATTAGGAAGTGAAACAGTATCAGGACTCGTTTTAGGAGTTGAATTTACTTTCTAAATCTTGATTAAAAAATACTGCAAGAGCTTCTAGAAGCTCTTGTTTGTTTTCAATATGACTCATATGTCCATTTGATAATTCCACAATATGAGTTTGAGTTCTGTTAGCTTCTGCAACACAATTCTCATAAACTAAAACAGGATCTTTTTTTCCAGTAATTAGCAAACTTTCATAAGCATCATCTTGTAAAACATGTTCTCTGTTTTTTCGTTGCTTCATTCCTTCTGCACAAGCAATATAACCTTGCACAGGAGTTTTCAACGCCTCTTTTTTACATTCAGCAATTTCATCCGTAAATTCATTAAAAGTCTCTGATGAAAATAAGTTACTGATAGACATTGAAACTAAAGCTTTGTAATTGGTTTTTGCCATTTGAATAGCTCTGTCTCTAATAGTTTTTCGTTTTTCAGAATCAGGTTGTGCAGTAGAATTTAATAAACATAATTTCTCAAAGAATTCTGGATATTTTTCTGCTAATGTAAGAGCAACATATCCTCCCATTGAATGCCCAACGAAAATGGCTTTGTTCACTTTTTCTTTTGTTAGAACTACTTTTACAGATTCTGAAATTTCTTCCATGGTATGCACATAACCCAAACATTCGGAATTCCCATGGCCTAATAAATCAATTGCTATTATTTTATACTGATTTGAAAACTCATTAATAATTGCTTTCCACATTGAAGAGTTCTCTAAAAAACCATGTAATAAAAGAATTGTTTTAGCGCCTTTACCATAGCAATAATAAGCCACTTTGGTATTTTTATATACTACCGAATTTTCCATGCCGCAAAAATATGTATCTTTCTCGCTATAATTCAACCATTATGAATAAAACCAAAGAAACTCTAATTACTGGCTTCGCCTTATTCTCTATGTTTTTTGGAGCAGGAAACTTAATTTTTCCTCCGTTTTTAGGTAAAAATGCAGCAGACGCTTGGCATTGGGTAGCTATTGGTTTTTTTATTACCGCAGTTTTTATTCCTATTCTAGGAATATTAGGACATGCTCGCTTACAAGGAACCATGTATGATTTTGGTAAAAAAGTTTCGCCAACGTTTAGTTTGATTTACTGCTTAATTGTATATACAATTTCAGTTGCTTTACCTGCACCAAGAACAGCTTCGGTTACTCATGAAATGGCAATTAAACCATATTTTGATTCTAATTCATTATTAACAAGTTCTATATTTTTTATACTAGTTCTTGTCTTTGTGATGAACAGAAGTAAAATTTTAAGTTTACTTGGAAGGTTTCTTACGCCTTTAATTATAATGATACTTTTATCTATAATTTTCATTGGAATCTTTTCTACAAATGAAATTTCAATACCAACGATTTTTGAATCCCCATTTGTTAGCGGATTATTAGAAGGTTATCAAACTTTTGACGCAATTGGAGCAGTTGTAATTGGTGGAGTTTTAGTTATCTCAATGAATTTCAATAAAAACACTTCATTCCAAGAAAAGAAAGAATTAATAACTAAATCTGGATTAATTGCCGGGCTTGGTTTATTGATAATTTATGCTGGATTGATTTTTAACGGTGCAATTTTCAGTAGTACTTTTGAGGTAGAAGCTACTAGATCAGAAGTTTTAACTTCTTTAAGTTCACAAACTTTAGGAAATATTGGAACTGCATTTTTAAGTGTGTTAGTTGCCTTGGCCTGTTTTACAACCGCCGTAGGAATTATTACTGGAACTTCTGATTATTTTAAAGGATTATTCAATAATTCTGAAAAAGTGTATACCATCACAGCAATTATCGGATGTGTTTTAGGTGTAGCTATCGGGCAGTTTGATGTACATTATATTGTAAACATTGCTTTGCCTGCACTTATGTTTATTTACCCTATTACAATTGTATTGATCCTATTAAATATTCTTCCTGAAAAATTAGCAACACCAACAATATTTAAAGCTGTTGTAATAGTTACGTTTATTTTTAGTGTCCCCGATTTTTTACAATCCTTCGTAAATAAAGAATCGTTAGCCGGAATTCAAAACATCATTCCTTTTTCAAAAGATAACTTAGGGTGGGTTTTACCAGCTCTACTAACTTTTATAGTTACAAGCTTGCTAAATAAAAAAGAAGCTTAAAAACGGTAACCAATATTTAAACCAACTCTTGGTACAATTGCAGGAGAATTGTCTGAAAACATGTTTCTACCAATTCCGCCAAGAACACTAACCATTAGTCCGCCGTTAGAAACATATTTAGTTCCAACAGAAACACCTAGGGCTCCATCTGTATATTTGTTTCCATTGTCTTCTTCTCCGCTATTAACACCTAAAAATATTTCACCGAAATAATTCCAGTTTTGAGCTGTTGTAAAATAATGTCTGAAATAAGGAGTAATCATTGTGTCTTCATTATATCTAAAATCAGAACTTCTTCCTTCAAAATTAAACAAGGCTGAAACACCGATAGAAGATTGCTCTGCTAAATAGTATTCATAGCTTACTTCTAGTGTTTTCATTACTAAAGCATCTCCTAAATCTACGCTTACTTCTTGTTGTGCTTGTGTAAAGAAACTCATTAAAACGGCTACAATTGCTAAAGTCTTTTTCATGTGTGAAATATTTTGGGTTGTTATCATCTTAATTTGTTAAACAAAAATACATCATTTATCTAATAAAATTAATCTCAATTAAAATATGTAAAAGCGTCACTTCGATGCGCAGTCGAGAAGTAAACAATAAACATAATATCAAAAATTGGTCTCGACTGCCCTCGACCAGACAATTTTTATTAAAAAATGGCTTTCAATTGAACCATTCCAGTATGTATTGTTTTAGACTCTTCACTTTTCCTGCCAAAGTAGTTCAAATTCAAATTTAAAAACGAATTTAACTTTTGGGTCACCAAAGCATTCCAAGTAAAATTCCTTCCAACTTGTAATCCTTCTAACATTTGATATCCAACTGGGGAATTTGCATCTCCTTCAAAATTATTTAAAAACATATTGAAACTAGCAGAAATTTGATTTCGTTTTTCATTTATATAATAATACTCAACACCCAATTTTTGTTGACTCAAACTCTCTAATCCAGCAACGGTGTTTTCTTTGTTCTTAAAATGATAAAATAAAGATAACCTATGGTCTTTATTATATAAATAAGTCAGCTTCGGATTAAACTCTTTATTTCTTAAGTTGTAATTTCTATTTGCAAAGTTTTCGGTTGATAATTTATTTTCCGAGAAGGATGATGTAGCTTCAAACAACCAAAATTCCCCTAATTTATGTGTAAAATCTAGTTGATGCGTAAACGTATTATTCTCTTGATTACCAATTGTGAATTGCTGTTTATTTCTCGACTTACCAAACGTATAAATCCAACTATAATTTTGTAGATTTCTATTGAAGTAGAAGCTATTCCTGAAATTGAATTGCAACCCAACTAATTGATCTTCATTTAAATCAAACGGATTCAAATTAAAACTGTCGCCAACTCGTCTTTGCTCATTATTAATTAAAAAGTAGGTTTGATTATAAAAATAAGACAACCATTTTCGAACTCCTTTTTTGGTTTTCCAAAGGTTTGGATTCAGTGTTATGGATTGCTTCCAAGATGCTCTTTGCGTTGGCAAAAAAGTTAAGTTTGGTAAAGGAATTCTAAGATATTCTGCCTGATCTTGAAACTGCGCGATTTCAAATTCTTCAAATTGTTGAACTCCATCATTATTGTAATCTATCCAAGTATAAAACCCTTGTCCTGGCTCAGTTTTTACATAAATAAAATCTTGTCTAGCAATATTTCCTGATGATGTTTCGTAAACCGTACCAATGGTCAATCCGTTTTTAAAAAATCGTTGGTTATAAACTATTCTCGAATTTAAAGATTGTTCATTTTCTGTAAACTTTTGATCAGTAAATCTGTAGTTTGCATAAACCGACAAATTTGTTGTTTTGTTCTGGATAATTCTACTATCAAGATATACCGTGTTTCTATTATTTATTCTTGTAAATGAATTGCTTTTGATACTGTCATTTGTTCTATAATTCAGTCCTACTTTTGCAAATACTTTTGTTGAATCTCCTATTCCAAAATATCCTTCATACTCTTGAAATTGGTGACTTAAAGTATTGAATGTATTCGTATTTCTTTCTCGTATTTCATTCGTTTCAAAATTTACCAAACCACCAATCCACGTTTTCTTAAAACGCTTTTCATAATTACTATACAATCTAAAAAACTCATCTTTCTCAATGTTAGAAGTATTTTGCAACATACTTCCCTTTAAATTAAAAACAGACTTTTTGTTACTTAATCTAGATTGAATTTCATGTTTATTTCCATTAAAACTTTCGGAAAAATTTAAATGATTAAAACCGTAAGAAACAAAATTATTTTTCTCTTTCTCTAATCTAAACGTAGTTGTTAATTGATTCTGATTTCCAACTGCAGATCTCAAGTTCCAATCACGATTAAATTCAACGGTTCTAAAGCGCTGTACTGTTCTAAAATTCTGCTGAACAAACTCATAATCCAAATTACTTTTCAACTTCCAACTTCCATCCAAAATGGTTTGTTTCCAGTTTAGTTTGGAAGCAATTTGTTGATTCTTTTCATCGTCAATTGAAGAAAACAAATTCTGATCATTATTACTGTAGGCTAACTCTGCACTAATATTGGTTTTTTCTGATGGATTATAATTTGAATTTACTACAGCCACTTGCAAACTGGTTGGAGCGACCAATCGAACAGAAGGTTCAAAACTCCCTAAATTCGGACCTACATATCGATAAATAGTTCCAATGGCAATTGTACTATCAATTACATAACTTCCGTTGTTGGTTCCAACATTAGAAAAGGTAACTGTATACAATTCCTCATTCTCATCTGCTGAAAACTCAAAAACTTCAACTCCACCAATATCTACTTTTCGATACTGAATTCTATTCGGAGAAAATTCATCAATAAAAGCACTTGGCGATACCATTTGGGTAATGTCGTTTCCTGCATTTGCTAGAATTTGTTTTTGTTCGTTCGTTAGGTTTTGCTGAATCGGTTGACTTTTAGCATCATTTTCATTGTAGAAATATCCCGAAATAGAAAACTTTTCTCCTTTATACTGTGCTTTTTCATAAGTAATAAAACGTGTATAATTTCGATCTGAAAATTGAAATTCTATTCGAACACGCATATCATTCGTTATTGGATATTTTGTATTAAAACGAACCTCAGCCAAATTATAATCAATAACATAATCTTTATTTTCCCCACGTTCTAAACGATTCCCGTTCACAAAAACAGCATCACTCCCTTCTACAATTACGATAGCCGATTCGTTATTCGGACCAAATATTTTATACGGACCTTGATTTCCTTCTGTTCCAACAAAATTAAAAGCAGTGAATCGACCGCGAACAATTGCTCCAGATGCAGAAGCTCGAAAGTTTTTACTGATATCCGCTTCAACCTGCAATCCAGAAACTTGTTTATTGAAATTCAAAAAATAACTATCCTTGTTCGCAAGAGAAACATCTCCTCCTTTTACTTTCCAGTTTTTGTTAAATAACTCTACAAAAACTCGGTTGAAATCGGTGATATTTTGAGAATAACCACCTTGTTGTAGTGGAAAATTAGTATCAAAAATATTAGCTCTTATCGAGACATCCTTCGATAATTTTCCTTCAATAGTTAAATCTAAAGTTGCATTCGTAACTGCATTTTGGTTGTTTCCAGAAGTGATACCTCTAGAAATGAATCCTGAAGTTTTTAAACCATCGAAAAACTCATTTTTTGCTCTTTTCTTATTCGTTGTTAAACTATATAATTGTTCAGATGTATTTGTTGAATTAGGTACAATTAAGCTTTTATCTAGTGGAGAATATTTCTTAGTTAAAAAGGCTGGATATCGCAAGTATTCCATAGTAACTTCAGGAAAACTATCTGACTTTATGATTAGTTTAGATTTTACAAAGTCTACTTGATAGTTTTCTTTAGAAATTTCCTTTCCGTCTTTTGAAAATAACTTAAAAAAAGTCGGATTGATACTTACCGAATCAATTTGAATGGTGTCGCTTTTAACAGTTATTTTCTTTGACCTAAATTCTTTAAGTTTCTTTTGTCCGAAACCCAATAGGGAAATAAAAAAAAAGAAAAAGAATACTTTTTTGGTCATACTTTCATAAACGTAATGGAATCAAAAATAGTTTATTCTTTTTATAACCTTCAAAACTTAACGTCATTGAGAACAAAATGAAATGGAGTGAAGCAATCTGTATATAGAATATCCTAAATTTAAATCAGAATAAATAAGCTAAAAGATTACTTCAGTTCAGAGAACTTCGTAATAACATATTTCTAACCACACCCACAATTAGTATCACATCCATTTTTACTTTTTGGCTTGAAAAAAAACTTCTTTGCCAAAAAGAAAACTGCTAAAGCTACTATCGTATAAGTTATGATTTGCTGTATCATATTATGATAAAAATTGATAGACAATTGTTGCTGATGAATAAGCGATTACTCCCATTGCTGCCAACTGAACAATTGGCCATTTCCAACTTTTCGTTTCTCTTTTTACAATGGCTAATGTTGCCATACATTGCATTGCAAAAACGTAAAAAATTAATAACGACATTCCTGTCGCAAAATCAAATCGTTTTCCTCCAGTTTCAGGATTTACCTCAGCTTCCATTCTTTCTTTAATTGTTCCCTCATCTTCTACACCTTCAATACTATAAATGGTCGCTAATGTTCCTACAAATACTTCACGGGCAGCAAATGATGCGATTAAACCAATTCCTAGTTTCCAATCGTAACCCATTGGTTTTACAACTGGCTCAATAGTTTTACCTGCAATTCCAATAAAAGAATTCTCCATTTTTACTGAAGCAATTCGTTGTTCTAACTCTTGCTCTGATAAATTTTGAGAAGCTAATTCAGTTTTCACTTTTTCTTCAACTTCGTAATATGAAGATGGACCGTGAGTTGCCAAAAACCATAAAATAATTGAAATCGATAGAATAATTTTACCCGCATCAAAAACAAAACTCTTTGTTTTCTCGATAACCGATAACAACACATTCTTCATGGATGGAAGTTTATAATCCGGCATTTCTATTACGAATAAAGATTTACTCTTTATTTTCAATACTTTATGCAAAACAAAAGCAGCAGTTAAAGCAGCTGTAAATCCTAAGGCATATAAACCTAATAATGTTAATCCTTGTAAATTAAAAAAGCCTAAAACTTTTTGATCAGGAATAATAATCGCAATTAAAATAGCGTAAACCGGTAATCTAGCAGCACAAGTAGTAAATGGTGTAACTAAAATTGTAATCAGTCTTTCTTTCCAACTGGTAATCGTTCTTGTTGCCATAACTGCTGGAATCGCACACGCAGTTCCTGAAATTAATGGAATAATACTTTTACCACTCATTCCGAATCGTCTCATAATTTTGTCCATTAAAAATACAACACGACTCATGTACCCTGACTCTTCCATAATTGCGATTAAGAAAAATAAAATAGCAATCTGTGGAATAAAAATTACAACTCCTCCAATACCAGGAATTACTCCATCCGTTAAAAGGTTTGTAAACATGCCTTCTGGTAATTTCTCTTTAAGCATCTCTGAAAGACTTCCAAAGGAACCATCAATAAAATCCATTGGAATAGAAGACCATTCAAAAATAGATTGAAATACTAGTGCTAAAATTCCTAAGAAGATAAAGTATCCGAAAAACTTATGTGTAAAAACTCGGTCTAATCTACTGCGTAAATCTTTAGCTTTTGTTGGATCTAGAACATATGATTTTTTAAGAATTTCATTAATTCTCTGATACCTATAAATCGTTTCTTTTTGTTGATACTTTTTTAGTTGAGTTACGTCATCCAAAAAGCTCGAAAAATCTTCTTCTGAATTGTCTAAAAAGTTCTTTTGAGTTACAGATAGCCATAATTTATATAATGAAGAATCTGGATTTACATTCTGCAGATTGGCAAAGTATGCTTCATCAATTTTACTCGCAATTGAAGCAAAATTTGACCCCGATTTTAAGCTTTTATAATTAGCTAAAACCTCTTTTATTTCTGTTATACCAATACTCTTCTTCGCTGAAACTAAAACAACTTTTGTTTGTAACTCTTTCTCTAATTGGTCAATATCAATCGAAATACCTTTTTTCTCCATTTCATCAACCATATTAATTGCTAAAACGGTTGGAATTCCTAAATCTTGAATTTGTGTAAACAACAACAAATTTCTTTTTAGGTTTTCAATATCAGCAACCATTAAAATTACATCCGGAAAATTCTTTCCCTCTGTATCATTTAAGACTTTAAGAACAATACTTTCGTCTAATGAAGTAGGATTAATACTATAGGTACCGGGTAAATCGGTAATTACGGCTTTTACTTCAGAAGTTAATTTGCAATTACCTTGCTTTTTATCAACTGTAATACCTGGGTAATTACCTACTTTTTGATTTAATCCTGTCAACCTATTGAACAACGAAGTTTTCCCTGTATTAGGGTTACCAATTAAGGATATCTGAATACTATCTTTCGCCATTTTGAGTCTCTAGGTTCATCAATTTTATTTTTGAAGCCATTTCTTTTCGTATAGCTAAATGACTACCATTTACTACAACGTACATCGGATCGTTTAATGGTGCTATTTGAAGTAACGTAACTTCTGCTCCAGGCAAACAACCCATTTCTAATAATTTTAAAGGAATTAAGTTTTGATTATCCTCACAGATAATTCCAGATTCTCCTATTTTTAATGATGCTATATTACTCAAAGAAATGGTTTTTAGAACTGTGGTTTGAGATGTGCAAAAACCACAGCGAAATGCAAAGATACTAAATTAGAATGGTTCTAAAGAAGTAGTTTCTCGCTCTTAACATAAATAGTATATTTGTCCTATGACATTCGAGAAAATCATTGGTCAAGATCATATTAAAAAGCATTTATCTACCTCAACTGAAAATGGTAGAATTCCACATGCACAGTTGTTTGTAGGAAAAGAAGGTTCAGGAACTTTAGCTATGGCTGTTGCATATGCAAAACTATTATTGTGTAGTTCATCTAACGACCCTGAATCTTGTACTATAAAATGTGAAAAATTACAGCATCCTGATTTACATTTTGCTTTTCCAGTAACCACAACAGACTCGGTAAAAAAACATCCTACAAGTAATTTATTTTTAGAAGAGTGGAGAGATTTTATTTTTAATACTCCTTATGGAAGTTTATTCGATTGGTTAAAAAGTATTGGTGTAGAAAATAAGCAAGGACAAATTGGAGTTGATGAAGCAGAGGATATTGTCAAAAAACTATCTCTAAAATCATATGAAGGCGGATTTAAAGTAATGATTATTTGGATGGCTGAAAAAATGAATATTGCTGCTTCAAATAAACTTTTAAAACTCATTGAAGAGCCTCCAGCTAAGACAATATTCCTTTTAGTTACGGAAGAAGAAGGTCAAATTATAAACACAATTAAATCTCGCTGCCAAGCCCTTCATTTTCCTGCTTTGAGTGAAAGTGATATCGAAAATGAATTGGTGAGTAAATATGAGGTTTCTTCAAATGAAGCAAAAAGAATTGCTCAGCAAAGTGAAGGTAACTTAAACAAAGCATTACATTTATTACATAACGACTCTAATGATTTAATTTTCGAAGAATGGTTTATCACTTGGATTCGAAGCGCATTTAAAGCAAAGGGAAATGCTGCTGTAATTCAGGATTTAATTAATTGGAGTGAAGCAATTGCAAAATCGGGAAGAGAAACTCAAAAACAATTTATTCAATATTGCTTACACTTTTTCAGACAGGCTTTACTATTAAATTATGGAACTCCAGATTTAGTTTATTTAACTCCGCAAACGGCAAATTTTAAACTAGAAAAGTTTGCTCCTTTTATTCATAGCGGAAATATACTTTCAATTGAAAAAGAATTGAACGATGCTCAATATCATATCGAAAGAAATGGTAATGCTAAAATTATTTTATTAGATCTTTCTATTAAATTGACTCGATTATTACATACCAAAGAAGAAAAAATCAACTCATAAATTATGAAATCTAACTTTTTAACCTCAATCTTATTAATTGGACTAATTTTTGCTGCTTGTAAACCAGAAAAAAAAGAGTCAGAAAAAACTATTGAACAAACTCTAGTTGAAGAAACTCTAGTTGAAGAAACTGAAATACCTCGGAAAACAGAAAAAATATCTTTAAAAGAATATATGCTAGGGAATTGGGAAACTTCTTACATTAAAATTGAATATCCAACATATAAAAAAGCAGATAGCTCTTTTGTTTTTGAAGACAATTTTAGCAATCCAAATACAGGTAGAGCACAATCCACGTATAATAATGATGGAACTTTTATAGCTTGGTTTAAACAGCCAGACGGAACCAGAGTTGGTGAAACTACAGGAAAATGGAAAACAAAAGGAGATAGTTTATTTGTTGATTATCCTTATCTGGGAAAACAAGTTCAAGCTTGGTATAACATCTTACAAACTAAAGAAGGATTTGACGGTAAAGTTATTTATGATTGGGATGATGATCAAGAGTTTGATGATATTTTAATAATGAAATCTAAAAAACTAGAATAATACTTGCTTAGTCTAAACAACATATCGCTTCGAATTCGAATATTCATCTCGATGATACTACTGGTGCTTTTAGCATCCATCTTAATTGCTAGTGTAACTATTTATCAATATGATGAACAAACAAAAGATTACAACATTCATCGTTTTGGTAGAAAAGAAAATGCAACAAGACACAATATCGATATTGAATTAAAAAGAAAAACAACTTATCCTGTTACCACAGAAAACTTATCTAAAATATTTCAGGATAGAATATATGAAATAGCTGAAATTCATAAAATTACCATTTCCATGTACGACATGAATGGAAACCCACTAAAATCTTCTATTCCATATGACTTTGAAAAAGTTGAAGAAATTCCGCTATCAAAAGAAATCGTAAATGAGTTAGCCAATAATTCAAATCATAGAATACTTAAAACTAGAAATGAAAAAAACATATCCTATTTATCCTCATATACCTACATAAATGATCTTAGGTATAAAAGAATTGGTGTTTTAGAATTAAAAATGGCTCAGGATAATGAAGAGCAAGAAAAAGAATTACAAGAGTTCATGTCGCGCTTGTTAGTGGTATATATTTTAATGTTTATTGCTGCCATCGCGTTAGCTTATTTCCTATCGAGTTATATTACCCGATCTATCCAAACGATTTCGAATAAAATTAAAGAAACCCGACTGAATAAGCAAAATGAAAAAATCACTTTATACGCTGCTAGTTCAGAGATAAACTCTTTAGTTGATGCATACAATAATATGATTGATCAGTTAGAGGATAGTGCTGTAAAATTAGCCCAAAGTGAGCGTGAGCAAGCCTGGAGAGAAATGGCAAAACAGGTAGCTCATGAAATAAAGAATCCGTTAACTCCAATGCGCTTAACAGTGCAAAGTTTCCAACGAAAATTTGACCCAACCGATACAAATATAAAAGCAAAAATAGCTGAATATAGTGAAACTTTAATTCAACAAATTGACGTAATGAGCTCCATTGCATCAGCTTTCTCGGACTTTGCTAAAATGCCAACTCAGCGTAAGGAAAATATTGATGTTGTTGATGTTGTAAAACACGCGCTTGATATATTTAATGAAGATTATATTCATTATATCCCAAAAGAATCTGAATTGCATGCATATTTAGACAAAACACAATTAATTAGAATTATTACAAATCTGGTTAAAAACGCAATCCAGGCAATGAAGGAGGACGAAACAAATCCGAAAATTGAGGTGAAAGTTTTATCACAAGATGATAATGTAATAATTACGGTGTCTGACAATGGTAAAGGAATTGTTGAAGAAAATAAAAAGTTAATTTTCGAACCAAAATTTACAACTAAAACAAGTGGAATGGGCCTTGGTTTGCCTATGATTAAAAATATTATTGAAGCCTACAACGGAACCATAACTTTTTCTTCAACTTATGGCGTAGGAACAGTATTTACTGTAACTTTACCAAAAACTTAACTTATGAACTTTGAAAACATACTCGTTGCTGTAGAGGGTAATTTAGCAAAGGTTACTATCAATAGACCTAAAAAACTAAATGCATTAAATAAAAGTACTATTGAAGAATTACATGAAGCTTTTAAAAGTCTTGAAACTAATAAAGACGTTAAAGTTATCTTGTTAACTGGTAGTGGAGAAAAGGCTTTTGTTGCCGGTGCCGATATCTCGGAATTTGCTCATTTCTCAGTGAATGAAGGAGGAAAGCTTGCTGCGAAAGGACAAGAGTTGTTGTTTGATTTTGTTGAAAATCTTAGCACACCTGTCATCGCTATGATAAACGGATTTGCCTTAGGAGGTGGATTAGAATTGGCTATGTCTTGTCATTTCAGAATTGCTTCTGATAATGCTAAAATGGGATTGCCAGAAACTTCTTTAGGAGTGATTCCTGGATATGGTGGAACGCAAAGATTACCACAATTAATAGGTAAAGGAAAAGCGATGGAACTAATTATGACAGCTGGTATGATTTCTGCAGAAGAAGCTAAAAATTACGGATTAGTAAACTATGTGGTTTCTCAGGATGAATTAGTTGTATTAGGTGAAAAATTAGCAAGTAAAATCACCAAAAATTCGTCGGTTGCTATAGGTAAAGCTATCAAAGCTGTAAACGATGGTTTTAAAGATGGCATCAATGGATTCGAATCTGAGATTAAACAATTTGGCGATTGTTTTGGTACCGAAGATTTTAAAGAAGGTACGACTGCATTTTTAGAAAAAAGAAAAGCAGATTTTCCGAACAAATAAATTTAAAGGCTTACATTGTGTAAGCCTTTTTTATGAAAAACATTGGTAAAGTTGCCCTTTTTTCAATTTTACCTTAAAATTTTAACAAAAAAACGACTAAAATGTATGAATGGTCGTTTTTTTTGTATAAATTGCACAAAATATATATTTCTCGTAAATATGCTGAAGGCAATAATTGTTGACGATGAAGATAAGGCTATCAAAAGCCTGTCTTGGGAGCTGTCTAACTTCAATGATGAAGTAGAAATAGTGAATACTTTTTCTAATCCAGAAAAGGCATTAAACTTCATTAGTAATAATCACATAGACTGTTTATTTCTTGATATCGAAATGCCCACGATGGATGGTTTTCAATTTATTGAAAAACTCCCAAGAAAAGATTTTGCCATAGTTATTACCACTGCATACAATGAATACGCAATCGAAGCTTTAAAAAAAGAAGCCATTGATTATCTTTTGAAACCGGTTGACACTGACGATTTAGAGCAATGTTTAAAAAAAGTGTCTAAGTTTAATAGAAGAATTTCTCAAGTAGAAACGGATCAAAAGTTTGAAAAAATTCTTTTTAACTTCAACCAACGTTTATCAGAAAAAAAGGTAATTATAAATGCCGATGGCAAACTTATATTTCTTAAACCAGAAGAAATTGTTTGCGTAGAATCTGATGGAAACTACAGTTCTATCCATACTATTGATGCTAAAAAAATAGTAGTTACTAAAAAACTTAAAGAAGTAAATAGTTTGCTTCCTGAAGATATGTTTTTCAGAATTCATAACTCTTACATAATTAACTTAAACAAGGTTAAAGAATATTATAAAACAGATGGGTATGTAATTTTAGAAATGAATCATAAGATTCCTGTTTCTAGACAGAAAAAAACTGAGTTTCTAGATAAATTTTAAAATGACCAAAAAAAGTATATTATTTCTTTTTCTTTTACAGCCTTTCTTCATCTTTTCTCAAGATAAAGAAAATGACGTTGCAACTTCTGAACTCATCTCTAAATATTTCAGAGAGAAAATTGATAATTACTTTGAACTTGACTCTCTGTTATACAACCAAACAAATAAAAAACTTCAAACTAAAGAAAAAACAGTTAAGCTTCTGGAATTGAGCTTGAAAAATGGCTATTTAATTGGTCAAATTGCAACTCATAATAACTTAGGGCTTATTTTAAGACAAGAGTCTAATTTTGACATGTCTATCAAGCACTACAAAAAGGCTATAGAATTATCAAAAAAAAATGAACTTCATGAAATTGAAGCATTTACGCTGAATTTATTAGGGGCTTGTTATCGTCGAAATGATGATGTGAGAAATGCCCTGAATTGTCATCAGGCAGCACTTTCTATTTCAAAGAGGAACAGTGAAAAAGAATCATCAAATTACAAGAAAATAAATAGTATCTCAATAAATAGTATTGGTAATATTTATTTAGCATTACAGCAATATAATTTAGCCTTAAATGAATTTGAAAAATCTCTCCAGATATCCAAAGAACTTCAAAATTCTTTAGGTTTAGCTATTAACTATGAAAATATAGGTTTTGCTCAAGAGAATTTATTGTTATTTGATGAAGCAATTCAAAATTATGAACAATCACTAAAAGTAAATCAAGATATAAACTCTACTCGTGGAATCATAATTTGTTATAACAATTTGAGTAGTGTTTATCTTAAAAAAGGAGACTATAAGAAATCGTTAGAATATGTTGAACAGATATACCCGAAAGCTGTCGATTACAACAACAATTATTATCTAGCTAGAACACTCAGTAATTACGGTGGAGCATTACTTAAAAATAATCAGCTCGAGGAAGCCGAGTTGAAATTAAAAGAAGGATTAGAATTATCAAAAAAATATAATTTCAAGAAAAGTGAGATTGCTACAACTGCCTTCTTATCAAAATTATATGAAAAACAGGAGAAGTTTGACTTAGCTTTTGATTACTTCAAAAAATCAACGGAAATAGAAAAAATAACAGTAGGTCAGAAAAATATTGCTTACGTAAATAACTTAATTTCAAAACACGATTTACAATCAAAAATTAATGAAATTGCTTATTTAGAGACACAATCTGAAATTGAATCTTTACAGTTTTATCGCAATAGAAATATTTTAATTATTACTTTGATTACAATTGCGTTGTTAAGTATTGCGCTTTATTCTATTTACAGACAACGTTTACTAAATAACGATCGTAAAATATTACTTCTAGAGCAACAAGCGTTACAAACACAAATGAATCCTCATTTCATATTTAATGCTTTAAACTCTATCAAATTATATATTATAAACAACGAACAGAAACAGGCGGTTTATTACCTGAACAAGTTTTCTAAACTTATTCGTAATATCCTTGATGTTTCAAAAATTAAAGAGGTAAGCTTAAAAGAGGAGTTAGCCACCATGGATTTATACATGAGTATTGAAAATATTCGGTTCTCAAATGAAATAAATTATCAGGTTGATATCAATCCAGATATGAATACAGATACCATTAAAGTTCCTCCATTAATTTTACAACCTTTTTTAGAAAATGCTTTATGGCACGGGCTTTCTTCTAAAGAAAGTAATAAAAAAATTACGCTAACAGCCAGCAAAATATCGGACTCTGTTGTTGAAGTTAATATTATAGATAACGGAATTGGTAGAGCTGCAGCTGCAAAAATCAAGGAAGGAAAATCTCTAAAGCGTAAGTCGGTTGGTATCGATTTAACTAAAGAAAGATTAAAAACCTTTTCAGAAGATTATGATGATGAGTTTTCGTTAACATATCATGATTTAACAAATGAAGACGGTTCTCCGGCTGGAACGAAAGTTTCACTAAGATTTCCTGTTGCTTAAAATTCAAACCTTAACTGTATCCAAACTGGATCTTTTTTCTCTGTGTCTAAATTACTCAAAGAAATACCTAATAGCCGGACAGAATTTTTCAGCCGTTCTTGCATCAATAATTCTTTAATTAAAGGATAAAACTCATCTTTTTTCTGCAAGTAATTATCTACTGTTTTACTTCTGGTTTGTTGTGTAAAATCGCTGTATTTTATTTTTAAAGTAACTGTTTTTCCTTTAGTTTGAGAACGAATCATTCTTCTTTCTAATTCCTCAGCTATAAACTCTAACTTCTTTAGCATAAAAATTTCAGAAGACAAGTTTTCATTCAATGTTCTTTCTGCTGCAATTGATTTTCGAACTCTATCTGGCTTTACTTCGCTATTATGTATTCCTCGAACTATATTGTAATAATGTTTTCCAGACTTCCCGAATAAAGACACTAATTCTTCTAAAGATCTTTTTTTTAAATCAGCACCATTAAAAATACCATGATTATGCATTTTAGAAGCTGTTACTTTTCCAACACCATAAAACTTTCCTACTGGTAACTCCTCTAAAAAAGCCAGTACTTCATCTGGGTTAATTGTTTTCTGTCCGTTAGGCTTGTTTATATCAGAAGCTACTTTCGCTATGAATTTATTTATAGAAATTCCAGCTGAGGCACGCAATTCCAGTTCATTCCAAATTCTATCTCTTATTTCTTGGGCAATTAAACTAGCTGATGGATTTCCTAACTTATTTTCGGTAACATCTAAATAGGCCTCATCTAGAGATAATGGTTCAACCAAATCTGTGTAATCATAAAAAATCTCACGAATTTTAGTTGAAATCTCTTTGTATCGATCAAATCTCGGTTTTACAAAAATGATTTGAGGACATTTTCTTTTGGCCAAAACGCCACTCATGGCAGAACGAACTCCAAATTTTCTTGCTTCATAACTTGCCGCTGATACCACTCCGCGAATTTCACTTCCACCAACAGCAACAGGTTTTCCTCTCAAATCAGGATTATCCAATTGTTCTACAGACGCATAAAAAGCATCCATATCAACATGAATAATTTTACGAAAAGGAGGTTGTAATTCCATTCTATAAAATTAAAAAAAGCGCTCGAATGAGCGCTCCTATTTATGCATTACATGTGTTCCCTTTTTGAAACTTTAACTTTTCAGATCTTCCTTTCTTGAAGATTTTATTACTTGCATGCTTACCTTTTCGCAAAGCTTTTTGTTCTTCATAAGGTAAATGAATTATTTCCTGGCATTCTGTTGAACAGGTATTCTCCATTTTCTCGGCACACTCATCACATTGAATAAATAATAAATGACAACCTTCATTTGCACAGTTTGTATGTGTATCACAAGGTTTCCCGCACTGATGACAATTTGATACTACATCATCAGAGATTCTCTCAGCTCTTCTGTGATCAAACACAAAGTTCTTTCCAATAAATTTATTATCAATTCCTTCTTCCTTTACCTGACGTGTATATTCAATAATTCCGCCTTCTAGTTGGAACACATTTTTAAATCCTTTATGCTTGTAGTAAGCGGAAGCCTTTTCACAACGAATTCCTCCTGTACAATACATTAAAAGGTTTTTATCTTCTTTATGCTCTTTTAAATCCTCTTCAATAATATCTAAAGAATCTCTAAACGTATCAACATCTGGTGTAACTGCTCCTTTGAAATGACCAATTTCACTTTCATAATGATTACGCATATCAACACAAACCGTATTAGGATTAGCTAACATTTCATTAAATTCTTTGGCTGATAAGTGAACACCTTTATCTGTTACATCAAAAGTTTCATCATTCAAACCATCAGCAACAATTTTATTTCTCACTTTAATTTTAAGCTTAAGAAAAGATTTATTGTCTTGCTCTACAGCTACATTCAGACGAATGTCTTTCAGGAAAGAAATATTATCTAGTTGCTCTTTTAACGCTAAAAAATTCTCAGCTGGAACAGAAATTTGAGCATTGATTCCTTCGTAAGAAACATATGTTCTTCCAAGGACATCAAGCTTGTCCCATTCAATAAATAATTTGTCTCTAAAGAGTTGTGGATTTTCTATCTTGTAATATTGATAGAATGAAATAGTAAGACGGTCTTTTCCGGCTTCGTCAATTAATTTAGCGCGTTCTTCTGCGCTTAACTTGTTGTACAGTTGCATGCTATACCTTTTTAAGTTAAACAATATTTTAAGCGACAAAGGTAGTTTTTTAGTTTTTTAATTACAAAACAACAATTTGTTATAAATTAAACATTTTGTGAAATTTTCTAATTTCTAAGTGGTTGCAAAACTTTTTTTCTTGAAATTTGTAGCTCATAATTTAATATTAACGAATAAATAAGCACATTTTGTTATGAGAGTAGCTGTAGTAGGAGCAACTGGAATGGTAGGTAACGTAATGTTACAAGTATTAAAAGAACGTAACTTTAAATTTAGCGAATTATATTTAGTTGCCTCTGAACGTTCGGTAGGTAAACAGATTGAATTTAGCGGAAATACATATACAGTAATTGGTTTACAAGATGCGGTTAATTTAAAACCAGATATTGCTTTATTTTCGGCTGGAGGAAGTACTTCATTAGAATGGGCACCGAAGTTTGCTGAAGTTGGAACTACTGTAATTGATAATTCATCTGCTTGGAGAATGAACCCTAATAATAAGTTAATTGTACCAGAAATTAACGCTGATGAATTAACTGAAAATGATAAAATTATTGCCAACCCAAACTGTTCTACCATACAAATGGTTATGGCATTAGCTCCTTTACATTCAAAATACAACATGAAGAGATTGGTTATTTCGACATACCAATCAATTACTGGAACCGGTGTAAAAGCTGTTCAACAGTTGGAAAACGAAGTAAATGGAGTCGATGGAGAAACTGCATATCCTCATCCTATTCATAAAAATGCTTTACCTCATTGTGATGTTTTTGAAGAAGCAGGCTATACAAAAGAAGAACTTAAATTAACTCGTGAAACCCATAAAATACTTAATGATGCGAGTATTGGAATTACAGCTACTGCTGTAAGAATTCCTGTGGTTGGAGGGCATTCTGAATCTGTAAATATTGAATTTGAAAATGATTTCGAACTATCAGAGGTAAGAACTCTTTTATCGGAAACTCCAGGAGTTGTAGTTCAAGATAATATTGAAAACAACGAATATCCAATGCCTTTAAATGCTCATGGTAAAGATGAAGTTTTTGTTGGTCGTATTCGTAGAGACTTATCTCAACCCAATTCATTAAACCTATGGATTGTATCAGATAACTTGAGAAAAGGTGCTGCTACCAATGCAATTCAAATTGCAGAATATTTAGTTTCAAAGAACTTAATTAAAAGTCCTACCTTATCAATATAAGTTACCTTGTTTATAAATTGAAAATCCTGCTGCAAAGCGGGATTTTTTATTTTTGCATATGAACAAATCAGAAATAATCCAAAACACCATTGACTTCGTAAAAGAAACATTGAAAAATGCTGAAGGTGGTCATGACTATTTTCATATAGAAAGAGTTTACAAAAACTCCTTAACTATTGCTGAAAAAGAGGAAGGCGCTGACTTATTTATTGTTTCACTAGGAGCGTTACTTCATGACATTGCAGATAGCAAATTTCATAATGGAGATGAAACCATCGGACCAAAAGTCGCTACTGAATTTTTAAAATCTCATAATGTAGACTCTCAAAGTATTGAGCACGTAAAAAACATCATTGAAAATATTTCTTTTAAAGGAGGGAATTTCAAGCAAAATTTCAAATCACTCGAACTTGATATTGTTCAGGACGCAGATCGATTAGATGCCATAGGAGCTATTGGAATAGCTCGATGTTTTAATTATGGTGGATTTAAAAATAGAGCTTTATACGACCCTGAAGTAAAGCCTAATTTAAATATGACTAAAGAAGAATACAAAAAGTCAACTGCTCCAACAATAAATCACTTTTATGAAAAGCTATTATTATTGAAAGACAAAATGAATACTAAAAGCGGAAAGGAGATTGCCGTGCAAAGACATCAATTTATGGAACAATTTTTAACTCAGTTTTTCAACGAGTGGGATTCTAAAAAATAATCTTTTTTAACACAATAATTAACCTATGTTAATTAAATGTTACGAAAATGTTGCTTTATTTGTAATGAACATGTCAAAACTGACATTGTTATAGATTTGAAACCCTATTTTTAATAATCCCCTTATACACAAAAAAACGCTCAATGTAAATATTGAGCGTTTTTTTTATAATCTATCAGTTAGTTTCTTAAGCCTCGAAAGGAACTATTGAAACGTATGATTTGTTATCTCTTTTCTTTTGGAATTGAACAATACCATCAACTTTAGCGTGTAAAGTATGATCTTTCCCCATATAAACATTTTCACCTGGGTTATGTTGTGTTCCTCTTTGACGAACAATAATGTTACCTGCGATAGCAGCTTGTCCTCCAAAAATTTTAACTCCTAATCGTTTCGATTCCGATTCACGACCGTTTTTCGAACTACCGACACCTTTCTTATGAGCCATCTTTTATAGTTTTTTAAAGGTTAATTATTTACTTAATGCTTCAATTAATTCAGCTTTCTTTAAAGAAGTGTATCCAGTAATACCTCTTTCTTTAGCTAGAGCTTTTAATTCAGCAACTGTCATTGAACTTAAATCTTTAGATTCAGCTTTAGCTTCTTTAGCTGGTGCTTCTTTCTTAGTTTCTGCTTTTGCTTTTGGTTCAGCTTTCTTAGTAGCCTTTACACCTGAAGCAGCAATACTTTCGATTTGAATTTCACTTAAGTATTGACGGTGACCATTTTTCTTCTTGTAACCTTTTCTTCTCTTCTTCTTGAAAACGATTACTTTGTCTCCTTTTAAGTGACCTAAAATCTTTGCAGTTACTCCTGCACCTTCTATAGCTGGGGCGCCAACAGTTACATTACCTTTGTCTTCAATTAACATTACCTTGTCAAAAGTTACTTTAGAACCTTCTGCTTCTGGTAAACGGTGAACGTAAACTTTTTGGTCTTTTGCTACTTTAAACTGCTGCCCTGCTATCTCTACGATTGCGTACATACTAATTTGTTTTGCGTTTTATACTTTAATTATATACAGCATTTTAACTAAAATGCGGGTGCAAATATACGTTTTTTTACTGTAAAACAACACTTTAAACATAAAATAATTTAACCCTTTTTAAATTCTTATTTTTGAAGAAATTTTTTTCGTGTTTAAGTAATATTTCTGTAACAAATAACACTTAAGTGCGTCAAACCAAAAAATCATTAAATAATCAAATCAAGACTGATGAAAAAAACCATATTAACGCTTACTGCTGTGGCTGCTTTTTTTTCTGCTCAAGCTCAACAAGTAGCTTTTGAAGAATATGATTTAAATAACGGAATGCACGTTATTTTACACAAAGACAATTCTGCACCAGTAGTAGTAACTTCTGTAATGTATCATGTAGGTGCTAAAGATGAACAACCGAACAGAACAGGAATGGCTCACTTCTTTGAGCATTTACTTTTTGAAGGAACTAAAAACATCAAAAAAGGTGACTGGTTTAAAATAGTTTCTTCTAATGGAGGTAGAAATAACGCAAACACTACCGATGATAGAACTTATTATTATGAAATTTTTCCATCAAACAACTTAGAATTAGGTTTATGGATGGAATCTGAGCGTTTATTACACCCAATTATTAAACAAGACGGTGTTGACACTCAAAATGAAGTAGTAAAAGAAGAGAAAAGATTACGTGTAGACAACCAGCCGTATTCTCGCTTTTTAGAAAATGTAAAGAAAAATATTTTCAAGAAGCACCCTTATAAAGGAACTACTATTGGAAAAATGGAGCACTTAGATGCAGCCACTTTGGAAGAATTTTTAGCGTTCAACAAGAAGTTCTACACACCTAACAACGCAACTTTAGTTGTAGCTGGTGATATAGATGTGAAAGAAGCTAAAAAGTTAATTAAAGAATACTTTGGAAGAATTCCAAGAGGCGAAGAAGTAACTAGAGATTTTCCAAAAGAAGATCCTATTACAAAACAAATTGAGGCTAAGGCTTATGACCCGAACATTCAAATTCCTGCAATTATGCAAGCCTATAGAACCCCTTCAATGAAAACAAAGGATTCTAGAGTTTTAGACATGATTTCTTCATACTTAAGTACAGGAAGAAGCTCTGTATTATATAAGAAGTTAGTTGACAACAAAAAGATGGCTTTACAAGCTGGTGCAATTAACTTAAGTCAAGAAGACTATGGAACTTATATTTTATATGCATTGCCATTAGGAAAAGTTGCTTTAGCTGATTTAACTAAAGAAATTGATGCTGAAATTGTAAAACTTCAGAATGAGTTAATTTCTGAAAAAGATTTCCAAAAATTACAGAATCAGTTTGAAAACAGATTCGTAAACTCTAACGCAAGTTTAGAAGGAATTGCAAATTCACTTGCTCGTTATAATGTTCTTTACGGAGACACTAATTTGATTAATACTGAAATTGATATTTTCAGATCTATTACAAGAGAAGATATTAGAGATGTTGCAAGAAAATATTTAAATCCTAATCAGAGATTAGTGATGGAATATTTACCAGAATCGAAGAAATAATTTCAATATCTAAAAAGAACGAAACAACAATCATGAAAACAAAAATATTATCATTCATAGCAATTTTAGCAATGTCTTTTGCTGTAAATGCTCAAAGAGATTTAAACAAACAACCGAAACCTGGACCTGCACCAAAAATTAAGCTTGGGAAACCAGAAAAGTTCAAACTTCCTAATGGTTTACAAGTAATTATGGTTGAAAACCACAAATTACCTAGAGCTTCTGCAAGTTTAACTATTGATAACAAACCTGTTTTTGAAGGAGATAAAGCTGGTTTATCTAATATGATGGGGAGTTTATTAGGTAATGGTACAACATCAATATCTAAAGATGACTTCAATGAAAAAATCGATTACCTAGGAGCTAATGTAAGCTTCTTTAGAAGTGGAGCATTCGCTTCGTCTTTAAAGAGATACTTTCCAGAGATTTTAGGATTAATGGCTGATGGAGTAAAGAATTCTGTTTTTTCTAAAGAGGAGTTCGACAAAGAAGTTGAAAGAACTTTAGAAGGTTTAAAAAACAACGAAAAGAATGTTACAGCTATCGCTCGTAGAGTTGAAGATTACTTAACTTATGGAAAAAACCATCCTTTTGGTGAATACACTACTCCAGAGTCTGTAAAAAACATCACTTTAGAGGATGTAAAGAATAACTATAACACTTACTACAAACCGAACAACGCTTATTTAGTAGTTGTTGGTGATATTAATCCTAAGGAAATTAAAAAATTAGTTACAAAATTATTTGGTGATTGGAAAAAAGGAGCTATTCCTGATTATACAATGCCTAAGACTACTAATCCAGAAACGACAGAAATCAACTTTATTGATATGCCAAACGCAGTTCAATCTGAAATTGCCGTTGTAAATAATATTGATTTAACTTTAGGAGATAACGATTATTATGCTGCTTTATTAGCAAACAACATTTTAGGTGGTGGTGGTACTGCTCGTTTATTTATGAACTTAAGAGAAGATAAAGGATACACATACGGTTCTTACTCTAGATTAAGCCAAAGTAGATATGCAGGAACTTTTAGAGCTACTGCTAGTGTTCGTAATATGGTTACAGATAGCGCAATGGTTGAATTACAAAAGGAAATCAACAAAATTCGTTATCAAAAAGTTTCTGAAGAGGAATTAAAAAATGCAAAAGCTAAGTATGTTGGAGATTTCGTAATGGATGTTCAAAAACCTAGAACTGTAGCAAATTTCGCATTAAATATTGCTCGTTATAACTTACCTAATGATTTCTATGAGAAATATTTAGAAAACATTAATGCAGTTACTTTAGATGATGTTCAAAATGCAGCTATCAAATATTTTAAAGGAGATAAGGCCAGAATTTTTATTACTGGTAAAGGAATTGAGGTTCTTAAAAATTTAGAGAAAACTTCTGATTATGCTATTAAGTATTTCGATAAAAAAGGAAACGCTACTACTAAACCAAAAATGAGTTTACCGATTCCTGCAGGAGTTACTGCAAGCACAGTTGTTGACAAGTATTTTGAAGCTATTGGCGGTAAAGATAAAGTTGCTGCGGTAAAAACAGTAATGACTGTTTCTAACGCTAAAGTTCAAGGAATTGAAATTACATTAACGAGTAAAACAGCAGCTCCAAATAAAGCTTCTGTAGTGATTTCTGGAATGGGACAAACTTTTAGTAAGCAAATTTTTGATGGAACTAAAGGTTATGCCGAAGCGCAAGGAAGAAGAAAAGATTTAGAAGGAAAAGACTTAGAGGAAGCTAAAGCTAAAAAATATCCTTTCCAAGACGAAGTTTATAAAGCTGGAAAACTTGATAGAATTGAACCTGTTGATGGTAATAATGCATATGTTATTAAGTATAATGATACCGAGATTTTTTATGATATGAAATCGGGATTAAAGATCAAAACATTAAGAACAGCAAAAGGACCACAAGGAGAAATGAAAGTTCCTACAACTTTTAGTGATTACAAAGAAGTTAATGGAATCAAATTTCCACACAAGACTGTTGTAAAACAAGGACCAATGGACTTGAATTTTGAGGTTAAAGAAATTAAAATTAACGAAGGAGTTACTGATGCAGATTTTCAGTAATCAAAGTTAATATCAATATTAAAAAGAGTCGGAATATTATTTCGGCTCTTTTTTATTTATTCTTATTTACCAAATACACACCAACCAAAATAATTACCCCTGCGGCTAATTGAATCACACTCAGTTTTTCGCCATCTAAAATTCCCCAAATTACAGCTACAATCGGAATTAAATATGTTACTGAAGAAGAAAAAATTGGAGAGGAAATTTGAATTAACTTATTAAACATAATTTTAGCAAATCCTGTTCCTACCAAAGCTAAAATAGTAATATAAAGCAATGCCGGTTTTGTCGTTTCAGTTAATTCAAAAGAACTAAAAAACCCTGTAAAAGTTAAAATCAATAATGCTGGAATTATAATTAAAATAAAATTACCAGTTGTAATTGCAATTGCGTCTAAATCTTGTAAGTGTTTTTTTATAATATTCACATTAAAAGCATAACCTATAGAAGAAGCTATAGGCAATAATGCGAACCAATAATTTTGATTCGGATTTAAATCTGCTCCTTTTAAAATTAAAATTAGTGTTCCTATTAAACCTACCAAAATTCCTATAATTTGTTTTTTTTGAAATAAGAAACCAAAGACTAAAGTTCCAACAATAAGTGTATTAAACGGAGTTAGTGAATTCAGTATAGAAGCAATTGAGCTGTCAATTTTATCGATAGCAAAGGCATACAAAAAAGAAGGAAAAAGAGTTCCTAAAAGTGCACTAAGAAAAACATATTTCCATTGTTCCTTCTTAATCTTTTTCAAACTTTTAAAACCAATTATTAACAAGAAAGAAGCCGTAATTAAAATTCGCAAAGCTCCTACTTGAAGTGGAGTTAAACCTAACAATGCTTTTTTCATTAAGATAAAAGAACTTCCCCATATTAAGGACAGCATTACTAAAACTACCCACTTAAATTGATTTTTATTCATCTCGTCGTTTAAAACGTAAAATTCGTCTATTTTAAATACATTAGAATCTTTTTTTGATAAATTTGCGTAATAATTTAATAGATGTTTATAATGAAATTATTCAAATCAGTAATCGTCTTATTCTTAATGGCTTCTATCGTTACTAGCTGTAAATCTGAAGCAAAAAAGGAGGAGACGAAAGAAAATAAAGAAACTACCGTTGCTAAAGCAGAGATGCTTTCTTTAAACGTATCAGGTATGTCTTGTGAAATAGGATGTGCTAAAACAATAGAATCTAAACTTGCTAAGAAAGAAGGTGTTTTAGAGGCTAAAGTTGTTTTTGCTGATAGTTTAGCAACTATAAAATATGATGCAGAAAAAATCGACAAAGCCAGCTTAATTGCTTTCGTAGAAGGAGTTGGTGATGGTCATACCTATAAGGCTAGCGAGTCTGGAAAAATGGCATGTGCTAGTGACTGTAAAATGGCATGCTGCACTAAAGCTGATAAAAAAGCTTGTGCGGAAGATTGTAAAAAAGAATGCTGTACTGCAAAAGAAGCTAAAAATTGTTCTGACAGTAAAGAAGACTGCTGTAAGGATACAGCTAACAAACTAGCTTGTGTGGAAGATTGCAAAAAAGAAAATTGTGCTGCAAAAAAAGCATAATTTAAATTTATTTTAAAGAAAAGCGTCCTAGATTGTAGGGCGCTTTTTTTATGCTTTTAACTTATCTTTGCAAAAACATTTTTTTGATGAAAAAACACTTTCCTCGAGTTGTAAAAATTACCTTAATCTCTGTTTACTTAATTTTTTTAGCTGGAGCCATCGTTCGTATGACTGGCTCTGGAATGGGTTGTCCTGATTGGCCGAAATGTTTTGGATATTATATTCCTCCTACTTCAGAAGAGCAAATTACTTGGGAACCTAACAAAGAGTTTAAAGAAGGAATGATTATAGTAAAAGACGAAGTTCTTTATGTGGCTCAAAAAGATTTAACAACTTCTTCTGACTTCAATATTGCAAATTGGGAAAAATATACAAAGCATGATTACGCTAAGTTTAACAAATATCACACTTGGACCGAATACATAAATCGCTTAGTATCTGTCGTAGCAGGTTTTGTTTTTCTATTTCTACTGTATGGTGCTTTGCAATTTCGAAAAGAAAACAAAACAATTACAATTATTTCGTTTGCTGCGTTCTTTTTAATGCTGTTTGAAGCATGGTTAGGTAAAACAGTTGTAGACACTAATTTGAAACCAACCATCATCACCATTCACATGGTAATTGGTTTAGTTATTGTTGCTTTACTTTTATATCTACGTTTTATTGTTACCGAAAAAAACAACACTTATAAATTCGATACTTTGTTCAATCGACTACTGATAGTATCAGTTGTTTTCTCTTTAATTCAGATTGCGATGGGAACACAGGTTCGTCAATTTATTGATGAACAAGTAAAACAATTTGGATTTGAAAACAAACAATACAGTTTAATGAACCCTAGTTTTAAGTTTTATTTCCACAGGTCTTTTACCATAGCAATTATTTTGGTAAACGCTGGGATGTTTTATTTAAATCAAGTAAAAAATCTAGGTTATAAACTGGTAAATTGGATTGTTTTCTTAATCTTTTTAGAAACCATTACCGGAATTTTAATGTACTATGCAGAAATTCCAATTGGAACTCAAGCAGTGCATTTATTAGCTGGCGCTATTCTATTTGGATTACAGTTTTACCTATGGCTACAAAGTAGAAAAGTGAGACGTTTAGCGTAATTGTAGATGAATATGATCATCATGCCTTACAGCTTGACAACCATGAAATCGAATTTTTGAATTGCTTAATCTCATTCTACTTTTTAAATGAGGTTCAATAAATATTTTTTCTACTTCCTTGTGCTTTAAAAGTATATTGATGAGCTCTTTGGTTGCTTTATTCGAAAACTGTAAATCTCGATTAATTCGACCAAGAGTCAGGTATTTTGGAAAATCATATTGCCAATATCCTTTTCGTTTACAAATACTAATTTGATTGTACTCATGAGCAATTGGATTTTCATACACACCATAACCACTTACGGAAGGTTTTCTGTTCGTTAATTTACCATTTCCATCCTCATAAATTAAAGCCAAGTCGATTTTTTTTCCATCATTATGACTTAAATGTGGCAGCAACGGAAAACCATTAAAAAAAGGAAAATTTGCATCCAAATAAATCAATTTTATACCGGTATTTCTCTTTTCAAAATCCTGCGCCACAGATTGTAAAATTTCATTCATCTTCGGAACAACATAGTTTCTATTGGTAAGTGTGTAGAAAAAAGATCTAGGTTGAAGGTTTTCCGAATTGGAAATTTTTTCTCTTCCAAAAAATGGAGAAACCACAGGAATTACAAAACAGGTAAACGCTAAATAAGTAACAGAAAAATAAATGAGTCTTATCTTTCTAGTTCTTTTTCTAAGGGCTAAAATTACAGCTAGATAGATAAAACCTCCTATTTGGGTTAATACCGTTAAAAAAAGGAATAAAATTAAATGAAGTGCAATTTTAAAAACATTCATATCTCTTTTAAAATTACTCCTTCCACTCCAAGGATTCCATCATCTTAATCATATCTTGTTTGATATAATCTACAGCGGGAAGCACGCTATCATAATTTGGTTTTGAATAGAAAAACAAAGATGCTTTTAAAAAATGCTTTACACTATCGGTAACATGAAACTGAACCTGTGATGCTGCATTGCCGGAGATATCATATAACTTTCCGTAAACCTTTTTTTCATCATTTGAATAATCTCTCGAAGAAATATTATCAGCTTTAATGGTATGTTCAAACACCAATTTATCAGCTTCCATTAACAACTCTTTTAAATTATCTTGAATGGGTCTGTAAGTTATATCAACTGACGCTCTCAATTTTGGGTATCTAATTTTCAACCAGTTTTTAGGAAGTTTTTCAATTTTTGTTGATGCCGGAATTTCAAAAGTGTAAGGTCTTTTCTCAGTTATCTTCTTATATTCTTTTTGAGGGTATTGTAAACTAAGATATGCTTTTGGCTTTGGTATTACTTCACCACCACAACTTACAATAACCAATATCAACAACATCAAAATATACCTATACATTTCTCGTAACTTTTACCTGTTTAATTCTTTTTCTATCAAGAGCTTCTATAGTAAAAACGTAATTTTTAAAATATATTTTCTCTGCTCTTCTTGGAAATTTACCCGAAACCTCCAATATAAAACCTGCTAAGGTTTCGCTCTCTCCTTTTTCATCTTCAAACACCGCTTCGTCTTCATCTAATACCCTACATAAATCTCTCACGGTAATTTTTCCTTCGAAAACAAAGTTGTTCTCATCTATTTTTGAATAGCTTAAGTCGTCGTTATCAAACTCGTCATTAATATCTCCTACAATTTCTTCAATAACATCTTCAAGTGTCACAATTCCACTTGTTCCTCCATACTCATCAACTACAATTGCTAGGTGGTTTTTCTTATCTTGAAATTCCTTCAACAAATCATCTAACTTTTTATTTTCTGGAACAAAAAACGGTTCCCTCAATAAATTTTGCCAATTAAAAGTTTTCTTGTTAAGATGTGCTAATAAATCCTTCGCATATAAAACACCAACAATATTGTCGATATTTTCATGATATACAGGGTTTCTCGAATATCCATTATCGAGGATAATTTTCAAAACCTCTTCATAAGGTTTATCATCCGAAATCGCACAAACATCAGTTCTGGGTTTCATGATTTGCACTGTTTCGGTGTTTCCAAAGGTTACGATTCCTTCAAGTATTTTTTGCTCATCTTTAGTTGTTGAATCTTCTGAAGTTAACTCTAGAGCTTGCGATAATTTTTCGACAGAAAGATTATTGTTTTTGTTACCTAATCTACTTTCTATACTATTTGTAAGACCTATTAAAGGCGAACTTAAAGGAGTTAAAATAGTATTTAAAACATATATTGGTTTTGCCATAAAATTGGCAAATAATAATGATTTCCTGCTTGCATAAACTTTTGGCAGCACTTCTCCAAAAAGCAAAATTAAAAACGTAACTAATCCTACTTGAATAAAAACTTTAACCACTGAAGCTGGAATAGCAATGAAACCTAACTCTAATGAAAAATTTAAACCTCCGAACATATAATCTTCTAAAGAAGCAAAAATTAATACAATTAGAATATTAATAAAGTTGTTGGTTACCAATATTGTACCTAGGAGTTTTTTAGGTTTTTCCAATAGTTTAACAACAATGCTTTTCCCTTTTGTTTCTTCATTTAGCTCATCTAAATCAGTTTGAGAAAGCGAGAAAAAAGCTACTTCTGTTCCTGAAACTAAAGCAGAGCATATTAATAGAATAAATAGAGCAATTAAACTAGATGTTGTTATAAATGTAGCGTTAGTTATGAATAAAAAATAGGGTTCTGGATCCAAATTTTAAATTTTAATTAAACTAAAATGGTAAATCATCCTCTTCATTAGAAACAGGAGGATTTGTGTTTTGAATCGGTTGAGACTGATTCATATTAGAAGGAGCATTAAGTTCTTTCTTTGTTGAAAGAAATGTCATTTCCTGAACCTGAATTTCAGTAGAATATCTTTTCTGTCCATCTACTTCATACTGGCGATTTTTGATTCTTCCTTCCAAATAAACTTTATCTCCTTTTGTCAAATACTTTTCACAAATTTCAGCGAGCTTGTTTCTTACAACAATATTATGCCAATCGGTATTAGATACTCTTTCACCAGTTTGACGATTGGTATATGTCTCATTCGTAGCTAAAGGAAATCTTCCTATTGAATTTCCTCCTTCGAAATAATGCATTTTAACCTCATCACCTAAATGACCTATTAAAATTACTTTATTGATTGTTCCTGACATATTTTAATTGTTGTGTAATTCCAAATATACAAATTAACTTATTTCGTTTTTGTATAATCTTTTAAAAAATTGCTGATTAATACTGATGTTGGAAATTGCTCAATAGTTCTCCAATCGATTAAATCCTCGTTAATGGTATTTACTTTTATAATCCAAAACTTTGTGAACAAATGCTGGTGCGATAATTTGTGGATAATTTCTTCTTTGTTGAAAAGTGATATTTCGGCATCATTTGGAATCAACTTTAAAAAATCATCATTAGTAATTAACTCTTTTACAGAAACACTTTTCTGTGTTTCAACTAAAGGAAATTGATATAAGCCTTGCCAAATTCCTTTTCCGGTTCGTTCGGTAAAGATGGTTTTGTCATCATTTGTGATAATTACCACATAATTAAAATAGCGCTTCTTTACCTTCAGTTTTTTAAGCTTCACAGGAAGTTCGCTAACAATGTCCTTCTCAAACGCAACACAATTACTTGCTAGTGGACATTCATTACAAAGTGGATTTTGAGGCTTACAATGCAACGCACCAAAATCCATAATTGCCTGATTATATCTGCCTGGTTGCTCTTCTTGAATTATAGATTGCGCTAGCGCTTTGAACTCTTTAATTCCTTCTGTTGAATTAATCGGTTTATCAATACCAAAAAAACGTGCTAATACTCGATATACATTTCCGTCTACTACAGCCGCCGCTTCATCAAAACAAATAGAAGCAATTGCCGATGCTGTATAATCACCAATTCCTTTTAATTTGAGTAACTCTTTATATGAATTTGGAAAAACTCCATTTAGCTCATTGGCAACATATTTTGCTGTAAAATGTAAATTACGAGCACGAGAGTAATACCCTAATCCTTGCCATAGTTTTAAAACCTCACTTTCTTCGGCATTTGCTAAGTCCGAAACCGTAGGAAATGCCTCGGTAAACTTTAAAAAATAAGGCAAACCTTGCGCCACTCGAGTTTGTTGTAACATAATTTCGCTAAGCCAAATTTCGTATGGGTTTTTAGTTTTTCGCCAAGGTAAATCTCGATTATTTTTTAAATACCAGTTTATCAGAGTTTTATAAAAAAACATTTCTTAAATTTAGGTTTTCGAAAATACAGCAATTAATTTATACTTTTTTTAAGAACAATTATTTTACGAATTGATTAATTATCATATATTTGCACGCTCGTAAAAACAAAATTCACATATAAAATATATATATAATGACAAAAGCAGATATCGTATCGAAAATTTCAGACAAAACAGGAATAGAGAAAGCTGATGTATTAGCTACTGTTGAGGCATTCATGACTGAAGTTAAAGATTCATTAGAAAGTGGAGATAATGTATATTTAAGAGGTTTCGGAAGTTTTATTATTAAGACAAGAGCTGAAAAAACTGGTAGAAACATTTCTAAGAATACAACTATCAAAATCCCTGCTCACAACATTCCAGCTTTTAAACCAGCTAAAACATTTACAGAAGGTGTAAAAGCTAAAGTTGCTGTTAAGTAAACAATATTAACTCACTCTTTTTAAAAGAGTCTATAAAACATTATTAACTATGCCAAGTGGTAAAAAAAGAAAGAGAGCTAAAATCTCTACACACAAAAGAAAGAAAAGAGCAAGAGCAAATCGTCACAAGAAAAAGTAAGTAGTTTCTACTTACTTTTTTCGCTTGCTTAAAGAAGCACAAAGTTCTTTGAAATTGAGGTTATAATACCTCATTGGTATTTTAAAATACCTGCTTACAAAATCTTAATCCGTTTATATTATACACTAATGTAAACACAAAAATTATTCAGATGAAAACAGAATTAATAATTCGTTCCAATTCTTCTGATATTGATTTTGCCTTATTAAGAGATGGTAGACTTGTTGAATTAAACAAAGAAACAAGCGACAATAAATTTTCAGTTGGAGATATATTCCTGGCCAAAATTGGGAAAGTAATGACTGGATTAAACGCCGCTTTTGTAAATGTTGGATATCCAAAAGATGGTTTCTTACATTATCATGATTTAGGACCACAAGTACTGTCATTAAGTAAATTTATAAAGAAAGTAAGCACAGGTAAATTTAAAGAGTTCACATTAAAAAACTTCCGTTCAGAAGAAGATATCGATAAAAACGGAGGTATTAACGACGTACTAAAATCAGGTCAAAATTTATTAGTTCAAATCGTAAAAGAACCTATTTCTACTAAAGGCCCTAGAATAAGCTCAGAGCTTTCTATCGCCGGTAGATTTTTAGTTTTAGTTCCTTTTTCAAACAGAGTATCGGTTTCACAGAAAATAACCGATAATAAAGAAAAAGAACGCTTAAAGAAATTAGCAAAAAGTATTAAGCCGAAAGGTTTTGGACTTATCTTACGAACAGTTGCTGAAGGAAAACGAGTAGCTGAATTAGATAAGGACTTACAAAACTCGCTAGACCGTTGGAAAACATTATGCAAAAGAATTGCAAATTCCAACACTCCTACGAAAGTGTTGAGTGAGTTAGATAGAGCATCTTCAATTTTAAGAGATGTTATGAACGATTCTTTTACTAATATTATAACTAATGATGAGAGTTTAAAAATAGAAATCAAGGAGTACTTGCAAAAGATATATCCTGAGAAAGAAAATATAGTTAAGCTCCATAGATCTAACGTTCCAATTTTTGAAAAATACGGTATTGAAAGACAAATTAAAACTTCTTTCGGAAGAACCGTATCTATGAGTAAAGGAGCTTATTTGGTTATCGAACACACAGAAGCTTTACATGTTATAGATGTAAATAGTGGTAACAGATCCAATAAAGCAAAAAACCAAGAAGAAACAGCGTTAGAAGTTAATTTAATTGCTGCAACAGAAATTGCACGACAATTACAATTAAGAGACATGGGTGGTATTATAGTAGTTGATTTTATAGATATGAAAACTGCCGAGAATAGGCAAAAGTTATATCAACACTTAAAAGAAGCCATGTCTTTAGACAGAACTAAACACAAGATACTACCTCCAAGTAAGTTTGGGTTAGTACAAATTACACGTCAAAGAGTTAGACCTGAACTCGAAATAAAAACTCGTGAACCGAATCCTAATAAAAATGGTGAAGTTGAAGCTCCAATTGTATTAATTGATGAGATTGAAGCTGAATTAGACCGTATTTTAAATAGCGATGTAGACTATGTTGATATTACATTAAATGTTCATCCATTTATTGCAGCATACCTTACCAAGAATTTATTATCTATTCGCTTTAAATGGTTACTTCAACACAAAAGATGGATTAAAATTATACCTAGAGATGCTTATCAGTATTTACAATATCATTTTTCTTATAGAAAAAAGAATAAATAACAAGGCATTTTCTTATTAAGAAATTAAATCCTGCTCGTTTCATTACTAGCAGGATTTTTTTATTTAAAACCAGAAACCTAAGTTGAACAACCAGAAGCGGTCGTTGTGATCTGGAGACCAAGCGTATTTAAGTTCAATAGGACCTAATAAGGTTTCTAAACTATACCCTACTGCATATCCAGATTTCGTTTCGTTTAACAATTCTCCTCTGTTCAAAACATTTTTACCAACTCTTGCGTAATTCGCTAAGACACCTAAATGATGATTTTCAAATAATTTATAACGAAAATGAAACTCAGACTTTAGAAAAGATTGATCGCTTAAAGAAGAAATTTCATAACCATAAAAAGGAATAAAATTGTTAATATAATTTTGGTTATATCCTCCTAAACGATAGTCAAATATTTCAGAATCCTCCTCACCCAACGTGAAACCTGCCTCAGATATAAATTGAAATGTTAATCGATTATAAAACGTTTTTGCGAAGCTTAATCTACCATCTATTTGAGAATATTGATTGAAACCAATACTTCCAGGAGCAAAATTACTTAAGCTCTCATTTCTGTTCGACAGTAAAAACCACCTAAACTTTGTGCTGATTGAAAACCCTTTAGTTGGCAAGGCATTTTTATCATGAGTATCTACATGTAAAAATGCAAAAGGATTGAAATATACACTTTCATCAAACAATGTTTCCTCTCCATTAGTAAGGAATGTATCTGATGAAACTCTTAAGGTTTTCAACTCAATTCCAGCTCCAAAAGCTGTTTTCTTACTAAATGTTGTTTGAAAATAAGCTTTGTTTGTAAAGTCTCGATAAGAAACATTAATCTTATTCAAATTGTTCTCGTTAAATAGCACTCCAGAATTAAAAGAGTTATATCTCGAAGCTATTCCAAAGCTCAATAAATAACCATTATCGATTAAATACTCTATATCATATCTAATTTTATCACCAATCACCACATCAAAAGAAAGTTCATCATTTTTGAAAAACATCTTTTTGTGATTATAATTTAGCAAAACCCCTGTTTTATATAAATTGTCATAATGAAGACCAAAACTTAAAAAAGTCTTGATGTCATTCTCTTTTACAGTAATATTTATTTTTTTTCCTTCAAAAGACTTCTCAAGGCTATAATCTACTCTTTGAAAATTTTTGGTAGCCGTTAATGCGTTAATTTTTTTTGAAATTTCATTATAGGAAACAGAATCTCCTTCTTTCAACCTCAACTTACCTAAAACATAATCTTGGGTATAATTTTTATTCCCTTTTAAAATAATTCTGTCAATTAAAAATCGCTTATTTCTGGGTTTACTATTAATTGTTTGTTTCTGATTATTTTGAACACCTTGTTTCTTTGCTATCTCCAGAAAAACACTTCGAAATTGCTTTGCTTTTCTATTTCCTTCTTTCAAAATAGCCTCTTTATCATCAAAAGAAACTACTGTGTATTCATTAATATCTGGATGAATATGAATGTCTAACTTTTCTATTTGTTCGTCTGATTTGCGATACATTTGAAAATTCACAATCTGACTCAATAGTGATGCTACTGAAGTTAATTCATCTCGTTTTAAAAGTGTTCCTTGCACATTAACTCCAATAATAATATCTACACCCTTTTCCTTCATTCTATCGACAGGAAAATTATTTGCTACTCCTCCATCAACAATTAATCTTCCTTTTACCTCAACTGGATTTAATAACGTAGGAAAAGACGCACTTGCTCTTAATGCTAGTGGCAATGACCCATTCTCCAAAATCACTTCTTGACCCGTTTCTATATCTGTACCAACACAAAAAAATGGAATAGGGAGTTTTGAAAAATCCGAAATCTCATCTACTGGCGATAATATTTCCGTCAAAAGATTTAATACATTTTGACCTTTTGATAGTCCTAAAGGCAAGCCTATACTTCCATTCTTGACTGGAAGAGTAACAGCAGTTTTTCCTAAAAACACTTTTTCAAAATAAGGCGTTTCTTCTCTTGGAACATTATCCTGAATTACAGATAAAAAATCAATTTCTCTAATAAGTTTTTCAATTTGATCAGCTGAGTAACCAGAAGCATACATTCCTCCGATAATAGCCCCCATACTTGTTCCCCCTATATAATCAATCTTTACATTGGCTTTTTCAAGCTCTTTAAGAACGCCTATATGAGCAAATCCTTTTGCCCCACCGCCACTTAATACTAAACCAACTTTTGGTCGCTCTTGCGAGTAGCTATATAAAAAAAAGATTAGCAACAATAACGTTAGCTTACTTTTCATACCGCTATTCTTTGTCATGGAAATATTTGTAAATTTTTTGAGCTCTTGCATTGCCAACCACTTCAATTAACTCATCTAATGTAGCATTTTTTACTCTTTTAGCTGATTTAAATTTACGTAACAAATTTGTTATGGTTTGTTTACCTACATCTGGAATCTGTTCTAATTCAGATTGAATTGCACTTTTACTGCGCTTATTTCTATGAAATGTTATTCCAAATCGGTGCGCCTCATTTCTAAGATGTTGAATAATTTTTAATGTTTCAGATTTCTTATCAAGATATAACGGAACGCTATCACCAGGGTAATAAATCTCTTCAAGTCTTTTGGCAATTCCAATAATGGCAATTTTTCCTCTTAACCCTAAAACATCTAAACTTTTTAATGCAGAAGATAACTGTCCTTTTCCTCCATCAATTACAATCAACTGAGGTAATGGTTTATCTTCTTGAAGTAATCTTTTATATCGTCTATATACTACTTCTTCCATTGAAGCAAAATCATCTGGACCTTCGACAGTTTTAATATTAAAATGTCTGTAATCTTTTTTACTTGGTTTTCCATCTTTAAACACGACACAAGCTGCAACAGGATTTGTTCCTTGAATATTCGAATTATCAAAACACTCAATATGAACAGGCTCTTCTTTTAAACGTAAATCTTTTTTCATTTGCGCCATGATTCTTTTCACATGACGATCTGGATCCACTATTTTTATTTGTTTGAATTGCTCTTGACGATAGTATTTTGCATTTCTTAGTGATAAATCAACAATCCTTTTTTTATCTCCCAATTTTGGAACTGTTACTTTAATTTCATCACCTAAATTTACTTTAAAAGGCACATAAATTTCTCTGGATAAAGAGTTAAAACGTTGGCGAGTTTCTACAATAAAAAGCTCTAGTAATTCCTTATCTGATTCGTCCAATTTCTTTTTAATCTCAGTGGTATATGATTGAATAATTGCACCGTTCATTATTTTAAAGAAGTTGGCATAACCATGCGTTTCATCAGAAGTTATTGAAAAAACATCAACATTATTAATAGATGGATTTACGATTGTCGACTTAGCTTGATAGTTTTGCAGAGAAACAAGCTTTTCTTTTATTAGCTGGGCCTCTTCAAAATTCATTGCTTCGGCATATTCCATCATTATATTATGTAAACTTTCAAGACTATCTTTAAAGTTTCCTTTAATAATACTTCGAATTTTTGTGATATTCTCCATGTAAGCTTTTTCATCTTGATAAGCTTCACAAGGACCTTTACAATTCTTTAAATGATATTCTAAACAAACTTTATACTTGCCATCGTTTATTTTTGTTTCACTTAAGTCGTAATTACAAGTTCTTAATGGATAAAGTTGTTTTATTAAATCAAGCAGATTATGAACTGTTTTTACACTAGTATATGGGCCATAATATTCAGAACCATCCTTAATAACTCTTCTGGTTAAAAACACTCTCGGAAAGCGTTCTTTTTTAATACAAATCCATGGATATGACTTATCATCCTTTAATAAAACATTATACCTAGGTTTATATTTTTTGATGAGATTGTTCTCAAGCAGCAATGCATCTGTCTCAGTATTAACAACTATATGTTCAATACGAACAATCTTTTTTACGAGTACTCTTGTTTTACCATATTCATGATTCTTAGTAAAATATGAAGAAACTCTTTTCTTTAAATTCTTTGCTTTACCTACATAAATTATAACATCATCTTTATCGAAATATTGATAAACCCCAGGAGAATTGGGCAATGTTTTTACTTGAAGTTCTAAAGATGTTGGCATAGAACGAAATTACAATTTTTTCAAATTGCATCAGTCGTTTTCAAAAAAATTACTTGAAGAAATAGTACCAAAGGTGGGACTCGAACCCACACGCTCTAATGAGCATCGGATTTTGAATCCGACGTGTCTACCAATTCCACCACTTTGGCAAAAATTATGGAAGTGCAAATCTAACAATTTAAAATAAAAACGTTTTAATACTCTTTAAAATAATTTTACTTTTGCCAAACAACAACACATACTAAAAATTATTCTGAGATGTCAACGACACAATTATCACCAAAGCTTTTTGCATGTTCTCAAAGCACTGAGCTTGCTCAAAAAATAGCAAAGGAATTTAATGCTGAATTAGGAAATGTAAAAACTACGCATTTTAGCGATGGTGAATTTCAACCTGCATTTGAAGAATCAGTAAGAGGTAGACGAGTTTTTATTATTGGCTCTACTTTCCCTAGTGCCGATAATTTAATGGAAATGTTATTGATGTTAGATGCTGCTAAAAGAGCTTCTGCACGTCATATTACTGCTGTAATGCCTTATTTTGGTTGGGCAAGACAAGATAGAAAAGACAAACCTAGAGTTGCTATTGGAGCAAAATTAGTTGCAAATCTTTTACAAGCAGCTGGTGCTACAAGAATCATGACTATGGATTTACATGCTGATCAAATTCAAGGTTTCTTTGAAAAACCAGTTGATCATTTATATGCTTCAACAATTTTTATGTCGTACATCGAAAGTTTACAATTAGATAATTTAACAATCGCTTCTCCAGATATGGGAGGTTCAAAAAGAGCTTATGCCTATTCAAAATACCTGGCTAGTGAAGTTGTTATTTGTTATAAGCAACGTAAAAAAGCGAATGTTATCGACCATATGGAGCTTATTGGTGAAGTAGAAGGCAAGAATGTAATTTTGGTAGATGATATGATTGACACCGGAGGAACTCTTACGAGAGCTGCAGATTTAATGGTAGACAGAGGAGCGAAATCGGTACGAGCGATTTGTACACACCCAATACTTTCTGGCAATGCTTATGAGAAAATAGAAAACTCAAAATTAACCGAGTTAATTGTCTCAGATACAATTCCTTTGAAAAAGCAAATTTCTAAAATAAAAGTTGTATCTTGCGCGCCCTTATTCGCTGATGTGATGCGTAAAGTTCAAACGAATACATCTATTAGCGATCAATTTTTAATGTAATTTTAAATATATAAATAATGCAATCGATTACGATTAATGGATCTCAAAGAGAAAGCGTAGGTAAGTCAGCGACTAAAGCCTTACGTAATGCTGGACAGGTTCCTTGCGTATTATACGGAGGAGACAAGCCAGTACACTTTTCAGCTGATGAAAAAGCGTTCAAGAGCTTAGTGTATACTCCAAACGTATATACTGCTTCGATTGAAGTTGACGGTCAAACTTATGCGGCTGTTTTACAAGACATCCAGTTTCACCCAGTAACTGACAGAATCTTACACATCGACTTTTATCAATTATTCGAGGATAAAGCGGTAACTATGGAAATTCCTGTAAGATTAGTTGGTAACTCTAAAGGGGTTATGATTGGTGGTGCTTTACGTCACAACATGCGTAAATTAAAAGTGAAAGCTTTACCAGCAAACTTGCCTGATTTTATTGAAGCTGACATCACAGAATTAGAAATTGGCAACAAACTTTATGTTACTGAATTAGCAAACGATAACTATACTTTCTTACATCCAGATAACACTGTGGTTGCTCAAGTTCGTATGTCTCGTAACGCTGCTAAAGCTGCTGCAGAAGCTGAAGGATAGAAAATACTATTTTTCCAAGATAAAAAGAAAGACCTACAAAATTGTAGGTCTTTTTTAATTCAATCAATTTACACAATAATATATGTGCATTTTAACTTTCCATTGCTTGCTTTAATACAGCTACTGTTTCATTAGCCTTCGCTAACTTAGCCCATTTTAAAGCAGTAAATCCTCTTTTAGATTTTGTTTTTAATTTAGCTCCATTAGCTATTAATAATTTTGCAATGTCTGCTCTGTTATAACGCGCAGCAAACATTAATGGCGTTAATCCTGTTGATTTTTGGTTTACGTTTTCTCCACTTTTAATTAAAGCTTTAACAGCCTCATAGTTTCCTTCTCTAATTAATGTACAAAAAGGTGAAACTTCAGTATACTCAGTTACAGTAATTTTTTCTGGTTTTGGAGTTTCTGTTGCGTTTACAGTTGTAGTGAAAGCTCCTAAAAATAAAGCGATGGTTAAAATGATTTTTTTCATGTTCTAAAAATTTAAGTTAAAAAGGTTATTTGCTTAAAAGACGCCACCATTTTAAAATTGTTTCACTAAAACCAGCTGTTTAACGTAACAATAACATTTTTAAATTTTTCTTAACAATTCTGAAAACCAACACTTTACAAAACAAAACCAATAAAAACATTTAAAATTATATCAGTTTAGAAATCAGATTGTTAAATCTTTAAAAAAAATTTAATAATTTAACAATCAATAACATAAATCAAAAAACATGACTAAAAGACTCCTATTGCTTTTGGGTATATTCCTTACCATTTTAGTCGGAACTTACTTCAGTTATAAATTATGTTGCCCTGATGAATCCATAGAAAATCAATCAACAACAGTAGTATCTGAAACCCAAAAACAAAAACCTCCCACACATTATCCGTTTTCTGTAAAAGATAACTCTGCAGATTTCTCATTATCTACAAAAGACAACTTTAATTTTGAAAGCTCTGCATACAAATTTCTTAGTCCCGTTACCTCGAACTTAGATCTGGAAATTGAAAAGTTAAAAACCCACCTCATAGGTAATAATGATAAAGCATTGTCGATTACTGGATTTTATACAAAGAGTGAAGAAAACCAATCGGCTTATCCTAATCTAGGTTTTGCAAGAGCTATTTCTGTAAAGAACTATTTAAGTTCTAAAGGTATCCCATCTAAAATAATGAACACTTTCGGAGAATTAAAAGAAACAATGATTCCAGATTCTTTAAAAGTATTTTATGGACCCATCGACTTTGCAATTTTGGAATTTAAAGACAATTCTGAAGAACTTGAAAAGCTCGGTAATTTTATTAAAGAGCATCCACTTGTACTTTATTTTAAAACTGGTGAAACACAAGTAAATTTAACAGCTGAACAACGACAAGAAATAGCAGATATCGCTAAATACTTGGATAAAGTAGATGGTGCAACTTGTATTATTACAGGTCATACAGATAATTCAGGAGATTCTGATGCTAATCTTACTATTGGTCAACAAAGAGCCGATTTTGCTAAAGAATATTTAGTTAACAACGGAATTCCTGCCGATAAAATTACAGCATTATCCCAAGGTCAAAATGAACCTATTGCAGACAATACTACAAAGGAAGGGAAAGCCAAAAACCGAAGAACAGTAATAACTATTAAATAACTAACTATCAAATAACCAAAATAACATATTATGGCGTGTATTATCATACCAATTTTAGTCGGGCTGATATCAGCATTTCTAGGCTATTTATTAGGAAGACACTTAAAAAATACTTCCGAAGAAAATAAGAATTCTAATAACACAGAACTAATTGCTTTACAAAACAAAATAACTTCTTTAGAGGCAGAATTAGATGCTTGTCAGAAAAGTAAATTAGGCTTAGCTTCTGACTTAAAATTAGCCAGAGAAGCTTCAAAAAATATAGATACCAGCTCTGCCACAGTTAGTTCACTAACTACTTCTGTGGAAACAGATACAACTACTCCTTTTGACGCAGCCGCCGCAAAAGCAGCTTTCGGTAAAAAAATTAAACAAGACGACTTAAAAGTTGTGGAAGGAATCGGACCTAAAATTGAAGGTTTATTCCATAATTTCGGAATTAAAACCTGGAAAGCACTTGGAGAAACCTCTGTTAAAAAATGCCAGGAAGTATTAAACAGTGGTGGTGACAGATATAGAATGCACAAACCTAACACATGGCCAAAACAAGCGAAACTTGCCGCAGAAGGTAAATGGGAAAAATTGAAAAAATGGCAAGACGATTTAGATGGCGGAAAAGCCTGATAATCGCAAAATTCTTAACTAATCATAAACACAAAAAGCTCAGCGGTATGCTGAGCTTTTTAAGTTAACAACTTTTACTACTTTACTATAAGAGTATATTGAGGAGTAGGGTTCAATGGACAGAAGTACACATATTCTCCTTTTTTTAGTGTTACTTTCTTAGATGAAGAAGTTGTGTTATTCTTTGCTAATGAAGTAACATATGCTTCTTTGATATGATCTTTTTGTTCTGTTTTTCCTTTTGGAGCTAATACAAACCCAACGTCTTTTCCAACATTACTATTTGTAATTTCAAAAACATAGGTTCCTTCCGATAAGGTTACCGATTTTTGAGTGAACTCTCCTTTAGTTTGTTCTAATGCTACGGTTTTAGCATCCTGTGCATTTGCGTTAAAAGAAAAACCTAAGATTACTACTAAAATTGCTATTGCTTTTTTCATGATTGTTTTTGTTCTTTTTTATTTATGATAAGGATTATTATGAATTTACTGCGAACTTGCCTGCCTCAACCGCTGGGAAATCAATTTCTGTTTCTGCGATATGGTTTACGTAATTTGTTAAGGTATTTGAAACTACATTTAATACGATTTCTAAAATATCTCCATCGTTATATCCTGCTGCTTTTGCTGCTTGAATTTCTGCTGTTGAAATATTTCCTCTATTTCTTGTGATGCTTTGTGCTAATTGTAAACCAGCTTCAACTTTTGCATCCTCAGCGCGACCTTGTCTGCTTTCTTCTGTTTGCTCATCTGTTAATCCGTTCATCTTTCCAATGGCTGTGTGAGCAGATAAACAATAGTTACAGCTATTTTCTTCAGCAATTGCCAATGCTAATTGCTCTCTAAATTTGTTAGAAAAGTTTCCGCTTGCTGTTAACTCTCCTAGTGATAAATAGCTTTGTAATGTTGCTGGTGAATTACCAAATACTTTTATAAGGTTAGGAATAAATCCTAGTTTGTTTTGAACTGCATCGAATAATTCTTTTGATTTTCCTGTTGTTGTGTCTGGGTTTAATGTTTCAATTCTTGTACTCATTTTTTTAGGTTTTTTAATTATTAATCTCTTGTTTGTTACATAATTCGTTTTGCTCTTCGTATTCTTGGTATCCCCAACAATTCGGGCATTGATATCTTTCTGTATTCATGTTGTTTTTGTTTTAATAGGGTTTCTAAAAACTTTCTGGTACAAAGATGCGACGAGAATAGACCTCCAAAAATGGACAAAGGTTCCTAAGAGTTGTACAATTGAGAATTTGGAAGAAAAAGAGGAAGAAATGAGGGGAAATTTGCCTTTTAAAAACAAAATAAGCTAAAAAAGTATTATAACTAATATTGAAAAATACTAGCTAAGGAATTACAATAACACAAATAACAGTGATAATTATTAAAAGGAGAAAAATCTTCCAACCATTTTTAGTGCTCGAAAGAAAATCTAGAATAAAATCAATAATGATCTCATCATCTAAATATATAAACTAGAAAGCAACATGATGTAACACTACATCACAAGGATGATTATTAACAGGAAAATTAATATGTCTGTAAGTAAATGGCTCCCAACAAGTACAGCTTATAAAATCAGGAACAAATTTGTAAATTGGATTTATTATAAAAATAATAATTAAACAAATTAGGAATATTCTCATTCCTAGAGATACTTTTCTTAATTCTATATTTTCTAAATCCATTTATTCATAGCTATTGTTCAATCAATAAAAATAGCAAAAACAAAATAAATTAAAAGTGTAATTAAATGAATTTATACTCATCTGGACTATTAGACATTTTAGTATAATAATATCTATCAACGGTAATAATAAGTTTTGGAAATTTAATAACGTATTCATTTCCATATGCTTTAATAAGTCTTATGAATATAGGTTTAGCTTTCATAATTATAAATTTTACTTACTTAAGGTAATTTGTAAAATCTAATTATTTAAAAATTTCAGATAAAACTAGATGTAAGTTCAGATAAAAAACAAAAAACGAATGATTAATCAAACAGTAGTTTCTCTAGTTGTTTTTCCATTTTCGATAGTAGTTATAACCAATATGCAATAGAAACAAAATTATCGATATAGTTAGAATTAATGGCAGATTAAATAAAACCATAAGTCAAAAATACAAACTTTAAAACAGCAGTTAAGTATAAACTAAAAAGCAAAAAAAGTGGGCAAGCCCACTTTTACTTATACATTATAATGCATTATCTACAAAAAGCTTGTGCTGTATTATTACTATCTAAACACAACTGAGGCTACACCTGATGATCCACAAATACTTTGAGCTTGACTGTATCCACCATCACCAGTATTTTCAGCATTTCTTATAGAAAATGTTGTTCCATTTCCACACATACCAGATGCTGTAACACCAGCAAAAATGCTAGCCTGTTCGTCTTTACTTAAGCTAATACCTAAACTTGAAATTGATTTTAACATAATATAAAATTTAAAGATTAATACTACACTTACGTTTAAGAATTAACTCAATTGTTACTATAAGAAATAACAAAAATTATACTATTTTAAGTTCAACACCGTAAATTATCTACCCAAGTATCAGCTTAAACAACAATAAACGAAATAAATTAGAAAGGTAAAATTCCAATAAAAATCAACTCGCACACCATCTTGCTGGCGCAGGAATTGCTGCTCTTAAAGCTGCATAAGTTGGAAAACCATATCGGGCTGCTGCTGCGACTGGGTTATTAGCATAAGAGGTTTTAATTCCAGCAGTAAAATTTCTAACAGCTAAACATCCTCCTGTTGCCAATAATGCAACTATAGCTAAAATAATAGCGGCAATTACTATTGGTGGAAGCGCAGCGAAAATAACAAGTCCTGATACAACTATTAATAAGAACGCACTTAAAAACATTTTTTGGATTCCTTTAAATAGGCTTATAGATTCTAAACTAAAATTTTCTTCATTATTGCTCATTGTGTAAAGTTTTAGATAATGTAGTTTCTGGTTTATAAAGTTAGTCTCAGAAATCTATAATTGGCTAGGAAATCCACCTAAAAAAAAGAGGTAAACACCTGATTTTTAAAAGATAAACATCATTTATTTTAAATAAAGTAATTTGGAAGCAAACACTAAGTATTAGCCTTTATACTGTTTTTTAAATTGTGCAGGAGAAAATCCCGTTCCTTTGGTAAAAAAACGAGAAAAATAGGCTGGATCGTTAAAGCCTAAATCGAACGCAATATGTTTTATAGCTTCAGAAGAATATAATAATTGTCTTTTTGCCTCAGTGATAATTCTGTTTTTAATAAAATCACTAGGCGTTTCAGAACCTATTTTTTGAAAGTGTTTGGTTAATGACTTTGGCGAAATTGCCAATCGATTTGCGTAGTCTGTTACACTATGTAACTTCTTGAAGTTTTGTTCAACCAGTAAACTAAAATCTTTAAATAATTTAGTTTCAGTGTCTTCTTTAATTTCTGAATGCTCCTTTTTTATTCGCACCGAATAAATGATAAATTGTTTTAAAAACGATTGCAACATATCATACTGAGCTGTTTCGTCAACATCAAACTCTTCAACCAAATTCTCAAGTATAAAATCTAGCTTGCGAATATCTTTTTCGGTAGGAATTACAAAAGGTGTTTCATACACATTATTAAACAACACTCCGTTACAAGCAATTTCCGTATCATGAGTTTGAATACAATAAAAATCTCTAGTAAAACTTAATTGATAGGCCTCCTTTATTTTTTCAGAATCTACCGTAAAAACCTGACCTGGAGATAGAAAAAACAACACACTTCCGTTAAAAGAATAACTTTTAAAATCGATATTATACGTTCCTTCCCCGTTTTTAATCCAAAAAATTTTGTAGTCGTTAATCTGTTTAGGTTCGTTAACTACACAAGCCTTTTCAAATTGCACCAATTGCAAGGAAAACACATCTTGAAAATTATACGTTTTAATATCTTGAATAGCCATAGTTTTGTTAGTTTATCAATTGGTCGTAAAAAAGTAAATTGCTAACATAAATGATTTTATTGTAGTCAAAAAACTTCCTAATCTGTTCAAAATTATGCCGTTCGAAATCGTTTTATTTATACCGATTCTAAATATTTAACAAAACAAACTTTAATCCTTGTAGAAATTAGCCTTAGGTCTTAACTTTGCTTGTAATTATTTATAACCAACAATCAAAATAATGAGCGGATTACTTAAATCTTCTATCGGAAGGAAGTTTGCCATGGCACTTTCGGCACTCTTTCTAATGGTTTTCTTATTACAACATTTTGCAATCAACATCTTATCAGTATTCAGTGCAGATGCGTTTAACGAAGCTTCTCACTTTATGGGTACTTTTTGGGCTGTTCAATATTTATTACAACCCGTTTTAATTTTCGGTGTAATATTTCACTTTGCAATGGGATTTGTTTTAGAAATCAAAAATAACAGCGCACGTGCTGTTAAATATGCGAAAAATAATGGGGCTGCAAACTCTACTTGGATGAGTAGAAACATGATTTACAGCGGATTATTCATTTTAATCTTTCTAATCATTCACATGATTGATTTTTGGGTACATGAAATGAATGTGAAATACGTAGCAGGAGACATGTCTGGTTTAATTGATCCAAGTAATGCAGAAAGCGGTTTCAGATACTTCGAAGAATTACAAGAAAAATTCGTTCCAATTTGGAGAGTAGCATTATACGGTTTAGGTTTTGTTTTCTTAGCATTACACCTTTTACACGGTTTTAACTCTGCATTCCAATCGGTAGGAGCTAACAATAAATACACTAAAGGATTGAAAACTTTTAGTAAAATTTATGCAATTGGTCTTCCTTTAGGATTCATCTTCATTGCATTATTTCACCATTTCAATCACCATTAATAATAGTATCATATGGCAACTTTAGATTCAAAAATACCAAAAGGTCCTATTGCTGATAAATGGACTAATCATAAAAATAAAATCAACTTAGTTAACCCAGCTAACAAGCGTTTAATCGATGTTATTGTTGTTGGAACTGGTTTAGCAGGAGGTTCTGCTGCTGCAACTTTAGCTGAGTTAGGATATAACGTAAAAGCGTTTTGTTTTCAAGATTCTCCGCGTCGTGCGCACTCTATTGCTGCACAAGGAGGAATCAACGCTGCAAAAAACTATCAAGGAGATGGTGACTCAACATACAGATTATTCTATGATACTGTAAAAGGAGGAGACTACCGTTCTCGTGAAGCTAACGTTTATCGTTTAGCTGAAGTATCTGCAAATATTATCGACCAGTGTGTTGCTCAAGGAGTTCCTTTTGCACGTGACTATGGTGGATTATTAGATAACCGTTCTTTCGGTGGAGTACTTGTATCAAGAACTTTCTACGCAAAAGGACAAACAGGACAGCAATTATTATTAGGAGCTTATTCTGCTATGAACCGTCAAATCGGTCGTGGAAAAATCAAAATGTATAACCGTCACGAAATGTTAGACGTTGTTATTGTTGACGGAAAAGCTCGTGGTATTATTGCTCGTAACTTAGTTACTGGAGAAATTGAGCGCCATTCTGCTCACGCTGTTGTATTAGGAACTGGAGGTTACGGAAACGTATTCTTCTTATCGACTAATGCAATGGGAAGTAACGTAACAGCTGCTTGGAAAGCTCACAAAAAAGGAGCTTACTTCGCAAATCCATGTTACACACAAATTCACCCAACGTGTATTCCAGTATCTGGAGACCACCAATCGAAATTAACGTTAATGTCTGAATCATTACGTAACGATGGTCGTATTTGGGTTCCAAAGAAAATGGAAGATGTAAAAGCAATTCGTGAAGGAAGTTTAAAACCTACACAAATCGCTGAAGAAGATAGAGATTACTACTTAGAGCGTCGTTATCCTGCATTTGGTAACTTAGTTCCACGTGATGTTGCATCTCGCGCTGCTAAGGAACGTTGTGATGCTGGTTTCGGAGTTAACGCAACTGGTGAAGCTGTTTATTTAGATTTCGCTTCGGCAATTGAACGTTACGGCAAAGAGCAAGCTACCATCAAAGGATTAAATGTAAACGATGCTGCTTTAGTTAAAAAATTAGGACAGGAAGTTGTTAGGAATAAATACGGAAACTTATTCCAAATGTATGAGAAGATTGTTGACGAGAATCCATACGAAACTCCAATGATGATTTACCCGGCGGTACACTATACAATGGGAGGAATTTGGGTTGATTATAACTTAATGACTACTGTTCCTGGATTATATGCAATTGGAGAAGCAAACTTCTCTGATCACGGAGCAAACCGTTTAGGAGCTTCTGCTTTAATGCAAGGATTAGCTGATGGTTACTTTGTATTACCTTATACAATTGGTGATTATTTAGCAGATGATATTCGTACCGGACCTATTTCAACTGAAACTCCAGAATTCGAAGAGGCTGAAAAGAGTGTTCGTGCTACTATCGATAAGTTCGTTAATAATAACGGAACAAAATCTGTAGATTATTTCCACAAACGTTTAGGAAAAATCATGTGGAACAAAGTTGGAATGTCTCGTAACGAACAAGGTTTAAAAGAAGCTATCGAAGAAATTTCTGCTTTAAGAGCTGAATTCTATAGTGATGTAAGAGTTCCTGGAGGTGCTAATGAATTCAACGAAGAGCTTGCAAAAGCTGGACGTGTAGCAGACTTCTTAGAATTAGGAGAGTTATTCGCTAAGGATGCTTTAAACAGAACTGAATCTTGTGGAGGTCACTTCCGAGAAGAATCTGTTGAATTAGACGGACCACAAAAAGGTGAAGCTTTACGTAACGATAAAGAATTTGCCTATGTAGCTGCTTGGGAATACAAAGGTGAGCCTAAAGATGCTGTTTTACACAAAGAGGAGTTAGAGTTTAACGATATTGAATTAAAACAACGTTCATACAAATAAGGAAAGAATTATGAAGTTAACGTTAAAAATTTGGCGTCAAAAGAACGCAAGCGATAAAGGAAAAATGGTTGATTATAATATCAACGACGTATCGCCAGATATGTCTTTCCTTGAAATGTTAGATGTTTTGAACACACAATTAATTGAAAGTGGTGATGAGCCAGTAGCTTTCGATCATGATTGTCGTGAGGGAATTTGTGGAATGTGTTCTTTATATATTAATGGTGAAGCACACGGACCAGATAGAGGTGTAACAACTTGTCAATTACATATGCGTAAGTTTAAAGATGGTGATACGATTTACATCGAGCCATTTAGAGCAAAGGCATTTCCTGTAATTAAGGATTTAGTAGTAGATAGATCTGCTTTTGATAGAATTCAACATGCAGGAGGGTTTATCTCTGTTAACACTTCAGGTAACACACAAGATGCAAATGCTATTCCTATTAATAAGGAAAATGCAGACAAAGCTTTTGATGCAGCTACTTGTATTGGATGTGGGGCGTGTGTTGCTACTTGTAAAAACTCATCAGCTATGTTATACGTTTCTGCTAAAGTTTCTCAATTTGCCTTATTACCACAAGGTCAAGTAGAAGCTACGGATCGTGTATTAAACATGGTGAAGCAAATGGATGATGAAGGATTCGGAAACTGTACAAATACAGGAGCATGTGAGGTTGAATGTCCTAAAGGAATTTCTTTAGAAAACATCGCTCGTATGAATACTGAATTCTTAAAAGCAAGTTTAAAAGGATAATTCATATCTTTTTTACAATAAAAATTAAAAAACTCAAGCAAATTGCTTGAGTTTTTTTGCTTTGCTACTGTAACGAAGAACTCCAAAGTTATACTTATATTAGTGACATAACATCAAAAAAAATTAAATGGGAATCTTCGACGAAATAAGAAAAAAGCTTAGTAATGAATTTATCGATATTATTGAGTGGATTGATAGCACCAATGATACTTTAGCCTACCGTTTCGAACGATATGGAAATGAAATCAAGAACAACGCACAATTAATCGTTCGTGAAAGTCAAATCGCAGTCTTCATTAATCAAGGAGAATTAGCGGACGTATTCTTACCAGGAACTTATACTTTAGGTACTAAAAACCTTCCTATTCTTTCAACTTTACAAGGATGGAAATACGGATTTAACAGTCCTTTCAAAGCAGAAGTATACTTCATAAATTCTAAGTTATTTACAGATGAAAAATGGGGGACTAAAAACCCCATAACCTTAAATGATGATCGTTTTGGTTTTGTAGAAGTTAGAGCTTTCGGAACCTATACATTTAAAGTTTTAGACGCCGGGAAATTCATTAAAAATATTGTTGGAACCGATAGTGACTTTACAACTTTCGAAATTAATGAACATTTAAAAAGTCTAATTTCTACTCGTTTTACTGATACAATAGGAGAAGCAAATTTACCTATTGAAATGTATGCTGCCAATACAACGGAATTATCAGAAGCGTGTTTAAACGTACTTCAACCTGAATTTGAATCTGTAGGAATTTCAATTGAAAAGTTTTTCATCGAGAATATCTCCATGCCAGAGACCTTGAAGAAGGAGATTTTTGAATATAGTAGGTTAAATAAAATTGATTTAGATCAGCTCACAAAATTCAAGGCAGCAAAAGCTATTGAGCAAGCGGCTAGCAACACTTCCACCGCAAGCGAAGGAATGGGAATGGGAATGGGATTTGCAATGGCGCAACAAATGAGTAACGCCTTTAGTAAAACATCCAATACTTCAGGATCTCAAGCTCCTCCTCCAATTCCAAATACTAATGTGACTTATTTTTATGCTGTGAATAACCAACAAGTTGGTCCTGTTACAAAAGAAACATTAGCAAGTTTAATTACTAGTCATACCATTAATGGCCAAACTTTAATTTGGACTCAAGGAATGACTAACTGGTCTATGTTACAAAATATACCTGATTTACAAAGTTTATTAAACTCAACTCCACCACCATTACCTAACCTATAAGTTAAAATTATTGATTTTTAATGACTGATCATTCAGAACATCAGAAAACAATACAACAATCTGAGCATAAGAAAGCTTGCGTAAACTGTGGTGCATCTTTAGTATACAACCCTGGAACCAATCACATAAAATGCAATTATTGTGGTCATGAGGAAGTAATTACCGAGCCTATTTCCGAATTCCAAGAACTGGAATTATATCCTTATCTAGAACAGATGGGTTCGCAATCTTATACAGAAAAAATAAGCTTGTTAAACTGTAAATCCTGTGGCGCCAATCAACATGTAGAAGAAAACTATAAATCACTACATTGTGTTTATTGCTCTGAGCCTTTAATTACTGAAGAGTCTTTTGAAGAGGATTGGATTTTACCTGGCGCAATATTGCCATTTCAATTCTCTAATAAACAAGCCGTTATTATATTTCAAAAATGGATTAAAAGTTTATGGTTCGCACCGAACATCTTAAAAAAAACTTCTTTGCAGGCTCACAGATTAAAAGGATTATATCTTCCTTTCTGGACATTTGACGCACAACTTTATGGAAGTTATATTGGACAACGAGGTGATTATTATTATGAAGATGAAAGTTATACAACCTACGAAAATGGAGAGCGTGTAACTAAGACAAGACAAGTTCGTAAAACAGATTGGTCATATGCTTCGGGAAACATAAGTGGATTTATCGATGACACATTAATCAACGCATCTAACCAACATAAAGGTAAAATTCCTTCTCGAGTATATAATTGGAATTTAAACAGGTTAGAAACATTTGACTCTAAATATCTAGCTGGATTTGTAACTGAAAAGTACACACTTTCCTTAAAAAATGGACATTTAGAATCTAAAGGTGAAGCGAGGCGGATTGCCGATAGATGGGCACGAAATGATATTGGTGGAGATACACAGAGAGTACATAGCTTAAATTTTAATTTGTCTGAAGAAACTTTTAAACATATTTTACTTCCTATTTATATATCTTCTTACACTTACAAGAACAAACAATACTACTTTTATATAAATGGTCAATCAGGTACTATTTATGGAAAAAGACCATATTCGTTTTGGAAAATATTTTTTGCTGTTCTTTTAGGAATAATTCTAATAGCATCCATAGTTTTAATCGTAAAAAATAGTCAATAGAAAACCTCTCCTATATCATTAGGAGAGATTTCACCCTTCAAAAACTACATTCTACACTTTTTCTTTTGGTGTATTTCTATTTACAAATCCCTTAATTTTTAAACTTAATCGTTCTCTTTTTGCATTCGAAAAAATTGTAATTGCTTTTGAGAAACCTCCTGGTCTTTTTGTATCATAGGATACTGAAATCTGACCTTTTTCACCTGGCATAATTGGCTTTTCTGGTTTTTGAGGAACTGCACAACCACATGAGGATTTAATATGTTTAATTATTAAAGGCGCATCTCCTATGTTCGTAAATTCAAACACTCTTACTCCGTCTGAGCTTTGTGCAATCTTACCATAATCAATGATTTCTTTCTCGAATTTAAACTCTTGTGCAGCGCAGTTTAACACACTAGTTAAAAACAATACTAATACTGTTACTCGTAATTTCATATAAACTAATTTTAAATTATAAACTTTTATTGATCTCATCTATTAAATCTTTTACCTTTTGATATTTAGGATTTAGACTTAGTGATTTATATAACACTTCCAAAGCTTCTGTATACCTTTTTTGATCATGATAAAATGTACCTAAACTGCTATAGGTTACGTAGTGATTTGGATACAGCTTTGCATTCATTTTAAAAATATATTCAGCTTTATCATACTGCTTCTTTCGCAATAGTACATTACCGTAAGTATTAAGCTCCTTTGCACCAACAGTTACCTCTGGTAAGTAAGCCAATAACTGTTTTTCCATTTTTACTACACTATCAATAGGATTCTTCAACAGGTTATTTAATAATGTAATAGCACTGTATTTAGAAGTATATTTTTCACCATTTACAATTTTCAACAAATCACGCTCAAAAGTTTCCTTCGGATATTCCACAATACGATTAATCTCCTTACCCTCTTTATATATTATAAATGTCGGCACACGATGAATATTCAAACCTTTTTCTTCTCCATTCGGTGATTGCTTATAAGCCTCTTTTTTAATATCAACCGCGATTACTTCTAGATTATTTTTAGAGAATTTAGCTTCCTCCAAAACCTTGTAGAATATTGGTAAGTTCCGTTTGCTATCGCCACACCAAGAGCCAAAGAATACTTTTATTTCATAATCATTTACCTTATTTTTTAATCGATCAATGATTTTATCATTTGTTAAGTACTGATCATAATTCTTTTGAAACCATGCGAAATCGCCGTTATTAAATCCTTTTCTATTTACTTTACCCAACAACATTTTATTTCCCTTTTCATCGGAAACAATGTTATTTAATTGTGCATTACACACTGTTACTAAACCATATAAAAATGTAAGTAGTACTATTCGAAACATAAACTGTTAATTAATTAGTTGATACCTCGAAAGTAAGAGCTAAAAACAATGAATAAAAAATAACTTGATCTGTTACTCGTAAAGAAGTACCAACGACAATCTTATATGTATAATGTGTAGTTCGTAACGTGGTATGTGCATTTTGTACTTTCAGTACAAGTCAAAAACTAATAATTATGTATTTTCATGAACGAAAATGGAATTACTGAAAAAATATATATCACAAGCATTAGTACATCTTTTATTTTGGATACTATTCACCTTTGTATCTCTTTTTGTTTTTTCGGAGTATTATTGGTCAGAGAATCCTTTTCTTCAATACTTATCTATTCTAGTAATTATTGTTTATACCAACAATTTCATTATTCTTCCGTTTTTTGTAAAACGAAAACAATATGTTTTATATGCAATTTTATTCATTCTAATATCATTCTTAGCCACACAATTGTATTGTAATGTATTTACAAAATGTGGTTGCTCTTTTATGAAATGCTTGAGTGATTATTTATGGCAAACCATCGTGCCACTAATTTTCTTTTCTTTCGTATGGATTCTTTTTAAGTATTTAGAACGGGAAGAAGAAATTGAAAAGGCTTTGCAAGAACGAACTGAGTTAGAGTTACGATTTTTAAAATCACAAATTAATCCGCATGTATTGTTTAATAACTTAAACACTGTTTATTCTTATTCTATTGAAAAGCCTGAACAAACTCCAGATTTAATTTTAAAATTATCAGATAATCTCAAACATGTATTATATGAAAGTACAGAAGACTATATTTCTTTAGAAAAAGAACTTCAGTACATAGATAATTATATCGACTTTCAAAAGATAAGAACACAAGGAATTAAAAACATTTCTTATAATGTTTCAATAGATTCCTACCAACACAAAATAGCTCCTTTGCTGTTAATTACCATTATTGAAAATGCTTTTAAACATAGTCCAACAAATAGTGAGATCATCATTAATATTAAGGTAGTTGAAAATACATTAGAATGTTTTATACAGAATGATATTGCTATCATTACTAAAGAAAAGGATTCACTCGAATCAATTGGGTTATCAAATTTGAAGAAACGACTAGATCTTCTTTACCTAAATAACTATAATTTGAATGTTCAGGAAAAAGATACCTTTAAAGTTTCGCTACAACTAAATCTGGATTCATGAATTGTATTATACTCGAAGATGAAATACCAGCACAAAATCTTTTAAAGATATTCATTGATAAAGTTCCTGATTTAAATTTGGTTAAAACCTTTCAAACGGCTGTTGATGCAAATGAATTTTTAAAAGAACATACTGTTGATTTCCTGTTTCTAGATATCAATCTTCCAGATATATTAGGCATTGACTTTATTAAAACCGTTAAGAATCCGCCACAAATAATAATAACAACTGCATATCCTAACTATGCCGTCGAAAGTTTTGAACTGGATACGATTGTTGATTATTTAGTAAAACCCTTTTCATTTGATCGCTTTTTAAAGTCAATTCATAAGGTTGAGCAAACTTTAAATAGAATTCAAACGAAGCCAACCAACCATTATATCTTTCTTAATATTGATAAAACCTTACATAAAGTTACACTCGAAGATATTCTATTCATTGAATCAGATCGAAACTACTTAACCTTTGTTACACCAAATAAAAAATACGTCTTTATTGATTCACTGAAGAATTGGAATTCGAAACTAACCGACAGTTTTATACAGGTACATAAATCTTATATTGTGAATTTAAATCATATTGATCGCATTTCTGGAAATGAAATTAATATTGACTCTCAAAAAATTCCAATTGGGCGAACATTTAAATCAGAATTTATAAAAAAATTCAATCCAAAAAATGAACGATAATTTCTTCGTTAAATCCAAAATCTGACGTCCATTTTTTCACTGATTCTAACCTTAAATTAACTCCTGTTTTTGAATTTTTCATATTTTTTATATTGAATATATGATACTAAAAACGTTTGTATAGCTGTTTTTTATAATTTATTATTAATTAAACCTAGTTTTTATTGTGAATTATTCAATGTTTATGAATTGTAAACTTTTAGAGAACTTTAACAAAAAACATCAAAAATGAGATGATTTATTAACATTTTTAATAGTCAATAATAAGGTAGGTGGTGGTACTTTTGGCATGTAATTAATAAACAAAAAAACAAACCCAAAACAATAAAATACCATTAAGATGAAAAAGTTATTTTTATTATTAGCAATTACAGTAAGCACTACAATTTTTGCTAACAACTCAAGACCAGCTGAAGTAGTAAAGTCTGAGATTAGAACTGAAATTATTAAATTATTAGGAAAAGCAAATTTTGAATTTAATCAAGATTTAACTGCTGATGTTGAATTCATGATCAACAACAAAGGAGAAGTTATCGTTTTAACTGTTGATACAAACAATTCAGACGTTGAAACTTATGTAAAAAACAAATTAAACTATAGAACTATTTCTAATAAGTTTATCGTAAAAGGTAAAATTTACAAAATGCCTTTAAAATTAGTTAAAGCTTAAGAGTTTACATTTAACAAATTTATATTGAAAAAGCCATCATTTAAAATGATGGCTTTTTTTGTATCACTCATTACTGAATAAAGATCTTTTATCCTGAAATAATTACGTTCAAGGAATTTTACACCGAATTCAACAACAAACAATAGTACTTTTAAATCGGTTTAGTAAACCTTTTTTTCGGGGGAATGAAGTGGTTTTGTCTAACCAGAAATTAAAAAAGCTGAGTAATTAAACTCAGCTTTTGTTTTTATCATGAACTTTTGTGGGTATGTTATCATTCCATAAAGTGAGTATATCGGTTGCTACACTTGCTCCACTTCCTGCCGCAATCGCAAATTGACTTCTCCAACCTGCAATCGTTCCGCAACAATATAAACCTTCTTTAATTAAGTGATTAAAATTACGAAGTTGAATTCTGTCCTTCATAGCATTCGCGCGAGAATGTCTCTCAATATATTGATCCAGTCCAGCAATATTAAAAGGCTTAGCATAATTTAAAGCAACCACAACATTTTTAGCTAGGTACTCATTTTTATTGGTTATCACTTTATAACCGAAAACATCATCCAGTACGGCTGTCACTTTTTCATTTTCTATTTGCTGAACATGAGGATAAACATCTTTTAGGTGATTTTTTCCATCAGACAAAATATCTTTTCCCAATGTTCCTGCCGGTAGTCCTAGTACATTATTAAACAGTGCATCTTGTAAATGAGAGGCTCTTTGATGTAAAATAATACCGACATTTTTATCTTTTGCATATGGTTTGTCTTTTGCAGAACCTAATACCAAGGCACATTGCATTCCTGCAACTCCACCACCAACAATTAATGTATCAAAACTCATTATGCCAATAACATTTTAATATTTGCCGCAAATAATTTTACTGAAATTGCTAAAAGAATAACTCCAAAAACTTTTCTAATGATGGCAATACCGTTTTTACCAATCATTTTTTCGATTCTTGATGAAGTTTTTAGTACAATATATATTACAACTACGTTCAATAAAACAGCAATAATGATATTCATTAAATCAAATTCCGCTCTCAATGATAGCAATGTAGTTAAACTACCTGGTCCAGCAATTAAAGGAAACGCTAACGGAAATACAGTAGCGTTTATAGCTTGCTCTTCATCATCTTTATACAAAGTAATTCCTAGAATCATTTCTAAGGCAATAAAAAATAGGATAAAAGAACCCGCAACCGCAAAGGAATTTACATCAATTCCAATTAACCCTAATAAACGCTGCCCAACAAACAAGAACAAAATCATAATAAAACCAGCAATAACAGACGCTTTTTCAGATTGAATATGTCCAACTTTATTACGTAAATCAATAATAATTGGAATATTACCAACAATATCTATCACGGCAAATAACACCATAAAAACAGTAAATATTTCATTGAAATCAAGACTCATCTCTAGTTTGTTTTTTAATTAGTAAATGGCAAAAGTATGCTTAAATGAATTAAATGTAATAAAAATAACTTTATTTTTGCGCTATGTTTCAGTTAGGAAAAACAATCGTTTCAGAAGATATTATCGAAAAAGATTTTGTGTGCAACTTATCTGCATGCAAAGGAATTTGTTGTGTAGAAGGAGAGGCAGGAGCTCCTTTAGAAAAGGAAGAAACTAAAATTTTAGAAGAGATTTACTCTAAAGTAAAACCGTTTTTAAGAGAAGAAGGAATTAAATCTATCGAAGAAAACGGTACTTGGGTAACTAGTGATTTTGGTGAATTAGAAACTCCTTTAGTTAATCATGCGGAATGCGCTTATGTTATTTTTGATGATAAAGGAACAGCTTTGTGCGCTATTGAAGAAGCTTACAATAAAGGAATTGTTGACTGGAAAAAACCCGTTTCTTGTCATTTATATCCTGTTCGTGTAAAAGACTATTCAGAGTTTTCTGCTGTAAATTACCATAAATGGGATATTTGTGATGATGCCTGTACTTTAGGTGCAGAATTACAGGTTCCTGTATACAAGTTTGTAAAAGAAGCTTTGATACGAAAGTTTGGAGAGAACTGGTATATGGAATTAGAAAAAATGGCTGAGGAGCGTAAATAATTTTTTAAATTGCATGTGTAAATCTTCAAAGATTACATATGAAAAAATCAACCTCCTTACTCTTATTTATTTTCCCTTTTCTTCTAATTGGACAATCTAAAATAACTGATTTAGATAGTGTTTTTAAAACACATGAAAACTATTTTCAACAGAAGCTTTACAAAGAGATAGTAACATCTAACTTTTCTAAAAACAAATTAAGTCCTACATCAACAAACGATAGTTTATTGGTTTCAAAAATATTGCATGTAAAAGCAAACGCTTTATATGAAGTTCAGAAATATAACGAAGCCATTAACATTTCAAATGAAGCAATTCGTTTTTTAAATCAACAAGAAGACAACCTCAACCTAAAAGGAATTATTTTATTTGATAAAGCCTTTTCAGAATACGCTTTAGAACGTTATAAAACGTCTTATAACACCGTTAAAGAAGCTGAAAAATTATTGAGTAGTTTAAAAGAACCTGATCATGACTATTTAGTTTCAATTTATGCTGACTTGAGCAGTACAGCAACCTATTACGGGTTTTTTGATGAAGCCGAATTTTATTTAAAAAAAGGGTTGAAAATTTATCAGCAAAACAGTGATAAATTACAAAACTTAGCGTCCAACCAAGCTTCAAAAGAAGTAGTTGTAAATCATAATTTAATATACTTATATAGCAGAAAAGGTGATGAAACAAAAATGCTTTCTTCTTTGAAATACTTTGAAAAGCTAAAACAAAAGAACAAATTTAATGCTATTGAAAAACGTTTTTACGCTATCTCTTTAAATCATGTTGGAGATTTTTATTTAAACTTTAAAGATAGCCTCAAAGAACACTCTCCTTTACAAAAAGGAAGAACGTATTTATTGAAAGCTCTTAAAAATCTTGATCATAAAAAATATCCTGACAACCTTATTCAAATAAAGTTTAACCTTGTTAAACAATTACGGTACAATAAAGAATTTAAAAAGGCTCTAATTGAGAATAAAAACCTTATGGAATTGGCTGGTTCAAGTGATTTTAGAATTCCTTTTTTTCATGCGCAAAGAAGTTTGATTTTTGCTGAAAGCGGACAAAAAGAAAAAGCTATAAATGAACTTAACTATGTAGCAAACCTTATTCATAATGGTAAAGAAAAACTAAAAAAGGACGGAACCAACTTTAGTCCGAGTACTGATTTAAACCACACAGGCCTTTTAGTAGAAACTTCAATAACCTTCTTGGAGTTATTCCCAAATGATAGTTTAATAAAAAAACAAGCTTCGCTATTTTTCAAGATGGGACTTCAACAATTTAAAAATTGCTACGAAGGAAAAGAGTTTAGCAATAAACTTAAAAACTATTACAACTCGATTATCAGTGGTTTGCTTCAAACAAAAAAACTTGGTTACGGAACTTTAAGTTACAGGCAAATTTTAAACGAAATAGAAAACATTGAGAACAAATTAGCTTGGAAAGAGTTTTTAGACAATAGAAATTATGCTCGAAAATCTATTCCAGACTCTATCATTAAAAAAGAGTTTGTATTAAGAACAGCTTTGATTAAAGCAAGGATGAAAAATGAATCTTCTGAAATACAACTCATAAATGAACAAATAAAAAAACATCGCTCTTATTTAGAAGGTAACTATCCTAAAATTTCTAAATCACTGTCAGTATCTTTTAGTATAGAAGACTTCCAAAAAAAACTACAATCCAATGAAGTGGTACTAAGGTATAAGAGAGTAAAGAATGATTTGTACATATTTAAAATTACCTCATCAGCTCTTGAGACTATACATATTAATTTCGACAAAACTCTTGAGGCTGATATCAAAAATTATATCAGTACAATTAAAAACTTACAAAGTGATATTGACAGCGCCACAAAACTAACAGAAACTTTACTCCCTTTTGACCTAAATACTTATGGAAAAATCATAGTAGTTCCTGATGACATTTTATATTATTTGCCTTTTGAAACTTTGGTTTTACGGAATGGAAATTACCTAATAAATGACACAGAAATTTCTTATGCTTCTGATCTTATATTCATTAAGTCAAACTCTTTAAATACCAAAAAAAACAAAGCAAACTTCCTTCAAGTTTACACACCTGAATATACGGAGGCCAAGAAACTATCTGCCACAAAAGAAGAGATAGAAAACATCACAAAATTTTTCGATTATAAATTATTCAATGGAGAAAAATCATCGAAAAAAAACTTTATTGAAAACACTCCAGATGCTTCTATGATTCATTTAGCAATGCATGCTAATATTAATAATGAAACTCCACAAGTCAGTTATTTCGATTTTAATAACGAGCGTTTGTATCTTGAAGAATTATATGCATTAAAACTAGATTCGGACTTAGCTGTTTTAAGTGCTTGTAATACCGGAAACGGAAATATCTCAAAAACTTATAAAGGTCCAATTTCATTACAACGTGCATTTACATTTTCTGGAGTTGGTTCAACAGTTTCAAGTTTATGGAAAGTTCCAGATAAGGAAACTTCAACTATTATGACTTCTTTTTATGCTTACTTGAAAAAAGGAAAATCAAAAAGTAAGGCATTACAACTAGCAAAAAAAGAGTACTTAAACACCATAGACGATGATAATTTAAAACATCCTTTTTATTGGGCAGGATTTGTAATAAACGGTGATGTTTCACCTGTTACCAACGAACAAAATCTATATACAATCTTTCTAATAGGATTCGTTGTTTTAGTTGGTATTCTATTTATAATCAGAAAAATAAAATCATAATTGCTTTAGAATTTTAGTTGTTTCATTTTTCTTAAACGATCCTAATTCTTGTAATAATTCAAAATACTTTTTAGCTTCGTTAGTATCGTTTAATTTTAAATAAGCTAATCCTAAATACCAATAAGCTTTGTCCTTAAAAGCATCTTCTTTTAAAAGGTATTCCTTTAAGAATATAGTTGCTTCTTCTGGTTTATTAAGTGACAACAAACAATTCGATTGATATAATAACAAATGAGATTTTTTAGATTTTACATACAACGAATCTAAAAGTTCTAATGATTTTGAATATTCTTTATTCTCATAATTTAAAAAAGCTTTGAATTCTAAATCCTCCGATGATTCTCCTCGAACTATAGGGTGAATTACATTTCGGTAGGGCGCGTAATAATCATTAAATAAATCATCGGGTGAAGTACTTGAACTATTCAGTAAAAAATATCCACCAACTGAAACTAACAGTAAAATAGAAGCTGCAATTCTTAAAAAATAAGAAACCCTTCTAGTTTTATTAGTAAAAAGCTCTTTCTCTAACTCTTGTAACTCTTTCTTTAACTCAATCTTCTTTTCATTTCGTATTGCTTTTTGAAGATTCGATTGAAAATCAAATTCCTTTTTAAATTCGGTATTGACATTTAGTAATTCTTCAAACTCTTTTCGCTCTGAAGCAGATAAGGTTTCTTCGAAATACTTTTCTATTAATGAAAACTTATCCATTTATTTTTGATTTTAATTGTTTTAAACACCTCGATTTCTGACTCTTTACTACATTCTTATTATCGTACTTCAAATACTCTTTTATTTCATCAATTGTTAAGTTGTTGTAATAAAAGAGTGTGAGGATTTCTCTACATTTTTTCCCCAACAATTTTAATCCTTCTTGAATTTTCCTTTGTTGTAAATTCACTGTTGAATCATCCTCTACAATTATCATTTCTATCTCTTCTTTTAAATTATTTGGCAATTCGGATTGTTTATTTGATTTTCTATTCTTTTCAAACAACATGTATTTTCCAATACCAAATAAATACGTTTTTAAAGTACAGGTTAAATTCTCAGTTTTACCAATCATAGTTTGCTCTTGAAAAACAATGATAGCATCCTGATATACATCTAAAATATCTTCTTCAGAACTGGAATACTTTCTTCCAAATTCTAAGAAAGATGTTCTATGGGCTACATAAAACTCTTTTAATGCTCTGGTATCTCCTTTTTTTATTAATGGGAGTATATCCTCGTCACTCATTAATGTCTTTTTTTTCTAAAAGTAAACAAAAAACTGAAAAATTATTTTTTCTAAAAGTGTTAACCTCTGCAAAAAAGGAACATTAAATAAGTAAACTTTACTTATTATGTTAATAACAAAAACTATTAAACTCTTACTACTAATCATCATTTCAACATTTGGATTGCTAAACCTTCAGGGACAAAATTGTTCCAACCAAAAAGAAATTTCAAACCTTGATGAATTAATAAGGTTTCTAGATCAACATCGTTCTAATTTAAAAAAGGTAAGAGATTGGTCACGAAAAAATGAGAGACCTAAAATTGAGCTTGCTTCTAACAGATTAGAATATTGGAGCAAAGACATCAAACGCTATATCATTAAATATAAAAAATCTCATCAGGTTAAAGTTTGTGAACGCGTATACAAAAAGGAAGCCCAATATTTTAGAGACTTTTTCTTTTTAGCTATGATGTACAAAGAAGCTCCAAATTTTGCACCAATAAACTTCTCTAAATACAAATAACAATGAAAAATTTTATTCTACCATTTATACTTTTCTTCTCTGCTTTATTAAATGCGCAGGTAACTACAGAACTTAACTTCGACACTCAATCTATTGAATATGCAAGCAACAACATTGAACGCTTTAAAGATTATATTTCCAAGCATAAAAAGAGTTTAAAATTAACTACCTCATTTTCTAAAACAGTCCCAAAAGTGTTCTACAAAGAAGGTTTAGATATTTACCTCGTTGCCACTTTAAAAAAGGATAACGGTAAATATGTTTATACATCTAAACCTATTAAAAAAACCATTTTTCCAGGAGATTTGTTTTTTCCGGGAAACATATTTTTTCCGGGAGATTTATTTACAAAACTTGACAAAGGAAACTACGAAATTGATTTCCAAATAAAACCAACAAACCCTGAATTTACAGGTGTTTTAAGAAAAAAACCTGCAAGAGTTCCGTTAACCTTTGAAATCAAATAACAATGGATAGACGCACACTTTTAAAGCAATTAGTTTTGAGTAGCGGTGGTGTTTTAATCGCTCCAAATTTTCTTTCAGCTTGTAGTACAGAAAAACAACCTTCTCTCACAGGAAAGTTTCAGATTGAACCTTATGCTAGTATCGAAGAAATGAGAAATGCTTCTTTGTTATGTACAGGACATTTATCTGAAGAGATGAAAAGAATAATTGCTCGCAAAAACGCAGAAGAAATTTACAGTTTTGTCCATAATCATTTCTCCACAATACCTTCTTTTGGAAATAGTATTACAAATGCTGCTTATGCTAAAAGATGGGGAATTCGAGGTTTGTTACGATGCGGAAAGGGAACTATTAGAGAAAAATCTGACTTGCTATTTTATATGTTAGATCAAGCTGGGTTTTCTCCTAAATATTACAGACAAAATTTTTCAGTCTCGCCAGATATTCTTCAAAACGCTTTCTGTATTAAAAAAACAAATAATAACGAATTTCATGTTTCTCAAAAATATCTTGACAAATGGGAAGAGACCTTCAAAGAACATGTGGTTGATGAGCTTACTATTGATATAGAAAATAGCAAGGAAAAAAGTGCTGAATTAAAAAATCAATTATTGAAATTACTACCTGAAAACGCTTATGAAAACATTCGAAATTTTGATTGGCTTGCTGCAGATGGAATTGAAATTCCTGTAATTAGAATTCAAGACAAAGAAACGATTAAAGACCTCAACTTATTAGAAAACAAATCGTACAAAGCATTTTCAAAAACCAAAAATGAACATCATCTATTTGATTTAGAAACTACTTCAGCTAAAAACAATATCGAACAAGTTCGTGTAACTTTAAAAGCTACTTACAATGACAACCTTAATAACCCAGTAGATTTAGTGCAAGGTGAATGGGATTTAGAAACACTTATTGGAAGACAGCTTGCCATTCAGTTTGCTCCTACTATTTCCACCAAACAACAATTGCAAAGTATTGTTAACGACATTAATTCATTTGTGCCATTTTTAACACTTAGAGATTTAAACATGACTGCCGAAGAACGAAAAAACAATTCGTTTCAAGGTAAGGGTTTTGACATGTTTGGAAATACTTTTGAAAAAGACAGCAACGATGATTTACGAGTAAACGGAATCAAAATGAATTCAATTGATGACTCAAAAATCTCGAATGTTAAATCGATCAAAGCTAAAGTAGTTGCGAATAACTTTCCAGAAGTAACTGTAAAAGTTGCTCCACTAGATGAAAAGGAAAATGTTGTTTTAGGACTTTCAGGAAACAGTTTTTCTATTAAAGACCAAGGAAATAATCAACTAGCTATGATTACTCAAAATACTTCAGTAGTATCCATTTTAATTTTTTATGATGCTACTGCTAGTATGCCAAGACCATATGCTTCCTTAGAATTTCCCGAAGAAATAAAAAAGAAGATTTCTAAATCCTTTGAAAATGAATCTTTAACCACACAAATAAATGTTGTAAGTTTTAGTACAGAGTTTTTGCAAGATTTAGTAACTGTTCCTATTGAAAAATATGATGCTGTATTATGCTTTGGCGATGGAGAAGCTTTTGAGAAAGTTACCCCAAACGCTCTTTTAGAAGTTTTACAGGGAACTCCAACTCATTACTTTTTTGTCGAAAATGGCTATAGTAATCAAACTGATGCTACCGTAAAAAATGTCTTTTATAAAGCTGGCTACAAAGTTTCTCCTATTACAGCTATTGATGAATCACTTCCAAATATTATTTCTTCCGTTCAAAAAAGCACTTTATATCCGTACTCTTTGACTTATAACATGTCAACTAAAAGTAACGATTCTAAACACAAAGTTGAAGTCGGAATTACTGCTAATGATGTTACACCTGTTCTTCTTGAGTATACTGTAAATCAAGAAAACAATTATAAAGACCACAGTTTTCCTGTTGGACTATCTCTTAAAATTCAATGGAAAGAAGGATATGACACAAAAAGTATTGAACAACATTTAGTAGGTTTTGATATTCGAAAAGACGAAAGCAATTCCAATAATTTAAAACAATTTAAAAACGACTTCAAAAGTTATATACTAGGAACTCATTATTTATGTTTAGAAGCTGATCAACCCACTTTTCCAGTTTTACTCGACGATACTTTATCAGCGTATCTTTCAGAAGTCCCTTTGGTATTAAATGAAAATGACACCGTTGATTCTCTATTAGAAAAATTAGAAAACTCACAGCCTTTACCTTCAGAAGCAATTGCAACTTTCACTGGTATTCAAGATGATGTAAGCTTACATCGAGTAACCTTCGAAAACAGGTTTCAAACTTGTTTGTATTCTGAGTACTATAATATAAATACGGAATCTTCCATCAGAAAAATTGATATGCTTCCAACAAGCGATATAAGAACATTTGCACCAACTAAAAAAGAAGCATTTCATAAAACATTAGAGCAATCAATTCTATTAGCTTTATCAGAAGCCAACATTTTTAACAACAGTACTTATTCAGATTTGAAAGCCAAACCTTTAAAACTGTTTAGGGCTGATGAGAAACATCCTTTGTATCCGATTCTTCAATATTCTAAAGACTACTATTATCATTTACTTATTGATGAAAGTTTAACTACCAATTCTTACTGGCAAATTAATAAGTCTACCGGAGCTTTACTTGGTATTTTACCCGATGGGTCTGGTGGAGGAGCAATTGTTAAAAAAGAACGTATGGAACTGGCTTTAAAAGTTTGGGAAGCTTGGACAAATCAAGTTGTAAAAGTTACAAAAGGTGGAATGGCAATGGGAATTGTTGCTTTATATGGAATGTTTTTAGCAGAATTATATCGTTTAGTTGCCTTAGAAATTAACAATTTGGGAGCTGAAACAGATTTCGAAAAAGATCTAAAAGACTTACTTAAAAAATATGTGAAAAAAGGCTACAAAAAGATTAAAAAAGGAATTAAAAGTAAAAAGTAGTAGGCTTTTATATTCATGAATTAAAAAAAATTCTGAAAAATGTTAACCTATCATGATAATATCCATTAAGTAATAAAACAGATATTATTATGATTACTAAAAAACTATTAACAACCGCTGTATGGATTGGTCTTTTTACTGCTTATCCTACGACAGTAAATGGACAATTTTGGAAAAAAATTAAAAAAAGAATTGAGTCTAAAGCAGAAGATAAAGTTCTGGATAAAGTAGATGAAAAAACAGACAAAACTTTAGATGAAGCTCTAGAAAAAAAACCTAAGAAGGCTACAAAAACAAAGAGTTCAAAATCCAATTACTTTTTTAAAGGAAGTGTTACCGTAGAAGTTTCAAATGAAACTAATGAAACAGCAGAATTCAATGTTCTTTTCAACGAAGATTCAGATGTTTTTTGCATGCATATGAGCGTAGATAAGACCAATCAGATTTATAATGTAATAACACCTTCTAGTGCTATTTCTTTTATGGATGTAGGTGGTATGAAATTTAAAAAACAAGTCGATGATTTGAATTTCGATAATACCGATAAGCTTCCGAATAAAGAAGGCGATTTTGTTAAAACAGGAAACACCAAAAACATTCTCGGTTATATATGCAGTGAATACTTATACAAGCACGAACGAGGATCTGCAAGGGTTTGGGTTACAAAAAAATTCCCAATAAAATCAAACTATGCTCCTTTACTGGGAATGACCAAAAATTCCAAAATAAAAGGTTTTGTTTTAGAGCTTGATTATGAATCTAATTCTGGGGAAAAGGCTATGGTTAAAGTGACAAAAATTGAAAAAGACAAAAACGTAAAAATTAATTCTGCTAACTACAAATCAATGTTCTAAAATGAAAACTATCATATACTTATTCACCCTACTAATATTGAGCGCTTGTCCAAAAGACAAAGCACCAGAATCAATAGCTAAAACAACTTCAACAACAGAAAGTTCGAGTGAAAATATAGCAAAGAAAAAACCGTATATTAAAATTACTTTCGAAGGCGGACCCTTTCAAGGAACTCATACTTTTATGCCTCCAAAAGGCGATTATTTGAGTCAGATAAATGTTGGTTATCATGATGGAGTTAGCACTCTAAACTCCTCAAAAATTGTTTCGGAAAGTGGTATTCAAATTCATACTATTTCTAGAGGTTTCATGGGAGATGCAGCTGTAGGAAATCAAACTACCAAAAAATATACTGAAGGTTGTGGACATTTAAATTTTATCGATTTAAAGAACAATCAAACTTATAAAAGAATTGATGGAGATTTTACGGGTTGCTCTACTACTCAAATTACGCAAGTAACTCCTTGGAAAAAAAGTACTGTTAAATACAGAAGAAAAGTAGCTGGTAAATTTTCTGATAACATCACGTTTGAAATTACAAATGATGATGGTTCTAAAAAAACTATCCATACTAAAGTTACAGTTGAATTCTTAGCAAATCAATCTAAAATGTAACCACATGAAAACAACTATAATTCATTTTGTTTTTTGTTTGTTCGGTTTTTTACCAATATTCGGGCAATTGAAGTTGGTGGATGAACCTGCTGGAGGAGGTTCGGGTTTTGTACAATCGGTTGCTGTTTATGATAATGATATTTTATACACTTTTGTTGATAACAGTACAACGGGAACTTATGGCACTTACATTAGTAACGGAGACAATCAAACTAGAATCGATTTAACTCCTGGCGCGAATAAAAGAGCTTTATATCATGAAACGATATCAAATGCCAATTATGCTTTATATGGAGAAGGTAATTTCTCTGCAGGAAAAGATATTTATGCTAAGATTTTTCAAACAGGACAAGATACCTATGTTGCAAAACTTAATGATTTACGCACTTTATTAATTCCAGATGGAAGATTTACTAATGAAAAACCAAGTGGAAATAAAAATATTCAGTTAGTCGCTAACGACGGTGTTATTACCATTGATACCATCTCAGAAGGAGGAAATAACAAGCTGCTTTTACGTCATTTTGTTGCCAACTCAGCAGATTCGGAATCTAGAGAGTATAAATTAGATGCTGAGCTATTTAACTCAAAACCTGCTAATTTCTTTAATTGGAATGGAAAAGTATTTTTTGTTGCGAATGTGTTGGGCGAAAGAGATATTTATAAAATAGATGCTTTAACAGATGTTCGTGTAACTCAAAATAGAGTAAGTAAACCAACTACCTTTAAAGGAGTAACTCCAAATAATTTTCTGCTAAAAGATTACATTTATTTTACAGGTAGAGATGGCTTTTATACAAATGTTACACCAGGACCAGTTGAACGAAATTATCCTACTGCTATATGTTACACGAATGGAGATATTGACTTTGGAAGTACAGAAACCGCTATCTATAATGGAGACGATGGTTCACTTGGTTATAAAGCGTACTCTAATACAGAATTTTCCTCTTTAATTTTAGGTAAAATAAATTCGCAAATTTTATACTATAAAACGGGAAGTTTTGGCGGATCTTTTCACTCTGCTCCGGCTGACGAAAATTTAGGAATTAACACACAAACATCAAACTCTTTCAAGTTTATTCAATTTGAAAACGAGGTGTTTATACTTTCAAAAACTAGTAACGGAACAATACGTTTATACAAAACGAATGGACAAGCCAGCGAAACAGATTTTGCCGATTTACCACCGTTTAACACAGCTTTTGCAAACAACTTCGGAAATATAAAGATTAACAACGACAAACTGTATTTCTTAGCGCAATATTCACTATCAGGAAGTTCGAGATATCAACTTTTGTCTTATGATCCGAAAGAAAATTTACCCATCTCAATTGAGTTCTCCTTTCCTGAAGGTGTCGATTTAAATTTGAATAATTTTTACGCCTACAATGCTGGTTTTGTATTTACTACCAACGACGGAAAACTATATTCTTTAAACGCTGAAAAAAGAGCCGATGTTTTAACTCCAAATAATGCGAACAGAAGTTCATTAGCAACAAATACTACTTCATTAGAATATGATACTGTTCTATATAACGCCACCATAAATTCCGTAAGTACTGATGTTCAAAAAGTGAAAATTCAAGTGTTAGATACCTTGTCTTCTATCTATCAAAACGAAATCACAAACTTACCAAATCCAGCAGATAAGCAAAGAGTTGCAAACGTCTTTTACAACATCAATAGTTTAGAAGCATCTGCAAACACAAATACTTTTGATATTGAACTTTCTTTTGATAAAAATGCTTTTCAAAATGCTACGGTCAATGCTAGTGATATTTCAGTTCTTATTTACCAAAATGACACATGGCAAGAAATTACTCCTTATGCTTTTGATGAAGTAAATGAAACAGTAAGTGTAAGTGTTAACTTAGCAAGTAAAGCCTATTTGTTTTTAAAACACAACAGTGTTTTATCTGTTCAAGATGAAATACCAATAAACTCCAATAATATCAATTTGTTTCCTAACCCAGCTTTAAACGATATTACTGTAGTTTCAAAAGACAAGTCCATAATACAAAATGTATCGCTCTATACTATTGCCGGACAACTAGTATTCAAAAAAGATGTTTCAGATTATCAATTTAATACTTCTATTAACCAATTAAACAGTGGTATTTACATTGTAAGAGTTAAAACAGCATCTACTTCTTACATAAAAAAATTAATAGTAGAGTAATTATAATAAGTTCTGTTTCTGCTATCGTACTCAGCTCTTTTAGAGTTGGGTTTTTTCATAAAAATGTTAACCTTTTTGTTTTTATCACATTAACTAAAAAAACTAAATATAAAAACACATGAAAAAACACATCATTTACATTTTTGCCTTAATGATTTCGGTATTGTTTTCTGCTTGCAGTGATGATAACGAAATTTTAGAGGAAAATAAACTATTACATGAAAAGGTTAACGAGACTTTGAAAGAAAAAATCAATAATAGTATGTTGCCAGAAGCGATACTAACAAACTCAGATGAAAATGCCAAAAATGTTGTTTCTGGGCTTACTGATTTTAAAGATATTACCAATGAAGTCCTTGGTTATTTAGAGGTTCCTAAAAACACCATTTCCTCAACCATTACTGATAACAAAGAACAATATAATTGGTTAGATATTGTTTTAGGAGATGCTGTTGAGGTTGACTATACTATTGAAAAGGAAGCTGATAAATTTTCATTTGTTTACAATATATCTGCGGGAAGTCAGTCACTAGATTTTTTAAAAGGAAATACTTCTATCGATCAAAAAAGTGGAATTATAGTCATCACTCAGAGTAATACTTCAGGCTCTTTAACCTGGGAGGTTTCAGGAAATCAACTTACTATAGAGATTTTTTTTATAACCAAAAGCACCTTACAAATAAACACTTTAGATAAGTCTGGAAAAATCACCTATAGTTCAGGTATCAGTTATGAATGGTTTTCCGATGGAAGCGGAAAAAAAATTGATGAAAACGAAAATGAGTTCACATGGTAATTCAAAATTATAAAAACATGAAAAAATCACTCTCTATCATAATGTTAGCTGCACTAATTATAAGTAGTTCTTGTAGTAAAAATGATGAACAAATAATTGATAATTCAGATACATTATCAGAAATAATGCAGCCTTTTCAGGAAAAGATTGAACTAATCGACATTCCACAAGCTCTCAAAGAAAATTCAAATGTCGATGCGTTAACCGTAACCAATCAGTTTAATACAATTAAAAATTATGGAGCTATTTTTTCTAATTACTTAACTATTCCAGATAATGCCTCAACTTCTAATAGTAGTGCGAAAAATACAGCTGTTAACGCAATTAAAACATTTACCTGGTCAGAAGGAGATGTTTCAATTACGTATACCATCACTGAATTAGCTGACAGATATACATTTTTATATTCTATAAATAGTACTGAATATTCAGGGGAAGTGTTAAGTGGATATATTTTAAAAGATGAAACTTACGCAGCATTTACACTTAAAAACGATCAAGATGGAAATGTATATTTAACTTCGAAATGGTGGTTCGAGAAATCTTCTGTGAAAACAGAGATAGTAAACAATCAAAATTTCAAGTACAAGTTAGATGCTAATCTAGATAACAAATCAGGAGAAATTGAACTCTTTGATAATACAAATTTACTAGTAAAATATTTGTGGGATGAAAACGGTGATGGCAGTATTACAACATATACTGCAGGATCACCAATTACCAGTTCTTGGTAAACTTTGTTATCTTATGTAGTTGTCTTTTAATTATAAAAGACAGCTACATTTTTAAATAACATTTCCTGAAATCTTTTTGTGTAAACGAATTGCATAACCATCTGAAAGACTCGCTACATAACTACATGTTTGTAAAATTCTTTCGTAAAGGTCGTCTTTTAATGTCCTGTACTCTTCTGGAAGTAAGTTTAAAACCAATCTATCAAAGTTTGATTGATTTCCTGAGTACTTATTATTTAAAGCAGTAACAAAGACATCTAATAAGTCAGCTATAATTTTATATCCAGCTACTTCCTTTTCAATTACATCATTACTTCGGTATATTTTTTCAATACTCAGTTTTATGATGTCATTCATTTGAGCTTCGTATTTACACTTATCTAATAATGATTTGTTAAACCTACCCTTTAAAATATCCTCTTCATGAGTTAAAAATATATCGACAGCTTCATTTATTAATACTCCAATAGCCAAAGCTCTTAAATAACTTACTCTGTCTTTTGTGTGTTTTAATGAATGATATTTTTTGATATCTATAGTGTCCTTCACTAATTTAATCATATACTCTAAAGCATATTCTTCATCAATCAAACCAAGATTAATTCCGTCTTCAAAATCAATAATTGTATAACAAATATCATCTGCTGCTTCTACTAAATAAGCCAAAGGATGACGAAAATATGCAATGCTATCAGCGTCTTTTTTTATCATTCCTAACTCTTCAACAACATCTAAAAAAGTTCTCTTTTCAGATTGGAAAAAACCATATTTTTTATCGGAAATATGTGATGTAGGTTTCTTTGGCAAGCTCTCTTTTGGATACTTTATAAAAGCTCCCAAAGTTGCATATGATAATCGTAAACCTCCAGGCGTACCCTCATTACTTTCTGTTACTATTTTTAGTCCGTTTGCATTTCCTTCGAAATCAACTAAATCTTGATACTCTTTTTCAGTTAGTTGTTCTTTATACTTTACTCCTTTTCCTGTTTTAAAATACTCGCCAATTGCCTTTTCTCCAGAATGCCCAAAAGGTGGATTACCTATATCATGCATTAAACATGCTGCCGCAACAATAGCACCGAAATCATTAAAAGTATAGCCTAAACTCTTTAATTCAGGATGACGGTCTAAAAGTACTTTTCCAACCCTTCTTCCTAAAGTTCTTCCTACCACTGAAACCTCTAAACTATGTGTTAATCTGGTATGAACAAAATCTGTTTTTGATAAAGGAATCACTTGCGTTTTGTCTTGAAGACTTCTAAAAGCTGATGAAAATATGATTCTATCGAAATCTACTTCAAATCCTAATCTCGTTTCATCTTGTGTTGCTCGAGCTCTTTTTTGTGTATCTCCAAATCTTTTTAAAGAAAGCAGTTGTTCCCAGTTCATCTTCTAATTTTGTAATTACAAATCAATATGTAGCAAAGTTATTTAATCTTTTTATTTATTGTCTTATGTTTTAAAAGAATAAAAGTGCTAACTTTATATTATAAAACTACGTTTTAACTATTTGATTTTTAATATTAAAATGGTAGTTTTGTAAAAAGTGAAATTGAAAATTTAAAAAATTGTCTATATTTTGTATAATCAGATAATTGAACGTATGGGAACGGCGAGTTCAGTAGCTAACGAGTTTATAAAACTTTCAAACGAAGAAGGCATTGAAATTACTAACATGAAGTTAGTAAAGTTAATGTACATTGCTCATGGACTTTCTTTAGCCTTGTTAGAAAGACCTCTTTTTGAGGATGATAAAATTGAAGCTTGGAAATACGGTCCTGTTGTACCAAGTATTTATCATGAGTTTAAACATTTTAAATCGGACCCTATTACTTCTAAATCTGTAACGCTAGATAGTAATTGGGCGCATTCTTCTGAACCAGAATTAACATCAGATGATGATAGGAAAATAGTTCAGTTAACATGGAATTTATACAAAGATAGTTCTGCTGAAGATTTAGTCGTTTCTACTCATAGACCAGGAACTCCTTGGAGTTTAGCGTATGCCCAGGGTAAAAATAGTGTTATAGACAATAGAGTTATTAAAAGATACTACGATAAATTTATAACTAGCTTAAGAAATTACTTACAAAGTGCATAATTCAGATTTAGACGATTTAATTAGAGATTCTAAAAAATCTGGAATAGATGCTAATGAGATTGATATGAATATTGATCTTACACAACAAGAAATTTCAGACAGAATTCAAGATAGAGAAGAGCGTAAAAAGTATGCGTATAGAACGTTTATATTTTTAAGTAGCTTTACGTCTATTATTCTTTTAATTATTATTGGGGCTGGTTTTTCTGAAGCAATAAAATTTAAATTAGATAACACAGTATTGATTTCACTAATTACTTCTTCATTAGCAAGTATTGTCGGGATTTTTATTTTAGTAATGCGTTATTTATTTAGATAATTAATCTAACATTTTTTATCAGTAATATTTTATAAAAAAACAAAAAAGAGAAGCCTTTCGACCTCTCTTTTCTTCCCTTTTAATTTAACTCTAATTAAGAACCACACATCAAACAGTCATCTGGTCCTGCATTTTTAGAAGCTTCAACCATTGCCTTAAACTCTTCTGGGCTCATTGGCTTGTCTTCTTCCTGTTTTTTGTCTTTTGATAAAGTAAACTGAATTGCATTTACTGCAGATTTTGTACGTAAATAATACATTCCCGTTTTTAATCCACTCTTCCATGCATAGAAGTGCATTGAAGTTAATTTTGCAAAGTCAGGATCTTTCATGAATAAGTTTAACGATTGAGATTGATCGATAAAATATCCTCTATGGCGAGCCATATCGATAATATCTTTCATACTCATTTCCCAAACCGTTCTATATAATTCTTTTAAATCTTGTGGAATTGAATCAATATGTTGAATAGATCCGTTTGCACGCATAATATCCTCTTTCATATCGTTATTCCACAAACCTAATTCAACTAAATCTTCTAATAAATGTTTGTTTACAACGATAAACTCACCAGATAACACTCTACGAGTATAAATATTAGAAGTGTAAGGTTCAAATGCTTCGTTGTTTCCCAAAATTTGAGATGTAGAAGCTGTTGGCATTGGAGCAACTAATAACGAGTTTCTAACTCCATGTTTCTTCACTTCTTTACGTAATGCATTCCAATCCCAACGTCCACTTAATTCATCATCATTAATTCCCCACATATTGTGTTGGAATTCTCCTTGCGACATTGGCGAACCTTCGTAAGTTGAATACGCTCCTTTTGCTTTTGCTACTTCCATAGAAGAAGTTACAGAGGCAAAATATAATGTTTCAAAAATCTCTTGATTTAACTTCTTCGCCTCTTCACTTGTAAACGGTAAACGTAACATGATAAAAGCATCCGCTAATCCTTGAATACCTAAACCAACAGGACGGTGACGCATGTTAGAGTTTTCAGCTTCAACAACAGGATAGTAATTTCTATCAATAACCGTATCTAAGTTTCTGATTACCTTTTTTGTTACATCAAATAACTTTTGGTGATCGAAGAATTTATTTCCGTTTTCATCTTCTGCAACAAACATTGGAATAGCAATAGAAGCTAAGTTACATACAGCAACCTCATCTTCTGCTGTATACTCCATAATCTCTGTACATAAATTTGAAGAACGAATTGTTCCTAAATTCTTTTGATTCGATTTACGGTTAGCAGCATCTTTATATAACATGTACGGTGTACCTGTTTCAATTTGAGATTCTAAGATTTTCTCCCATAAATCACGAGCTTTGATTGTTTTTCTTCCTTTACCAGCTTGTTCGTAGCTTGTATATAAACGCTCAAATTCTTCTCCGTAGGTATCATATAAATGAGGACACTCGTGTGGACACATTAACGTCCAAGTTCCATCTTCTTGAACACGCTTCATGAATAAATCAGAAATCCACATTGCATAGAATAAATCACGTGCACGCATTTCTTCTTTACCATGGTTTTTCTTTAAATCTAAGAAATCAAAGATATCAGCATGCCAAGGCTCTAAATACATTGCGAAAGAACCTTTACGCTTTCCTCCTCCTTGATCTACATAACGAGCAGTGTCATTAAACACGCGTAACATAGGAACAATACCATTTGATGTTCCGTTTGTTCCAGCAATATAACTTCCTGTTGCACGGATGTTATGAATAGACAATCCTATTCCTCCAGCAGACTGAGAAATTTTTGCTGTTTGCTTTAATGTATTGTAGATACCATCAATACTATCATCTTGCATTTGTAATAAGAAACAAGATGACATTTGTGGTTTTGGTGTACCAGAATTAAATAATGTTGGTGTAGCGTGAGTAAAGTATTTTTTACTCATTAACTCGTATGTAGCAATTGCTTCGTCAATATCTTCTTTGTGAATCCCAATAGAAACACGCATTAACATTTGTTGTGGTCTTTCAGCAATTTGTCCGTTTAACTTTAATAAATAAGAACGCTCTAAAGTTTTAAAACCAAAATAATCATAATTAAAATCTCTACTATATATAATTGTAGAATCTAACTTATCAGCATTCTTCATGATGATCTCATATACATCATCTGCAAGTAACGGTGCTTTTTTTCCTGTGCGTGGATTTACGTATTCATATAAATCAGTCATTGTTTCAGTAAACGACTTCTTCGTGTTTTTGTGTAAATTGGAGACGGCTATTCTTGCTGCTAATTTAGCATAATCAGGATGTGCAGTAGTCATTGTTGCCGCAACCTCAGCCGCTAAATTATCTAACTCTGAAGTGGTAACTCCGTCGTATAATCCTTCGATTACACGCATTGCAACTTTAACTGGATCAACAATACTGTTTAACCCGTAACACATCTTTTTTACTCTTTCTGTGATCTTGTCGAACATCACAGGTTCTTTTCTCCCGTCTCTTTTTACTACATACATATGAATTTTGGTTTTATATAGATTACACCCAAGGGAAAAACTCCCTCGAGATTTTAATTATTTTAGTTGATGTATTTATATATGTTTAATAGGTCTTAAAAATCAGCATCAAAACTGATTGAACCTGTTCCCCCTGATTTAACTCCTGCCTTTTGGTATTCAGAAACTCTTTTCTCGAAGAAGTTTGTTTTTCCTTCTAGAGAAATCATCTCCATAAAATCAAAAGGATTTGTTGCATTGTATTCTTTCTCACAACCGAATTCTAATAAAAGTCTATCGGTAACAAACTCTAAATACTGCGTCATTAATTTAGCGTTCATTCCAATTAAACTAACTGGTAATGATTCAGTAATAAATTCTCTTTCAATATCTAAAGCAGAAATAATAATTTCTTTAATCCTTTCTTTAGAAACTTTATTTTTTAGGTGATTATTGTGTAAATGCACAGCAAAATCACAGTGCATTCCTTCATCTCTTGAAATTAATTCGTTTGAGAACGTTAATCCTGGTAATAAACCTCTTTTCTTTAACCAGAAAATTGAACAGAATGATCCTGAAAAGAAAATTCCTTCAACTGCTGCAAAAGCAATTAATCTTTCTGCAAAGGAATCTGACTCAATCCATTTTAATGCCCAATCAGCTTTCTTTTTAATTGCAGGAAAAACTTCAATTGCTTTAAACAATTTGTTTTTCTCATCATCATTCTTGATATATGTATCAATTAATAAAGAATACGTTTCTGAGTGAATGTTCTCCATCATAATTTGGAAACCATAGAAAAATTTAGCCTCACTATATTGTACTTCATTTACAAAGTTTTCAGCTAAATTCTCATTAACGATTCCATCAGATGCAGCAAAAAATGCTAAGATGTGTTTAATGAAATAACGTTCATCATCAGAAAGTTTATTATTCCAATCGTCTAAGTCTTGGTGTAAATCTATCTCTTCAGCCGTCCAAAAACATGCTTGTTGTTTCTTATACCATTCCCATAAGTCATCATGTTGAATTGGAAAAATAACAAATCTGTCCTTGTTTTCTTGTAAAATAGGTTCTATAATAGTAGCCATCTGATAATTTTATTACGTGTTTTTTGTCTTGTGGGGGCGAAGTACAAAGATTGGAAATTTTACGTCTAAAATAAAGCTATACTTTTCCACAAACTCCTTGAAGTTTTTAACAAAAAGCTAAAAGTCATGAATTTTTAACATAAAAAAACACATTGTTTAAATGCTTGTTTGTCAGGTTTTTAAACAACCAAATAATTCTGTAGCAGTTAATTTTACTAGGATTCTAGAAAGCAAGAATTGTTATTAAAAAAATAGATTTGAAAAAGTCTTTAAAAAAAGAAAAACGACGTCTGAGAAACGTCGTTTTTGATTCCATAATTCGAATAATCCCCAATATTACGATTTATGATTGTGTAAATGTTGAATACATAAAAGTACGTAGCAAATATATATACATCTTAAAATGTCTCAATTACATTTTGTATAAATGGTTCGTTTTTTTGTGTGTTTGGTAAACAATTATTAAATAAACCGCATGTATTTACTTAAATAATTATTAATAACACAGTAATTCGCCTTATTTAGACACTTTTAATACATCCGTTATTATCTGTTCTATTTGATTTTTAGGTAATGCTCCATGTGCCATTTGAGGATCTTCACCTACAGGACAAAATAACATTGATGGTATACTTCTAATACCAAAAACAGCAGATAATTCTTTTTCAGCCTCCGTGTCTACCTTATATATTTTTACTTTTCCTTTATACTCTTCGCTCAATTGTTCTAATACTGGAGCTAACATCTTACAAGGCCCGCACCAATCTGCATAAAAATCAATTAGTACAGGAACTTCACTTTTAAGACTCCACTCCTTATTGTTTTCATAGTCAAATATTGTTTCTAAGAACTCACTCTTTGTTAATAATTCTGTCATTTGTTTTATTTCTATGTTTTTATTTATTAGACGTTGTATTTTCTAAACATTACAAATCTATTCTTTTATGTTAAAATCATCTTAAATTGTAACATTTCTTTGTTTTTTTAATCTAATTTTGAAAAGATTAACCCAAATAAATATGAAACAATTAATCTTATCTACACTTACGGTTATACTTTTTACCGCATGTAAGAATGAATCTCCTAAAAACAATATATCATTGAATTATCCTGAAACAGCAAAACAGCCTGTCGTAGACAACTATTTCGGTACTGAAATAACAGACAACTACAGATGGTTGGAAGATGATAGAAGTAAAGAAACTGAAAACTGGGTAAAAGCAGAAAATGAAGTTACCTTTAACTATCTGGATAAAATTCCTTATCGAGCTCAATTAAAAGAAAGGTTATCTGAACTTTGGAATTACGAAAAAGTAGGAGTTCCTTTCAAAGAAGGTGACTACACCTACTTCTATAAAAACAATGGATTACAAAACCATTATGTGGTATATAGAAAAGGTAAAGAAAGAGAAGAGGAAGTTTTTCTAGATCCAAACACATTTTCAAAAGACGGGACAACATCTATGAGCAGCCTAAGTTTCTCTAAGGACGGAAAAACTGTAGCGTATGCAATTTCAGAAGGTGGAAGTGATTGGCGAAAAATAATTGTTATGGACGTTGAATCTAAAGAAATCAAAGAAGATACGTTAGTTGATGTTAAGTTTTCAGGAATTTCTTGGAAAGGAAATGAAGGTTTTTATTACTCTAGTTATGATAAACCTAAAGGAAGTGAACTTTCTGCAAAAACAGATCAGCATAAATTATATTATCACAAACTAGGAACACCTCAAAAAACTGATGAGGTTATTTTTGGCGCAACTCCTGAAGAAAAGCATCGATATGTTGGTGGTTATCTAACCGATGATGATAAGTATTTAGTTGTATCTGCCTCTACTTCTACTTCTGGAAACAAATTATTTATTAAAGATTTATCACAACCGAATAGTCCTTTTATAACTATTCTAGATAATTTTGATAGTGATACGTATGTAACAGATAACAAAGGAACCAAATTATACTTAGTTACAAACTTAAATGCACCAAACAAAAAAGTTGTAACTGTTGACGCATCTAACCCAACTCCAGAAAACTGGAAAGATTTTATTCCTGAAACCAAAAATGTACTAAGTTCATCAACAGGCTCTGGATATTTTTTCGCAGAGTATATGATAGATGCAGTATCAAAAGTATTACAATATGATTATGATGGTAATTTAATTAGAGAAATTGATTTACCAGGAGTTGGATCTGTTGGTGGTTTTGGTGGTAAAAAAGAAGCTGAAGAATTGTATTTTTCTTTTACTAATTATAACACACCTAGTTCTTCTTATAAGTTCAACCCTAAAGATGGTACTTATGAATTATATTGGAAACCAAACATTTCTTTTAACTCAGATGACTATGAAAGTAAACAGGTGTTTTATAATTCAAAAGACGGAACAAAAGTTCCAATGATTATTACCTATAAAAAAGGATTAGAATTAAACGGAAAAAATCCAACTATTCTTTATGGTTACGGAGGATTCAACATCAGTTTAACTCCAAGTTTTAGTATTGCCAATGCTGTTTGGATGGAACAAGGCGGAGTTTATGCAGTTCCAAATTTACGTGGAGGTGGTGAATACGGTAAAGAATGGCATATTGCAGGAACTAAAATGCAAAAGCAAAATGTATTTGATGATTTCATTGCAGCAGCAGAATACTTAATCAACAATAAGTATACTTCTTCTGATTTTTTAGCTATCAGAGGTGGTTCAAACGGTGGACTTTTAGTAGGAGCAACAATGACTCAACGTCCAGATTTAATGAAAGTAGCTTTACCTGCTGTGGGTGTTTTAGATATGTTACGTTATCATACTTTCACTGCTGGAGCTGGATGGGCGTACGATTATGGTACAGCTCAAGACAGTAAAGAAATGTTTGAATATTTAAAAGGGTACTCTCCTGTCCACAATGTAAAACAAGGAGTTGAGTATCCAGCAACAATGGTAACAACTGGAGACCATGATGATCGTGTGGTTCCTGCGCACAGTTTTAAGTTTGCTGCGGAACTTCAAGACAAACAAAAAGGAGAAAACCCAGTATTGATTAGAATAGAGACAAATGCTGGTCACGGAGCAGGTACACCTGTTGCTAAAACTATAGAACAATATGCCGATATTTTCGGTTTTACGTTATATAATATGGGATTCGAAGATTTACCGAATCCTAAAACTGAAAAAATTAAGCCTTAATAACCTTAATAAATTAATTCAACATGATCACACTTAAAAAAGCTCTGGTTTGTAGTGCTATTGCCTCAATTGGTATGATGGCCTGTAAAACAGAAAAAGCAGAAACTGCTGAAAAAATCCCTGGAATTGTTTTAGAAAACATGGATACATCTGTTAAACCCTCAGATGATTTCTTTAGATATGTAAACGGAAGTTGGCTAGATAAAACTGAAATTCCTGCTGATAGAACAAGATGGGGAGGATTTGGAGAACTACGTAAAAAAACGGATGCCGACGTATTAGCAATTTTAAATGAAGCTATTGAACAAGGTAATTTTCCAAAAATTAAAGACACTCAAGGAAACGAAATTGATAGCGATCAACAAAAAGCAGTAAACTATTACGAAAGTATTATGGATACTGTTACACGTAACCAACAAGGTATCGATCCTCTAAAACCTTATTTAGCTAAGATTGATGAAATCAAAACTAAAAAAGATGTAGAAGATTATATTACCAACATGGCTCCTTATGGTGGTGGTGCTTTTTACGGTTTTGGAGTTTTTAATGATTTAAAAGATAGTAAAGTAAATGCTGGTTACTTAGGTTCTGGTGGTTTAGGATTATCTAGAGATTACTATGTTGATGAAGATGAGGACACAAAAGAAAAGCTTAAAAAATATGAAGCTTTTGTAGCTAAGATGTTCCAAAAACTAGGAGAAGATGAAGCTACAGCTACCAAAAATGCAGCAACTGTTGTGGCTTTCGAAAGTAGTTTAGCAAAACCAATGATGACTAAAGAAGACAGACGTGATACAAGAAAAATGTACAACCCAATGTCTGTTGAAGAATTACAGGCTTTAGTTCCTGCTATTGATTGGAATGCACACTTAAAAGGAATTGGAGTTTTAAATTCTGAAAAAACAGAAAACGGTGGTAAAGTACTAGACAAAATCATTGTAACAGATCCAAATTACTTCAAAGAATTCAACACAATATTTGCAGAACGTTCTGTTGAAGACATGAAAACTCTTTTACGTTGGAATGCTATTAACGGAGCTGCTGGATTATTATCTACTGATTTAGAAACTGCTAACTGGGAGTTCTATAGCAGAGATTTAAGAGGCGCAAAAGAGCAAAGACCTCGTAACGAAAGAGCTTTAGCTTCTGTAAATGGTTCAATTGGTGAAGCAATTGGAAAACTATATGTGGATAAAAAATTCCCACCAGAAGCTAAACAAAAAGCTAGAGAAATGATTGATAATGTGCTTTTAGGATTTGAAAAGCGTATCAATGGTTTAACTTGGATGAGCGATTCTACAAAGCAAAAAGCTCTAGAAAAATTAAGCAAATTAACAGTTAAAATTGCCTATCCAGATAAATGGAAAGACTACTCTGCATTACAAGTAAAAGGAGTAAAAGAAGGTGGTAGCTATTTCGAAAATGCGATTAATGTTTCAAAATGGAACTATGAAAAAGATATCGCAAAATTAGGAAAACCTGTTGATAGAACAGAATGGGGAATGTCTCCTCAAACTGTAAATGCATATTTTAATCCTGTAAATAACGAGATTGTTTTCCCTGCGGCTATTTTACAACCTCCATTCTATAACTATCAAGCTGATGAAGCGGTTAACTATGGTGGAATTGGAGCTGTAATTGGACATGAAATTTCTCATAGTTTTGACGATTCGGGTGCACGTTTCGATGGAGATGGAAACTTAAATAACTGGTGGTCTGAAGAAGATGCTGCAAAGTTTGCCGCTGAAGGAAAAGCATTAATCGGACAATATGATAATTTAGTTGCTATTGATGATGTTCATGTAAACGGAACTTTCACATTAGGTGAAAACATTGGTGACTTAGGTGGTGTAAATGCTGCTTACGAAGGATTACAAATTTTCTTAGAGAAAAATGGTCGTCCTGGTAAAATTGATGGATTTACTCCTGAACAACGTTTCTTCCTTTCTTGGGGAACAATTTGGAGAACTAAAGCACGTCCTGAAGCAATTAAGAATCAAATTAAAACAGATCCTCACGCTCCAGGAAACTTTAGAGCTTATGTTCCTTTAAGAAATGTAGATGCTTTTTATGAAGCTTTCGGTATTAAAGAAGGAGATAACATGTATTTAAAACCAGAAGACAGAGTTAAAATCTGGTAATACATTTCAACAATATTTTAAAATAGCCGATACGAAAGTGTCGGTTATTTTTATTTTTGCACCTATGCTAAAAGTAAACAACATTTCTTTTTCTTACACTAAGAATAAACCAACACTTAATAATATAAGTCTTTCGTTAAAACCTGGAGAGCATTTAAGTGTTATGGGGGAAAGTGGTTGCGGTAAATCAACTTTATTAAAAGTTATTTATGGTTTACTCGATGTTGATAAAGGCACATTATTCTGGAACGACCATCAAATTTTAGGTCCTGAATACCATTTGATTCCCGGAATGGAATTCTTCAAATACGTTCCTCAAAATTTTGAATTAATGCCTTTTACTACGGTTGCAGAAAACATTTCAAAGCATCTTTCTCGTTTTTTTCCTGAGGAAGCAAAACAGCGAACTCAAGAATTACTTGAAGTTATTGAAATGGAAAAGTTCGCAAATGTAAAAGTAAAAACCTTGAGCGGCGGACAGCAACAAAGAGTTGCTATTGCAAGAGCTTTAGCAAAAGAGCCAGAATTATTATTACTTGACGAGCCTTTTAGTCAAATTGATAACTTTAAAAAAAATACGTTACGAAGAAAATTATTTCAATATCTTAAGGAGAAAAACATTGCTTGTATTGTGGCAACTCATGATGGAAGTGATGCACTTTCTTTTTCAGATCAATTAATTGTGATTAAAGATCATTCAATTCTTTCAGAAGGAAAACCTAATGAGCTTTATCAGCTTCCGTCAAATAAATACGTTGCGGCATTATTTGACGATGTTAATGAAATTAAAGTTAATGGTGAAAAAAAACTATTGTATCCTCATCAGATTAAGGTAACAGATAATTCTGACACAAAAGCTATTGTTAAGAAAAACTATTTCAAAGGAAGCTTTTGGTTAATTGAAATATTGATGGATAATCAAGTTTTATTCTTATCGCACCCCGATGCATTAACAATTGGTTCAGAAATCTACCTTACATTTAAAATATCTGAGTAATTGTTATTTCCTGTCCGTTAAAATGAATTGCATCATTTACTTTCTTTCCCAAAAGTAATTTTCCGATTGGTGAAGAACTAGAAATTACAAAGTACATTTTATTTTCAACAGAAACTGCACCAATACTAATACTTAAATAATAGGTTGCTTTATCTGTATGAACCAAACTTCCTAAGCGAACCACATCAGAAGAGTCCTCAATATTTATTCGATGTAATACTTCTTTCATTTGCTGCACTAGCTCAATTTGCTGACTTGCTTTTTCCATTTCTAATTGTAACATCGCCCTTCCAGTTTCATGTTTATCACCAGCAGAACTTTTTGTTTCTGAAAGCAGTGCTTTTTTGTTTGAAGTCATAATTTCACGAATTGTCTGTTCGCGCTTTTCAACATACAACTGACACTCTTCAAAAAGTTGTTTTTTTACACTCATACAAGATCTGCTAATTCTTTCCCTACTAAACTTCCAATAGCAACTCCCATTCCACCTAAGCGAACACCACAGTAAACATTGTTAGAAATAGGTTTTACAATACTCTTCTTCTGATTTCCAACTCCCATAATTCCGCTCCATCTATGCTCGATTTCAAAATTTGTATTTGGTAAAATTGTAGTGCTTAATAATTCTTCAAGCTTATTTTGAACTAATTCTGTTAATGAAAACTCCGTAGTTTCTTCGGCTTTAAAATCTAAATTTCTTCCACCACCAAAAAGAATTCTATTATCTATATTTCTGAAATAATAGTATCCTTTTTCTAAATGGAAAGTTCCTTTTATATGTAAATTTTTAATCGGTTTTGTAATTAGCACTTGCGCCCTAGCGGGTTTAACCTCTTCTGAAATTAATTGCTTGGAAAAGCCATTAGTGGCTATCAATAGTTTGTTGGTCGTAAAGGTTACGTCTTTAGTTTCTATAGTAACTTGATTGCCTACGTCTTCAAAATTTAAAACAGTGGTGTTATTCAATATTGAAACCCCATTCTCTTGACATTTCTTTACTAAATGAAACATCATTTTTCCAGTATCAATCTGACCTTCAAAATTGTTTACTATATAGTTTCCTTGAATGTTTTCAAACTGAAAAACATTCTCACATTCAGAGAACACATCATTTTTAAATACAGGTTTCAATAGTTTATTAATCTCCTCTTTTCGAGATAAACATTCCTCATATAATTGACTGTCATCAAATAATTCATATCCATTGTTTTGTTGAAAGTCTATATTCATATCACCTAAATTCTGACGTAAAAATTGTAATCCTTCCCATCTTCTTTTTACGAGGTTTACCACTTCTTCTTCAGAATGTGAATTTAAATCATCAATTAATTCCGATAGGCTTCCAAAACAAGCGAAGCCTGCGTTTTTTGTACTTGCTCCTTGAGGCAACATTCCTTTTTCCAAAACTAAAACTTTAGCATTTGGATATTTGCTTTTTAAATTCAGAGCACAATTCAACCCTACTATTCCACTTCCTACAATGGTAAAATCTACCTGTTGAAACCACTGTTTTATTTCCCAGTAACTTAATTGATTCATAATTTAAAACTATAAAAAAGGTTTCATATAAATTTGTACTTTGGTATAAATGTTGAAAACTCATTAGAAAAACTACCGACATGAAATTTTTTAAAATCATATCACTTCCAATATTATTAATTACACTAACAAAATGTGCAAGTTATAAATTAGAAAGTACAGCTCCTTTTAACGTAGTTTCTACCACATCCTATTCAAGAGTTGGAGGAATGCCAGGTTCTCCAGGAGGTACAGAACTTAAAATTGTATATACCGCTGATACAGATATTACATTTGACAGCATTTATTACCAAAACAAAAAAGCAAAAACTAGAACCTTTACAGAAAATAAAGAAAAAGTTGTTTCAGCAATTTTTTATAATTCAACCGTTCCTAAAGATATTCAAATGCATAGTGATACAACAAAAGAATATGGAAATTCAGCGCCAAATGATGATAAAGAAATTCCTTTTACTTTAAAAGGTGATGAACTAGTTATTAGCTACATAGAAGGAAATAAAACAAAATACTTTAAAGCTGGTCCTGTGAAAAAAGGAAAATCGATTATCATGCAATAACACTATTAATAAATATATCTGGAAGCCGCTATTTAAGCGGCTTTTTTATTTTGGCATGCATTTTGAAATGTATTTAGCATAACCATAAAAACTGATACATATGAAAACATTAAAATTACTTTTCGCACTTATAATATCCGTCTCAATCACTTCTTGTGTTGTTGTAAATGACGATCCAATTATAGACAATTATGTATCACTTGAAGAAATTGTAGGAGGATATGATTTATGGTATGTGGATTACCACAGAACAACAGGAACTGCAGAGATACCATATTTATCAAAAGCATTTACAGTATCATTTTTTAATGGTGCATTATACGCAAACAATAACATTGTTGATATCGGACATACAGGAAACGGACTAGGAATTCATGTTGGTAGTTACAGAACTTTTAATGATGGAGTTTTAGAAACAAGACATGACTTAGATGGTAACTATAGTTTTGAAGTTGTTCAAATTTCAGCTAATGAAATTAGATTAAACGATTTGCAAAGTAATGTTAGTTATATTTTAGTTGGATATCAAAGAAGTAATTTCGATTACGATATGTTATTCTATGACAACATTGAATACTTTTTACAAGAGTATGTAGCATGGGAAAGAACTGGCGCGGCAAACGGAACTGCAAACCCTTTTGACAGTGAGCATTTCCTACAATTTACACCAGAAAACAATACAACGTTTTATTCGTCTCATGATAGTTTTGGCACAAATGTTGATTTAATTAATTGGGACTATGTAGGTAGCTATCAAATTGATGATATAATTGATTATGATGATTTAAAGTTTTTAACACTTTATTATGATGGAGGAGATACTGAGGAATTTGAATTAAGCGTTATTAATGATGGAGCGATAGAGTTATTTCACTTAAATAGTAACACAACATACGTTTTCACTGGAAGAGGATTTATCCAATATTTAAGAGGAGGTGAAACAAACTCGAAACCAGCTGTAAGGAATAGTGGAAGAAAACGTACTAAAATAGAAAGAAAGAAGATAAATAGAAGAGTTTTAAAATAAAGTTTGGTTAGTTGATTTTTGGTTGGTTTTTTAAAAAAACCAATTGAAGAAACCGCCTCATCAGAAGGCGGTTTTCTCTTTTTTATAACATACTGTTTACATAAAAAGTATATTATTTATTGACAATTTATTTCCTTTTGTTTAAAAATAAAGTTTCGCATTATAGATCAATTAATTAACTTTACACTAGACTTCAACACATGTGTTTAGATTATTGCTATGATTCCCTGAAATTAATAATTAGATATCTGAAAGTATGAAGTTCCTACTAAATTTAAACTTATGGGTATAATTGCTACTAATTTTAATGAACAAATTGAGCTTTTGAAGAGTCGAGGAATGGAATTAGATTATTCAGAAGAAAAAGTAAAAGAATTTCTATTGGATATTGGTTATTATCGTTTAGGATTTTATTGGAATCCTTTTGAAATTGATGATAAACATAATTTTCAAAAAGGAACTAAATTTTCGGATATTATTAAATTGTATTATTTAGATGTAGATTTAAGAAATATATTATCTAGATATATCAATAGGATTGAGATAAACTTCAGAGCTAAAATTATTTATTATGTATCAAATAAATTTAAAGGTTCACCAACTTGGTTTTTTGATCCTGCAATAATGATGGCTTCTTTTGTTTCTCAACCCGAAAAGTATTATAATCCAAAGTTTATTAGTAATAATAAACCAATTAAAATGCATCACAGGAAGTATATAAATGATAAATATGCACCAGCATGGAAAACTCTTGAATTTTTCACTTTTGGCACTATATTAACAATATATCAAAACATTAAAGATGAAGGAATAAAAGCAAGAATATCAAATGTTTATGGGGTTAAGGATGTTAAAAAATTCATCAATCTAATGTCAAATACATTATTAATTAGAAACTTATGTGCTCATGGTGATATAATGTTTGACTTTAGGGCTCCAAAAGGATTATCAGTAATACCAGATATCACATTCAATAAAGGGGATAGAAATTCATTAGATGCAAGTATTAAAGTTATTTTATATTTTCTAGGTAAAATTTCTATTAATAGGCAAAACGATTTAGAACAAGAGCTAAAAGTTCATTTGATAAGTTTAACAAAAATGAAAACCTTAAAAAAATCATAAAAGAGAAGATAAATTATCTCGACATCTAAGTATTATTTTTAGATATCTAAAAAAATTTGTACTTTTGCATAGTAATTATTATGATTACAATAGTGCACTACTATTCAACTTTTGCTTTAGTCTCTGCACTTTAAAATATTAAAAACAAAACCTAGACTTGCTCTAGGTTTTTATGTTTAGTATCATCTATTTTTTCTAAATGCCTGTTTCAATTAAAAGTTTTTTTTCTGAAAATTGTTGATTCAACAAATAGTTTTTTTCATCAATTAGGTCAATTTCTATACCTTTATAAAAAACTAAAATTACACATGTCTTTAACTGCTTTTATTACGGGAGCTACCTCTGGAATAGGGAAAGCTACGGCATATTTGTTTGCTCAAAATAAAATACGATTAGTGTTATGTGGTCGTAGAGAAGAGAAACTTCAAGAAATCAAAAACGAGCTTTCGAAACTTACCGAAGTTCACACATTACAATTCGATGTTCGTTTTAAAGAACACGTTTTTTCTGCTATTGAAAACTTACCTAAAGAATTTAAGGATATTGATATACTTATTAATAATGCTGGAAATGCTCATGGATTAGCAACTATTCAAGATGGAAGTATTGATGACTGGGATGCTATGATTGATGGGAACGTTAAAGGTTTACTTTACGTTTCAAAAGCAATTATTCCTAATATGATCGAAAGAAATAACGGGTTTATAGTAAATGTTGGTTCTATTGCAGGAAAAGAGGTGTATGCCAAGGGAAATGTATATTGCGCATCAAAGTTCGCTGTAAACGCTTTAAATAAAGGAATGCGTTTAGATTTAAACCAATATAATATTCGCGTTAGTGCCATTCATCCTGGATTGGTAGAAACAGAATTTTCTGATGTTCGTTTTAAAGGAGATACTGACAGAGCGAAAAAAGTATATCAGGGTTATAAAGCTTTGCAACCTGAAGATATTGCAGATATTATTCATTTTGTAGTTACCAGACCTTATCATGTGAATATTGAAGATTTAATTGTTTATCCTACAGCACAAGCAAGTGCTACTTTACTTAATAAAAATGAAGACTAAACTTTCAGATATTATTATTGGTTGTATGTCATGGGGAATTTGGGGAAAAGATTTTTCAACCAAAGAAATGGATGAACTTATCCAATTATGTATTGACCAAGGTAATACAACTTTCGATCATGCAGATATTTACGGTGGTTATACTACAGAAGCTGCTTTCGGAAAGGCTTTTTCACAAAGCGGAATTAAACGTGAACAAGTTCAATTAATTTCAAAATGTGGAATTCAGTATAAAACTGAAAATAGAGATAATCGAATTAAGCATTACGACTATTCGAAAGAATATATTATTTGGAGTGTTGAGCAATCTCTAAAAAATTTACAAACTGATTATTTAGATGTCCTATTACTTCACCGACCTAGTCCATTGATGCAAGCGGATGAAATTTTAGAAGCAATTTCACAATTACAAAAACAAGGCAAAATAATTGATTTTGGTGTATCGAACTTTTTACCCAGCCAAATGGAATTAATTCAAAAGGAAATTTCAATTACTTGTAATCAATTTGAATTTTCTCTGGTTCAAAACACTGCAATTGACAATGCTACTTTAGATTATGTTTTAAGAAACAATATCACAGCTATGAGTTGGAGTCCACTTGGAGGATTCTTTTCACTTGATAACGAACAAGCTTCAAGAATAAAAGAAGCTCTTCAACCGATGTTAGAAAAATATAATGCTACAGAAGATCAATTATTGTTAGCTTGGATTTTAAAACATCCTGCCAATGTAATTCCCGTGGTTGGAACTTCGAATATAGAACGTATAAAAATTGCGAATGCTGCTAAAGAAATTCAATTAGATTTACAAGATTGGTTCATTCTTTATGAAGCTAGCAGAGGACATAAAGTAGCTTAAAATGGTAAACAAACGCTTACTTATTAAAAATCTTCTTTCTCATAATGATGAAAATAGTTTTTATGATAAGAAGCAAAAACTAACGCTAAGTTCTAAAGAAGGAAAAGCTAAATTTATAAAACATGTTTGTGCTTTATCAAATTCGAACCCTGATAATAATTCCTATATTTTAATAGGTATTCGAGATGAAGACAATGAAATCATGGGCGTTGATTTTTTCGATGATAGTAAAATTCAGAATTTAGTAAATGCTTACTTAATAAATCCTCCAAAAATTCAGTACGAAAACATTCCTTTTCCTGGTTTACCAAGATATAAAGTTGTTGGCCTGGTAACTATTTTACCAAATCAAAAAACCTCTAGTTTGGCTAAAACAGCTTGGAAATATCCAAAAGGTTCAACATTTTATAGAAGAGGAAGTAATTCGGTTCCTATTAATGATGATTTCGAATTAAAAAACACAAATTGCGATATTGTTGAAGCTATTGAAAAAAATGCTAGTAATAATATTCAATTAACATTAGATGGTGTTTTCGATTTTATCAATCGGCATAAAGAAGAATATAATCCACAATATAAAGTGTTTAAAGAACAGTTTGTTTTATGCTGGGCTGGAAAAAAAACTATTATTAACGACGAAGAGTTTTATTCGAGAGTAGATATTGAGTTAATAAATGAGCAAGTACAATTATTCTACTCTGCCCTAGATGAAGTTCAAATTAAAATAAATGATCATTCTTTTATTATTGTTGAATATGTATTATTGGGGTTAGAGAAAAAAGAAGCTCGTTATCCTCTGGAAAAAACAATTATTCATTTTAAAAACAACGGAAAATTAGAACTTATAAAAGAGTTTTTGTTTGAACCTCCAGTTTTCGATAGTAATATTATCGAACATATATACGAAAGCAGTAACAATATCATTTCTAATATTGAAAATAACATTCCATTGTCTGTTACGGAGCATGAAGACGTTTCTAGGCTTCCAAATAATTATTTGATTTGTTATTTAAACGGATATTTAGACGCAAAGGAACAGCTAGAAAAAGCAAAAAAATATATTCGCAACTTAGATGATAAAACGACTTACATAAAATACAAAGATGTAATAAGAGTTCTAAGAAAAGTTAAATATCATTAGTTTGGAAAAGTGTCTTAAAAACAAAAGAGCCTTTATAAAAATAAAGGCTCTTTTAATTTTCTATTATAAGATAAAAATTACTTAATAAGTAACTTTTTAGAAGCTGTTTTACCTTCCTCAACAACTTTTAAAATATAAATTCCTGCATTTAAAGAAGGAACACTAATATCATTGTTTAGTCCATTAACTTCGGTAGTATAAACCTTTTTCCCTAAAACATTAAAAATTTGAACCGACTTAGTTGTAAACGAAGAAGTCGTTATTTTAAATGTTTTTCCTTCAACTGGGTTAGGATAAACACTGAAGCCTTCTATATTATTATCTTTTAATCCTAAAACTAAACCAGCTAATTCAATAGCTGTAACTTGTGGGTCTCCTCTAAACTCTCCGCCTAAAACAGTCATATCAACACCAGTTGATGGTATTGTAGTTCCTATATAATCAGCACTTGAAAAATTAGTTCTAAAAGTAGAGGTAGTACCTCCACTTGTAATCTCATAATTTTGACCAGCTGCAAAAGTTGCTCCTCCATCAGTAAAAACAACATTTTGTATTGTAATTAATTCTGATTCATAATTGTCCCAACTTGCTTCAAAATCAGCTAAAGTAACTACTTCGGGTGTAATAGTGTTTCCCGTTGAAGAAGCTGTTCCTGGGTCCTCCGCTGGTACAAATTGCGATACATCATTAAACGAAGTTAACTGACCTTTCAAACCTGTGATTCCATCGTATATATTGTATGTTGTTGTAATAGTTCCAGCACTATCATCAATTAAAATTCCTGCGCTAGCGTCTTGGATATATCTTTGGTTTCTACTATTTCCAGTATTGTATGAAAGAATTACCTCACCAGTAACTTCAAAATAATCACCCTCTGTTCCAGCTCTAACAGCAGCTAAATTTGCTACTTGAGTATAAGAAGCAATTGTAAAGTTAACTGTAGCAGAAACAGCTGGATTTAATGAAGCTCCAGAATTATCAACTAATTCCGCAGTTACTGCATAAGCACCAGGAGTTAATGATGTTAATGCAATATCTGTTGTGTCAAATTTATCTGTAGGAGTTCCAGAATTCACGGTGTATTTAATAAAACCATCTCCTGCTCCACCAGCAGCTACGTTAAAGTTATTAACTGAAAGTGCTACATCAACACTAGTAGTTTCAGGAGAAAAAGTAGTATTATCGGATGGAGACGAGATTGCCAATGTTGGTGGTGAAGTAATTGCACCATCAACCAGTCTTATGTTATCTACTGCAATATCCTCATCACCTGCACCTAGGCCGTCAAAAACAAGTCTAACATCAATAAGATTACCTGTTCCTAGAGAAATAATAAATTCCGAAAAGGCAGCTGTCAAAGCTTGTCCATCACCGATACCATCAAAATCAGTGTCTTGCATTGGTGCAGAAACATTAAATCCTGAAGCTGCATTAGTAGCAAACTGTAATACTTTCGTAAAACTTCCAGAATTGTCATAATCAACCTCGACGTAAAATAAATCGCCACCATCCCAATCAAAATTAGTATCACTAGGTTGGTCTTCTGCTAATAATAAAGCTAAATTCAAGTTTGTTGCACCTGAAATATCAATATCATCAAAAGTTAACGTTTGAATATCATTACCAGCACCACATTCAGTTGCATCTATGTCCATAGCTGCAAAATAGAAGCTGCCATCTTGACCAGATACTTCATAGAAAGAACCTATATCACTACCGTCAGTTCTTGTAAAGAAATCTCCTGAACCATCGTTACAAGTTATAGAAGAAGTACCACTATTTCCTGTTTCAAAAGATTCTTGGAAAAGTGTAGTTTGACCAAATACTGTATTCATTAAAAACAGTAATGTTAAACTTAAAAAGTAATTTTTTCTCATATTTTCATTTAATTTAAAAGAAGCTCTCAAAATTAGGGAATTATCTGACTTATTGTTAGTTTTTTTAGATTAATTTACTGTTAAGTATCTCTTTTTTAAAATGATTCAATAAATTATTATTAATATTAAATCAACATTAAGTTAAAGTGCCATTAACCATTTTTGTTATTAAATCGTTACTTTTGGGTTGATTTTAAATCAAATTTAAACCTATGAATACTAACGACATTAAGATTTTATTAGTTGATGATGAACCAGATATTTTAGAGATTGTTGGTTACAATCTTAGATCAGAAGGTTATCAGGTTTTTACAGCAACTAACGGAGCAGAAGGTGTTAAAATAGCGCGAAAAATTACTCCTCATTTAATCTTGTTAGATATAATGATGCCGGAAATGGACGGTATCGAAGCTTGTGAAAAAATAAGAAATATTAAACCTTTAGAAAACGTAATCATTTCTTTCTTAACTGCTAGAGGAGAGGATTATTCTCAAGTTGCTGGTTTTGACGCTGGTGCTGATGACTACATTACAAAACCAATTAAACCTAAGGTTTTGGTTAGTAAAATTAAATCGCTTTTAAGACGTTTAAAAACCGATACTGTTTCTGAAGTAACTACTAAAATTGGTGATATTCTTATTAATAGAGATGAGTATGTAGTGTTTAAAGGAGAAGAGAAAATTACATTACCAAGAAAAGAATTTGAGTTATTCTCTTTATTGACTTCAAAACCTGGAAAAGTGTTTAAAAGGGAAACTATTTTAGATAGCGTTTGGGGAAATGAAGTTGTTGTAGGAGGAAGAACCATTGATGTACATATTCGAAAACTAAGAGAAAAAATTGGCGATCACTACTTTAAAACAGTAAAAGGAGTGGGTTATAAGTTTGTGCTTGACACCGACAAATAATCAGTTAATTTTTATATTATTATTTATGAGTTTGCCCCTTAAAGGGCATTCTTGCTTTTTATGAAAAAACTAAAAAAGACATATAATTACGCATTTATATCAGCGTTATACTTAACAATATTATCGGTAACTATTGCCGTTTTTTCATACCTATACTTTTTCCAATCGCTTGGTTTAGTATCCATAATTATTTTTGGAATTATTCTTTTTATTATTTCATTCTTTGTAATTCAATACAGAGCGGAGCACTTTATTTATCAAAGAGTTAAAAAACTATATAAAGATATTTCTATTCTAGATGTTGAGGATTTAAAACGCGATAAGGTAACAACCGACATCGAGGCTTTTACTAAAACCGTTCAGGATTATGTAGAAGATAAAAAAGAAGAAATTGCTAACTTAACTGAGAGAGATTCTTTTCGTAGAGATTTTTTAGGAAATGTTGCTCACGAATTAAAAACCCCTCTGTTTACTGTTCAAGGATATATTTTAACTTTAATTGAAGGTGCTGCTGAAGATAAAGTAATTCGTGATAAATATTTAGAACGAGCAAATAAAGGAGTAGAACGTTTAACTTCTATCGTTAAAGATTTGGATATGATTGCCAAATTAGAAACGGATGGAATGAAAATGAAAATTGAGCCTTTTAATATTCTGGAATTAATTCAAACGGTATTTGATTTGTTTGAAATGAAAGCTAAGAAAAAGAATATAAAATTGGTTTTTGATAAACTTTACGAATTCCCAATTTTTGTAAAAGGTGATGTTGAACGCATAGAGCAAGTACTAATTAACTTAGTTGTAAACTCCATTAAATATGGAAAAGCAGGTGGAGTTACAACAGCCTCTGTAGAAGCTTATAACGAAAACAAGTACGTTATTAAAATTATTGATAACGGTGAGGGAATTAAACAAGAACATATCCCTAGACTGTTTGAGCGTTTTTACAGGGTCGACCAAAGTAGATCAAGAGAACAAGGTGGTTCTGGTTTAGGTTTATCTATTGTTAAGCACATTATTGAAGCACATAACGAAACCATTTTACTTAAAAGTACTTTTGGTGAAGGTTCTGAGTTTTCATTTACTTTAGAAAAGGCTACTTAAAAAATTAAGCTGACTCATCTTTTATTAAAGTTAATTTCCAACATCCTTTTATTCTCTCAAACTGATACACAACATTAATTCCATTATCAATTCCAATTAGTTTGTATAATTTTTTCTGGTTACTTGTTACTATTATTACTTCATATTGATCATACTCTCTATCTTTAGCTTTTGAATCTTCAGTGAAATCTATGAACTTCCATTCAGTTTGATTTTTATAAACTTTGGTTTCAATTGAACTTGTTTCTAAATCTTTAACATAAGTCAATTTTAAAGGATATTTTATGTTTTCCTTTTGAAACTTTTCATTAATCGAGAACTTTTCAAAAAAACTTTCAAACGTTGAAGTGCAATTATCCCTTACTCTTGATTGAGAAAAAGTTAAACTACTGGAAATAAGAAAAACAATAATAGTTATGTATTTCATAAGCAATGTAAATTTATTCTTGTTCATATTTAAAATAGGCTACCTAATTCTTTATGTTCTAAATAATAAATTGATTCTGGTTTCTTTCTTAAATGAGAGTTTAAAATACGTCGAATATCTTGATTATCTTTTTGCGGTTTTAAGTGTTCTAAATATACTTTTGAGGTGATAGAATTTTCTGTTTTACGCATATAACCGTATCCTTCGTATGCTCCATTTAAAACTAACGCGTAACTAAATTCATCTTTCGTTTTTCCTTCTTCCTTAATAATAAAATTATCTGTTTCAAAAGAAATTGAAGCTATCGCTTCTAGTACTCTATTGTTATATTCTTCAACGTCTTCTTCTTCCCTACAAACTCCTTTGCACTGCTTTATTTGATAATGAAAACAACTGCTTACATTGGTTTGTAAATGACAATATTTAGGACATAACTCAAACTCTTTGCATAAATACTCGAGGAAACTTCTCGCTTGAGAAACAGAGTAAAACTTCATTAAAGGTTGACTAATCATTTTTACATTGTTCCAAGCCAAATGCATTATTCCTTTTCGGTCTTTATAACTGAACAGCCCATAATTTGATGCTGTTCTTCTTTGAGCTCTATTAAACTTTGGATACAATCTTTTTATTTCTGCTGATTCCTCCAATAGGGCAATTAATTCACTTCCCGTTTCGGTAAAAGTTATGTTTGCAGTTGCTAAACACATTTCTATTTCACGTTTCTTTTTATCATGAAAATGACTAACAACTCGTTGTTTTATATTATTCGCTTTTCCTACATAAATTACCTCCTTGTCTTTATTCCAAAAATAATAGACTCCATGCTTTTCTGATAAACCATCAAAAACTTTCTTAGGTAAAAGTGGCGGTAATGTTGCTTCTCTTGAGCGCGGATTTAAAAATGAATTAATTACTTCAAAATCGTTTGCACTGTCTATTGCTAATAGTTTTTTGAATAAAATTACCGTTGCTTCAGCATCTCCTCTTGCCCTATGTCGCGCTTTAATTTCTATTCCTTCAGAAATACACAATTTCCCAAGACTATAAGATCTTTTACCAGGTAGTAATTTTCGCGATAAACGAACTGTACATAACTTTTTTCTGCGATACGTAAGTCCTAACGATTTGAATTCTTTACCTATAATTCCATAATCAAAATTTACGTTGTGAGCTACAAAAACACAACCTTCAGTTATCTGGTAAATTCGTTTGGCAACCTCTTCAAATCGTGGTGCATCTTTTACCATGAAATTGTTAATACCTGTAAGCCGTGTAATATATGTTGGAATGAAAGTTCCCGGATTTATCAGGGTTGTAAATTCGTCTACAACCTGTTCTCCATCAAAAACAAAAATACTTATCTCTGTAATTTTTACACCACCATCTGTTTCTATGTCAATAATTGCATATTTCACATTTGTAAAAATACGATTATGATGAAAAAAATAAAAGATGAGAGTTCCTGATCTATAACTTTGTTGTTATTTAAACTCCTTTTAATTTATATTGTTTGAAAGTTCATTTAATACATATCCGAAAACAGAAACATCTATTGGATTTGGATGAACAATGGTACTTAAATTTGTTTCTCCATACAAGGTTCCATCTTCACTTTGATAATAAAAATACATTGGTTTTCCTGCAGAAAAAGCATTTCTGAAAATAGCATAATCAGAATCCCAATTAATATAGTTTTTATGATAAATATGCCGATTGAAAGCACGATTTAAAACAGTATTGTCATTATCAATTTTAGACTTGCTGCTTAAAAGTTTATTCTTTTCAATAATTAGATATTCTTTATTCTCAATTGAGACAAGCACATACGATTTTGGAACGTTATTTTTGAAGTATTGTTTTATAACCAATTGTGCTAACTTATAATCTTTACTTGCTTGCGAGTTTAGATTACTGGGCAACAAAATAAAGATTATACATAAAAGAGCGCCTGTAAAAAAGTGGGGATGTAGCTTCATTTCTTTTTCGTAACTATATGGTTGATTATAATTTTTTTATTCATCTTATACGTTAAACATGTTTTTCTATTATTTGTTTAACTTAATTTATAACAACATTAACAATTAATCTTTTTGCTTTTAGAATTTTAGTATAACTATAACGATACTTTAACAGAAAGCATAGATTGAACCTTGCTTTTTATAGTAAAAACAGTTTCTTAAACCTAACTGTAGGTGCTTATTTAAGTTCTTAAATTTGAGTAAATGTTACTATGAATTATTTAGATTTTTAATATTCTTTTTGAAACAAAAAACAACGTCATATTTTATAATATTAAAATTCTTCTCTATGTTGGTTTTGTTATACCTTTGTTTTAAAAAAATCTATGAATCAGAAGTATTACTTTTTCTTTTTAGTATTTGTTATTTTCATTTCCAGCTGCTCAAATGAAGAAACAATAAAACCAAAGCCTGAATTTTCCATTTCTTCTTATAACAGTTTTATAGGAGATACCCTAACAATTAAAGGAACAAATCTAAATGAACTAGGAAAAATTAGTATTTATAATGAAAGTATTGATCCTATTTTTAGTACAGAACCAGAAGTGATTTCTAAGAGTGATACGGAAATTAAATTTATTGTCCCTTTTTTGTATGACGAGATAGCAACTATTTATTTCAATTCTGATACGGAACCTATTAACTTTAATTTGTTTGGCTATATCCCTTACAAATTCGAAAATAACGGAAGTATTTATCGATATTCCGAGGTATCCCAAATACTAAATGATAATATTGCCTTTTGTTACGATGACAATACTAATCGAAGATTCAAACTAATCAACAATTATAATAATATTGTTAATTTACCTTCTGATAATTCTGATAACTATAACCGTATTTACTATGCTGATGAAAACTCAGGATATATTTTAAGTAGTACTGATTATAGTTTAGCTGATGACATTTATTCTTTTAATGGAGATATAAACAATAAAAGTTTTTTGTTCAGTATTAAACATGAAGATATTAACAGCTCTGGTATAAGTAAAATTAAATTCATTTCAGAAAGTTTAGTCTATGTAATGACAAGTTCAGGAGAAATGTTTCAAGTTTTAAATGAAGTTGTAACACCGCTACAAAATTTATATCCTGAATTGAATAATACATCTTATTTAAACCCAGTATACCAAAGTCAAACAATCGATACTTTCGAAGTTTTAGATGACAATTCTATAATAATTGCTCCTCAGAATCAAAATTATATTATCAGAATAAATGATGATGGAGTGAGTGAAACTACTTTTGGTGGTAAAACCAATTATTACAACAATTTTGATAACACATTTATTACACCAAAATTTTATAAAAACAATGGTGCTTTTTACTCCAGCGCTGAACAAAAGATATACAAAAGCACAGATTATGGAAAGACTTGGACAGCCTATAATTTAGGGATTCCAACCAATGATAACATTTTTGTTGAATATTTAGGAGGAGATCAATTTATTCTACATCAATATCTTACAAATACTAATAATATAGATTTAAAATCTAGGTATATAAGTACCGACAACGGTAATAATTGGAGAAAAATATTTCATACTTCTAGATGGGGAGATATACAAAGTATTCAGATGTACGACAAGTATGGATTGACTACAACAAGTACTTTCGGAATGGTAAAATTTAAAAAGTTTCCAAATAATTTTTAGAGGGAGTATAACTCACTAATTGACAATTTATAAAACAAAAGCTCCTTAGAATTCTAAGGAGCTTTTGTTTTATATTTATGCTTTCAAATCAAAACCAATATCCTTTCGGTAGTTGATTTTTTCAAATGAGATTTTATCGATATTGTTATACGAGATTTTTAATGCTTCTTCAATCGTATCTCCAAAAGATGTAACCGCAATTACACGTCCTCCATTTGTAACTATTTTATCCCCGTCATTTTTTGTTCCTGCATGAAAAACTAAGGAACCTTCAACATTCTCTAAACCTGCAATTTCTTTTCCTTTTTCATACGCTTCAGGATAACCGCCAGAAACTAACATTACAGTAGTAGCTGTTTTGTCAGTAACACTAAAGCTTTTTTCTTCAAGGTTTTGATTCGCCACTCCTTCAAATAACTCTAATAAATCAGATTCGATTCTTGGCAAAACAACTTCTGTTTCAGGGTCTCCCATACGAACATTGTATTCAATAACAAAAGGATCTCCAGCTACATTCATCAATCCAATAAAAATGAAACCTCTATAATCAATGCCATCTTTTTGTAACCCGTTTACAGTTGGTTTTATAATTCGTTCTTCAACTTTAGATAGGAAATCATCATTTGCAAATGGAACTGGCGAAATGGCTCCCATTCCTCCTGTATTTAAACCAGTATCTCCTTCTCCAATTCGCTTATAATCTTTTGCTGATGGTAATACTTTATAATTTTTTCCATCTGTTAAAACAAAAACAGACAATTCAATTCCTTTTAAAAATTCCTCGATAACAACTGTTGCAGAAGCTGCTCCGAATTTTTGATTTGTAAGCATTTCTTTTAGCTCAGCTTTTGCTTCTGATAAATCATCTAAAATTAGCACTCCTTTTCCTGCTGCTAATCCGTCAGCTTTTAAAACAAACGGTGGATTTAGGGTTTCTAAAAAGGCATATCCTTCTTCTAAAGTTTCGCTTGTGAATGATTGGTACTTTGCAGTTGGAATATTGTGTTTTTCCATGAACTGCTTTGAAAAATCTTTACTTCCTTCTAATAAAGCCCCGTCTTTTTTAGGGCCAATAACTGGGATTGATTTTAACTCATCATCTGCTAAAAAGAAATCATGTACACCTTCAACTAAAGGAGCTTCTGGTCCCACTACAACCATGTTAATATCTTGCTCTAGTACTACTTTTTTTATCGCGTTAAAATCCGTTGGATTAATTTCAATATTTATTGCGATTTCATTTGTTCCTGCATTTCCAGGAGCTACAAAAAGTTTATTGATTTTTTTACTCTGTAATAGCTTGTGTGTAAAAGCATGTTCTCTTCCTCCAGAACCTAAAACTAAAATATTCATGTGTGTGTTGTGTGTTATTGAGCTGCAAATATAGCTATAACCATTTTAAAAAATACTTCACTGCAGATGAGAAATGATAGAAAAACAACCTACTGCTTTTAGCTGATTCTTTCCTAAGAACATGAGTAATATAAACCTTTGGGTAATATAATTTTTTCTTACCCAATGTATCTATCTTTTTGCAGATATCGATATCTTCTAAGTACATAAAATATCGTTCATCGAATCCCTGAATATTTATAAAATCTTTGGTTTTGAATAACAAAAAACTTCCATGAATTGCATCAGGATAAAAAGGTTTCGATAAATCTATGTTTCTATACTCTCCTTTGTGAATCCTACTTTTATAAATATTGAACTTTCTAATTATTAAATCAAAAAATGAAGGGTATTTTCGAACAGAATATTGATGGCTTCCATTAGGAAATTTTACTGCAGGAGCAATAAGAGCTACCTCTTCGTTTCGCTCCAACTCATTTACCAATTCTTCCAAAATCTCTGAAGTAAAGTTAGTATCTGGATTCAGTACTAAATGATATTTCGAGTGCTCTTCAATTTGGTGAATTATGAGGTTCTGTGCTTTGGTAAAGCCTAGGTTTTTCTCATTAAAAATATAGGTAATTTCAGGATGATTTTGCAGAAACCGATTTAATAAAGGTTTCGGAGAATTATCAACTAAAAAGAGATGTTTGGTTAATGAAGTTCCTAGAAAAGAATGAACAGCTCGAAGTAAGACTTCTTCTTGCTCTTTATACAATACAATGGTGGCAGATATTTGAATCTTATGATGCATTAGTATGCGTTTTCATCTCCTTTAAAAATACTTAGAACTGTGCTTACAACAATTTTCACATCTAACATAAACGACCAATTTTCGATGTAAAAAATATCTAATCGCACTCTATTTTTAATATCTGATTTCTTTTTAATCTCTCCTCGATACCCACTTATCTGTGCCAATCCCGTAATTCCAGGCTTTACGGCGTGTCTTTCTAAATAGTTATCTACGTCTTTTTGATATTCAATGGCTAAACTCTCTAAATGAGGACGTGGACCAACTACACTCATACTTCCTAACAATACATTAAAAAATTGCGGAATTTCATCCAAGCTTGTTTTTCTGAGAAAACTACCAATTTTAGTTACTCTGCTATCATTTTTAGTTGCGTGAATTTTATCTGCCTGGTTATTCATTCTCATAGATCTGAATTTATAACACACAAACTCTTCACCATTAAAACCCTCTCTTTCTTGTTTAAAAATTGCGGGACCTTTTGACTCTAGTTTAATTAAAACCCATAAAATCGGGTATAACCACGAAATAATAAATAAGCATACAAATGAAGAGAAAATAATATCAAAAGCACGTTTAATAATCTTGTTCTCTGGTAAATCAAATGGAAGCTTTTTTACACTTAATACTTTTAATGTTTCATCATAAAACTCAACATTTCTACTTTTACTATAAAATTCTTTAGAGTCTGGAATCAACTTTAAAGTAATGTTATGTAAACTAGAATATTTGGTCAATTTTTTAAGTTGAGATTTTTTTAAATGAGACAATGTAGCATAAACTTCATCTACTTTTTCAACCTTTAAATAACCATAAAAGTCTTCCTCATTTCCTAAATAGTTTGTGTCTTCTGAGATCTTACTTGAGAAGAAACCTAAGTAAGAATATCCTAAACTTGATTTATTTTGAAAAAGCTTTATCATTTTTTTAGCCGTATCATCTTTTTCAAAAAAGATGACTCTTTTGAAATTACTTCCAGATTGTCTAATCTTTTTTTGTAAAATAAAAAATGCTACTTTAATTAAAGCTAAAGAACCCAAAGTAATCACTAAGGTTTTAAATTGAGTGTTTACAATTTCTCCTTCTTTAAAAATTCCGAAATAGGCAAAAAAACCAAGTATAAAAAAAAGAGCCTGGACTACTGTGAGCTTCAGTAATCTATATACATTGGTAAATCGATATACTTTGTAATAGTTGGTAATAACAGATGTTATTAACCAAAAAATAGAAATATACGCATGGAATTGTAAACTTTGATGTACTTTTTCAAAAACAAAAAACACAACAATATTTATTAGTAGCAAGTCTACTAACATAAGTAAAGCCGTAGTGTTTTTAAAAAGCTTAGTAACCAATACTTCTATTAATTTAATATTTTATCAATCATAGAGTCCATCTGAAATAACTGATTACTTATTTCTATTTGATGGCCGTTGTTGTTATCTTCTAGCAATAACTTTTCAAATATATTCTTAATTTTTTCGGTATCCCAAGATGTTATAATTGTTTTAAAGTTATTTTTTTCAAACAATTCTTGTATTTCACTTCCCTCATCTGTAATACATAATACATTTACACCGCTAACTAATAAGTTTGGTAATTTTGATGGTAATGATCCTTTAGAAGTTCCTGGAAGCTGAGGTACAACTTGAATATGGCTCCTCTGATATAATTCTTCTATATTGTTCTTTGGAACTAGAGGGTGAAATTGAATTTTGTTATTTCTGTTTTTTTCTTTTAATAATTCAAAATGGTTTCCTTGAGAAAAAATATGAAACATAACTCCAGTTAACGTTTTACTACAAGAATCAAACAACTCATAAAGACCTTCTGGATGTTGCTTTTCTCCTAAAGCTCCTGAATATACAATATGTTTAAAGTTTCCAGGTAATATTTCTTCTAAATCATTGGTTTTACTTTCTGAATTGATAGTGACAAAAGGGTACTGTACTTTTAGTTTAGAAGAAGGCAGTTTGTATATTTCTTGCGCAGTATTTTTCATTTCTTCAGATAAGAAAATTAACGTATCACAAGATTTATAACATCCTTTTTCTACTATATGAATAAGTTTAGAAATAATAGTACTTACAAGGCTTGTTTTTTGGTTTGCATAGATTTCTTGTAAATCATGAACCATTCCTACTTTTTTAGTTCTTTTCTTAAGAAATAATTTTGCTGCTAAAAACCCTAAGCTAGGAGGAAAAACAGGAATGACAATATCAGTATTTCCTCTTAATTTCGATATGTTTCTTAATAAGAAAAACGTAAAACTCAGCTCTAAAATTACCCTGCGAATTGTTGCATTATTGGTGAATTTTAAAAGTCTTCCACCTCTTATGATTTCAACTCCTTCAAGACTATCTGTGCTTTTCTGTATTTTCCAACTAGGATAAAACGGATGAAAACATAAAACACGAACATTATGTCCTCTTTTTTTAAGAGCAATCGCCATTTCGGTATTAAACTTTCCAGTAGAAATAGGTTCAGGAAAAAAGAAAGGGGTAATTATAGTTATATTTTTCAAACTGTAATCTTCTTATTTTTTACGTCGGTAAAGATAAGTAACGATGTGATAAAACAGAATAAAACTATACCGTAATGTCTTGATAAATAATTTTCTGTTAGGTTAATAATTAAAAATTGAAATACTAAAATTATGCCCAAAACTGAGCCTTTTATTCGTTTGAAAACATAGAAAAGAAATAACATAAAAACGACAAAAAACAACCATCCTCCATAACCAATAAGATGTAAGTAGTAGTTATGAGTATTAAACTGTTGTTTCTTATAAAAAACACTGTTCGGGTAATTCTCTTTATAACAAGTATCTAATTCTTTTTGAAGACTATCTCCATAACCAAAAAACGGAAGATTTTTTAATAAGCTATATGTACATTGAAAAATCACAACTCTGGTGTTTGTAGAGTTATAATACTCTCCAGAAACGGGTTTGTTAATTTCAGTTGTTATTTCCTTTAATCGTTTTCCTAGCATTTTTTGGAAAGGATAAATCAATAGTAACCCGATAACAATTGAGCTAGAAACTATAATTGTTTTTTGTTTTCTATTGGCTTTTAAAATTCTCAGACCTAATACACCTAAAAAGGTTAGAAGCATCAAAATAAATATCATTCTTGATGCAAAAAGAAGAATAAAAAACACCATTAAAAAGCTATTTATAATATCAAATAACTTCTTCTCTTTGTTGTAAAATAGAGCAATTAAAGAAACAGTAAAGCTTACTAAAAGAAAAGAACTAAAATAGGTTGGGTGTATATTAAACCAATAATGACCTGCTACATATTCTCTAAAAAAAGGAATGTTATTATCTGATGCGAAAAATTTATTAATTGGATTATTGATTAAAAAAAACACCACATAAATTATGCTTTGTAACAAGGTGCTTATTTGAAATGCGAATAGTGTTTTTCTTCTTAAATCTTTATCTATCGAAAGGTTTGAAGAGCCTATGTCGTATATAATTGGGAATATTAGAAATGGTAAACATTTAGATATTGTTTTATCATTCATGCTTCCTGAAAATATCTCATAAATCAAAAACATAAAAAAAGGAGCCATAAGCAAAAATGTGCTTTTTTTAGGCATTACTTTTTCTTTTTTAGTAAAAAAGCTTATTAAAGTAAAAAGCACACAAAGAATAATAATCATTGAATTAAAATTCTCTTTTAACAAAGGAATAGTTGCGAGTAATATGAAACAACCTTTTGTTATTTTATTCAGCATTTTTTTTCTTGTTTTAATATCGAATTATAAAGTTTTTCCCACTTAAAAAACTGCTCATTCCATGAGTAATTTTGTTTCGCAAAGTTAAACAGTTGTTGTCCGTGTAATAAACGTTTTTCTGCACTCCAATTTATCGCTTCTTCAAGTTTGTCTTTTAGTTCATTAACATTCGGGTTAATTAAAAAACCTCCATTTGTATTCCAATCTTTATGTAAACCTGTTTTATAAGTAGTTATTATTGGTGTTTTATGTAACGCCGCTTCTAAATTCACCATTCCAATAACATCCGAAAAAGTTGGACTTGCCATTACCCAAGCCTCTTGAATTAATGTTGTTTTCTCGTTTCCTTTAACCTCTCCTAAAAAGTTTACTTTCCGTTGAATTCCTAACTCATTTATTAACTTTTCAAGTTCTGGCTTATACTCATTAAAACCACCAGCAATTTTTAAGCTTACATCTTCTAGATTTAGTTGAGCAAAGGCCTTTAATAATAAATCTATCCCTTTAGTTTTGTTCAATCTTCCTAAATACAAAATGTACTTTTCTTCAAATTCAGGAACCTTTTGATTTTCCGTAAATGAAATCAGGTTTGGTATTTCAAAATAGTTGTTTTTTGGAAAATACTTTTTAATATTTTGAGTTTCATCGGAAGTAATTGAATGTATTAAACTAGATTTTTTAAACCATTTTTTACTTACTAAGTTGAGATATATTTTTTTCTTAAGTGTTCCTTTCTTCCACAACCAAGGTTGATACATACCGTGACAACTAAGAACTAACGGAATATTGTTTTTAACCGCAAATTTAGCTCCTATTAGTTGTGGATATAACCATACTCCATGAACATGAATTACATTGATATTATAGGCGTCTACAATCTCTTTTATTTTATGTTTCCATTCTTTTGAATACAACCAACCATTGTTTGAAGACACTGTAAAGATATTATCTCCTTTCTCCTTGTCAGAAGAAAGAATATACGACTCAAATCCATTTTGTTTAAGGAAAAAGTCTAAGTTTAGAACCACAGTTCTTAGGCCTCCACTTTTAATAGAAAAATCTTCAACTATGTGCAGTATCTTCATCAAAATCCTTTAAAAAAATTAATAAAAAGAAATAAAATTCGGGAGGAAAATAATGTCCTTCTCTAATAAGTTTTACCATTAAATAAAAAGAAGTGCTTTGCTCTTTCACTTTATTTTCATCCGAAAAAACTCTCAATAATCTATAAAAAAAGTATCCAAAAAACAACAAAGAAAACAAACCAAAATCTGCCACCATTCTTAGGAATAATGAGTTAGCATCAGTTCTGTTAATTTTTGATTGCTTTAATTGGATAAGATATTCAGGCGGACTTAATTCACTATAATACTTATCATATTCATGATGGTAACTTCCTAATCCGGTTCCTAAAGGATTATTTAAAAAAACTTGTCTGGTTATAAAACTATTACTTAAAAAAGCATAGGAACTCAAATTGGTATACTTATCAAATTTTCCTGTTGCTACAGCCCGCAATGATTTATTAGTTTCTTTTAACCGTCTAACCAATTGATTCCCGTTATTTTCATCAACTGGTTTATTCCATTCATTTTTTAAATAGAAGCCACTTATAATAAGTAGTACTAGCACAATCCATGAATACTTGATAAAAAACTTTGCTTTTAAAAGCGGTACTACCAAAATAAGAGCCAAACCAATAAAACCAATTGATGATCTAGATAAAAAGATTGTTAGAACTATTACTAAAAGCTTAATATACTTTCTTTCTCGAAAAAAATAATATGTAGCTGGTAACATAATTGCTGCATAATGTGCAGGTTCAGATAGAATTCCATTTAATCTGTATGGAGAAAAGGAATTAATACCAAGATAAAACATTGGTATTGCTAAAATTGCAATGTAGAATGAAAACTGACTATATACTCTAAACAATTTTGAACTACCATATTCCTTTAAAAAATTGTAATAGTAAATACTAGAAATACTAACGCCTATTAGTTGAGCAATCAGAGATTTAATTGGGTTTAATCTCCATAAATAAAACACTAAACCATGAATCAAAAAAAAACCAAGTAAAATAAGCAGGTTTTTATGAATTGTAATTCTTTTCGTAAAAGCTAAAATGACAAAGTTTAATAATAGTATTATATAAAACAGCTTTAAATCTATTCCGTAATGAAAAGAAAAATCTTCAGTAAAGAGTGCAAAAATACTGCTGAATATTAAATATTTATCCAATAATCGCATAGATCATTTTTTTTACCCAACCCTTAAACATCCATGTATAGTAATCGAACTTGGCAATAAAAACACTTACTCCTCCTGACGCTATTTTTGCTCGAGTAGTTTCTAAGTATGTGTTTTTAATTTGAAGATTACTTACACCTCCATCAGACATTAAAACTGTTGTTTTATCCATCCAATACGTTTCTAATTTTTCTTTTGCTCTTAGTAAAACTTCATAATCACCAGCAATTTTGTAGCTTGTGTCGAATAAACCATACTTTTCGAAGTAGTTCTTATTGTGAAAGGCTCCAACATGCGGAATTGTCATTCTCCTTTTAAATTCACTCCATTTCCATTTTCCAGAAAACAACTTTCTATTCGCTAAACTAACGTTGGAATGGACGAAATCTGTCGTTTCAGAAACAGTATTTAATGCTTCAAAATAATGATTTAGTGCATTCTCTAAATACATATCATCAGAACCTAAAAAAGAAATCCATTGTCCTTTAGCTTTTTCGACTCCTTTATTAAAAGCATCGTAAATTCCTTTGTCCGGTTCACTAATCCATTTATAGATTATTCCTTTTTCACCAAACTTTTCTTGGTATGATTTTATAATTTCAACAGTTGTATCAGTAGAATTCCCATCAATAATAATGTATTCAAAATCAGTCGTATTTTGATTTAATACTGATTTGATTGTCGCCTCAATAGTTTTTTCACTATTAAAACTAACTGTAATTACCGATGCTAATAACTGTTTGTTCATTTTTTATTCTCTAAAAAAGATTCCGTCAACCTGCAAAAGTTTCCCTGTGTTTTCGTTATAAAAACCATTTTCTAAACTATGTAAAGAAAATCCTTTTTCGTTAAGGTAAGAAATCATTTCAGAGAAAATCATTTCTCCTTGGTACAGCTCTTCTACAGACATTTCTACTTGTATTCCTTTGATCTTTTTTAAAGATTCTATTGCTCCTTCCAAAACTTGTTTTTCAAATCCTTGAACGTCTATTTTTAATAATACTACCTCTTTCTCTTCAACTAAATCTTCATAAATATCATCAAGCTTTTTAACAATAATATCTTCTTTTTTTATGAATTTTGAATTTGGAGCACTTTCTACATGACTTGGTAAAATTTCCAGAATTGAACTACTAAAGGTATTTTCTGAAACATTGATTTCTATTTCTTTATTCTCATCTCCTAAGGCATAATTAAAGCTGTTCCAATTTCTACTTTTAATAACTTTTTTTTCTAGTTCTTGATATACATTTTTCAACGGCTCAAAAGAAATTATATGCCCTTTAAAACCTAGTTTAAAATTCTCTTGAGCATATTGCCCTGCATTCGCTCCAACATCTAAAATTTTAGTAATACCAAAATGATTAAATAACTTTAATCTTCTTCTTAAATCTTGAGTAGGATGTATTTGTAAATCCATACCCAGAGGATTAATTAATTTTCTAATAATTTCAATTAATCTCATTTCGCTTTAAAATATTAAAGGTTTGAATTGGTAATAATACAGATAAACTTACTATGCTTATACACGTTCCTAAAATAACTCCGCCGCTTCCTAATGTAGTAGTATTCACTAAATAAATAGAAATCGGAATATTTATAAGAGCACCAAAAATATACAACCACATTTGTATTTTAATTTTTCCAATACTATTTAAAAAGTTCATGTAAATAATGCCATACACTCGAATACCAGCGAAAACTGCCATTAAAACCAAAAGCGATTGCGAGATTTCAAGATCTTTTTGTGTCCAAATTTTTATGATTGAGTTAGCTACAAAGTACAAAGCTAAAAGAACTATTAAAAAAAGTAGAAATAACTTATTTAGTCGAAAGATCGTTTTCTTAATCCAATGATAGTCACCTTTTTGATATGCATCAGTATATAAAGCCCATAGTGGATCTTGCGCAATTAATGATAACATTATTAATACTTGGAACAGTTTATATACAATATCGTAACTAGTTACTTCCGATGGATGAATTTGGTTTGCAATAATCAAATTATCAGTAGTAAAAATGACTATCATACATAGTTGTATTACAAAAAAGCCCATGCTTAAAGCCAATAAGTCGTTAATTTTTGAGCGCGAAAAAAATCTGATTGAAGGGACCAAATCCTTTCTTCTTTTAAAGAATAAAACTGTAAAAACAAGGCCTGTTAAAACATTTGAAATTCCATAGATTAATGCTACAAAGAGCAAGCTTCTTTCAAAGAACTTAACACATAAAAATAAGGTAATACATATTAGTACTTGATAAATAAGCATGGATAACTCAACCTTTGCTGCTTTTTGTGTAGCATAAAAGAGCGACTTATACAAACTCAATAAGAAGCCTAAACTTACCAAACTTAGTAACGAAGTTAACACTATTCTTAACTCATTTGTATTTAAAGTTGTATTAAATAAACTCTGAAGATTAATATTGTATATAGCTATTAAACCGATTAAAAAAACGACAATTGCTATTATAAAAATAGAAAAATATGCAGTGGATATATATTGTCTTGCTAGTACAATATGATTTTTGCTAATTGCTTCCGAAAGCTTGGTTTTTAAACCATTCCCAATTCCTCCGTCAACAAAAAAAATGATATTTACCAATGAAAATAACGTTGCCCAAACACCGTATTGTTCTTTATCTAAATACTCAAGTAAAATTGGGATAGTTAAAAAAACTACTCCCATATTTACTGTTTTAAAAATAAGGCTTAAAGAAACATTTTTGAAGATGATATTTCTTCTATTCATACCATCTGATTCTTGTACCAATTGTACATCTTATCTATTCCTTCACTCAGTTCAACAGCATGTTTCCAACCTAAATTATTTAATTTAGAAACATCCGTAACCTTTCTCATGGTTCCATCAGGTTTTTCAGTATTAAATTCTAATTTTCCTTGGTAACCTATTTTTAGTTTTATTAATTCAGCAAGTTCTTTAATAGAGATTTCTTTACCAGTACCAATATTTATATGTGTGTTTTTAATGTCTCCTTTAAAATCTTTAATCGTTTCTTTAAAATCAACTTTTTCCATAATGTGAACACAAGCATCCGCCATATCTTCACTCCACAAAAATTCACGTTTTGGTTTTCCTGAGCCCCAAATTTCAACACTATTTTCACTTACACCAAAATCTTGTAGGTAGCTTTTGGCTTCTTCAATAGAACTTACATTTAAATTACTAATAACCTCTGTGTTTTTTCCTTCAGATAATAACTTTGCCAAGTGAATTTTTCTAATTAATGCCGGTAATACATGTGATTTTTCCAGATCAAAATTATCATTCGGACCATATAAATTTGTTGGCATTACCGAAATAAAATTCGTTCCGTATTGTAAGTTATAACTTTCACACATTTTAATTCCGGCAATCTTGGCAATCGCATACGGTTCATTGGTATATTCTAACTCATCAGTTAATAATGAGGTTTCTTTTAACGGCTGTGGTGCATTTTTTGGATAAATGCATGTGCTTCCTAAGAAAAGAAGTTTCTTAACGTTATGCTTATAACTCTGATGAATAACATTGTTTTGAATCATTAGATTAGCATAAATAAAATCAGCTCTATACGTATTATTTGCAATAATACCTCCCACTTTTGCAGCTGCCAGAAAAACATATTCTGGATGTTCTTTTTCAAAAAAGTCCGCAGTAGCTTCCTGATTAGTTAAATCAAGTTCTTTATGGGTTCTTGTAACAATATTTGTAAATCCTTTTTCTCGAAGATTCTTAACGATTGCACTTCCTACTAAACCCCTGTGGCCAGCTACAAATATTTTAGAAGATTTATTCATAATTATTTAAAATATCGTGCCCTCCTTTTTGTAAATAGGTTTCTCTTTCCATTAACTTTAAATCACTTTCCATCATTTCTTTTACCATATCTTCTAGTTTATATTCAGGAATCCAACCTAACTTTTCTTTTGCTTTTAACGCGTCTCCAATTAATAAATCAACTTCAGTAGGACGATAATAATGAGGGTCTATACAAACAACTTCTTTTCCTATTTCTAAATTAAAATTCGGATTGTTGCATGATTTAACAATTCCTTTCTCATCCTTTCCTTCTCCTTCAAAAGATAACTCAACACCTATTTCATTGAAGGCCATTCTCACAAAATCTCTAACCGTAGTTGTTTTACCTGTAGCGATTACCCAATCTTCAGGTTTGTCTGCTTGTAAAATCATCCACATCATACGAACATAATCCTTTGCATGTCCCCAATCTCTTTGAGCGTTTAAATTTCCTAGGTATAATTTATCTTGTAAACCATGTGCAATTTTTGAAACTGCTCTGGTAATTTTTCTAGTTACAAATGTTTCTCCTCTAATGGGAGACTCATGATTAAATAAGATTCCATTACAACCAAAAATATTATAAGCTTCTCTATAATTTACGGTAATCCAATAGGCATACATTTTTGCAACACCATACGGACTTCTAGGATAAAAAGGAGTTGTTTCAGATTGCGGAACTTCCTGTACTTTTCCATAAAGTTCAGATGTAGATGCTTGGTAAATTTTTGTTTTGTTCTCAAGTTTTAAAATTCGAATTGCTTCTAATAACCTTAAGGTACCTAAACCATCAACATTAGCAGTATATTCTGGTGTTTCAAAAGAAACGTGAACGTGACTCATGGCTGCCAAATTATAAATCTCATCTGGCTGTACTTCCTGTAGAATTCTTATAAGATTTGTTCCATCTGTCATATCTCCGTAATGGAGAATTAGATTTCTATTTGTTGTATGTGGATCTTGATATAAATGATCTATACGTTGTGTATTAAAACTAGACGCTCTTCTTTTTATACCATGAACTATATATCCTTTTTCTAATAAAAGCTCTGCTAAATATGCACCATCTTGCCCTGTAATTCCCGTAATTAACGCTACTTTTTTCATTTCTTTGGTTTAATAATCTTTGTAAAGGTTTAATGCGATTCCTTCTTCGTTTTATATGAGTCTAGGTAAGAATTTAACTTTAATAGAAGCAGCGCAATTATCATTAAAACAAAACCTAACAACCCGAATTGAAATGCCTTGTTTTTTTGAATCGCTTTAACTTTGTGTCCAATTGGTTCAAAATTAGAGACTATATTTATTACTTCTGATTTTTCAGAAAGATCTTTGTTTACATCTATTAAATTATCATTCAACCTCATCTTAGCATTAAACAACTCTTGTTCTTTGTTGTTGGATGTAGGAGTATTTCCTGATAAATTTATACTTGTTGATGAATTTGGTTTCTTCGCTTCTTCGATTAATACCTCTTTGTATATGTAATAAAGAGAATCTGCCTGTTGTAGATTCCTTCTCAACAATGAATCTGTTCTTAACAAATTACTCTTGTTGGTTTTTTTAAGTGTTTTAAAATAATCGTTGTTTACAATTGATTCAATAATAGCTTTATCCAATTTAGCGAAAACATTGTTTTTTGTAGCATTAACTGTTATCTCATGAATTTTATAATCGAATTGAGTAAAAGCATTTTTAAACTTTGTATATGAATAACTCTTTACAGTAGATGTATCAATTGATTGAATTAAATCGTCATAAGAGTTTAGAATATCATTCTCGTTAACTATTGGATTTATTTCAAACTTTTTAAGTGATTTGGCCTCCTCAAGGGTAATATTGAAAATAGTTTTTATTTGTTCAACCTCTTTCTGTTTTACCAAATCGTTATAAAAATTGATGTTATTATATAACTGTCTTGAACTGCTAAAATTCGGTTTTACAAAAAGGTTCGCCTCGTAAAGTGTTTCAGACTTAAACTCGAAGAAAAATCCAATAATTACACCAATCAAAGTTGCAATCCCAATCTTAATGCTATTACTTTTCAGAAATAAAAGAGTCTCAATCAAAAAATTAAATAATCCTTTAAAAATAGAAGCAATAAAATTTCCTACTTTAGAAAAAGCCTTACCTATTATTATAAATAAAGAGCCTAAATCAACTTCTTCGTTGTCTTTTACTTGCTTTGACATCCTAACTTATTTTAATATTTGTTCAAGTATCTTTTGTGTAATTGCATAGGTAGGAGTAACACCACTCATTCCTAAACCTCCTGAGGCTAATGTTGCCCCTGTTTCTAATGGATTATCCGAAGCATAATACGCATATCTTACTTTTACATTTTCACTGATATTACCTCTAATTCTAGAAGCTGATTGTATTGCTTTTTGGTAATGAGCTCCTTCCATTTCTAATCCAATAACGTTCCAAGTAGAATCATGGAAGAATTTTAAAAGGTCCTTATTTTGAAGTGAGGTTCCTAGCACAGTTACCATTGCACCATCAAATACTTTTACGCCAAATCCTTCTAAATCTTCTTTTGCTAACTCATTTTTAAATGGATAGTTATCTGCCGTTCCTTCGAAAATATGTGAAGTAGGAATCATAATATCTCCTTTTCCTCCTTCTAAAATTCCGGCTTTACCCATAATAGAAACTGAATCAACATTTAAATGATGAATGTTTGTTCCTTCTTTGTAAGGTTTTAACAATTCATCCATTGTTTCATAAGCTTGCTCACCAAAAGCATAATCCATTACAATAATAACCGGAGCATTATCTTTGTTTTTATCTGCAATAAATTCTGAATCGAAAGAAATTTTTCCTGTATCAATAACTTGCACATTGATATTGGTTCCTGATTGATCTTTGATGTAGAACAATCCATTCTCAGAAGCGAAATTCTTAACGGCCGTTTGTAACGTTTTGCTATTGCTATTGCTTAACAGTTCAAACAATGAAAACCCTACATTTTTCTCAGCCTCTTTTGGAATAGCTTTTTTTGCGTAAATCGAGTTTAATACACTATGCATATTCGCACTAATAATGTGAATTGGTCGTGTAATTAAATCTTCTTTTAAAAGAACCTCTTTAATATCATTTGCCCAACGCTCGCCATGATAGTGTCTTCCTATTTCTTCTGATAATACAGAGCTAAATCGAATGGATCTCTTTTTATCGTGTAATTCTTCATTGATGGCCAGTTTACCTAACCAATAAATTAAATGAAAGAAACGATGTGGATTTTCATCTGTCGAAAATGTCTTGTATGATTGATAAACCTCATCATAAGTTCTACCTAAAATACTTCCAAGGTGAACCATTAAAACATCTATTTCCTTATCTGATAAAGCTGTATTATTTACAACTACTTCTTCTAAGTTTGACCATTCTCTGGTAGTTTTTCCAGTATCAGAAAGTAATACTCTTTCTTTGATCTTGTGAGATTCAATGAATAAAAAAGTAAGGTGTGTTAGAATATCATAAATATCAGATCTTCCTCGAGTAATTTCGATATTCATCTGATCTTTATCGATGCGATAACAATTTCTTCTACGCTTTGGAGGAACTATACATTTAAAATGTGAATTTCTATACCCTTCATCAGCAGTTAAGTTGATAAACTGACATTCTTCAATTCCTTCTGGTAAACGTTCAATTATATATGTTAATCCGTTTAATTCGGATTTCTCTTCAGCAATAGAACCATAAATTTCCGGACGTAATAATAACAATGATTTACGCAATGTTTCTCCAGAAACTCCCATTGGTTTATAAAAACCTCTACTAAATAAATGGCGCATAGAAATGTATAATCTTTCTATTGCGTTTGTTGATTCTTGTGCTCTTGTTCTCTCTTTATATACTTTCATATGTTTACTTTCCGTTTGCTAAAATTCTTTGGTAACGACTCGGGTCATTTAATAACTCAACCGCTTCTTTAATGGTTGAATCATTTTTTAGGTGATATTGATACACTCCTTTTTTATAGAAATACTGTTCTAAAATTTCATCTTCAATTTCCGACATCACTATATCTTTATTTTTAGATATCGCCTCTATTTTCTGATTCTCTAATCCTTCTAGTAATTTCTTGTAATCCGAAGAAATCTCTTTACTGTCTTTTACTGATTCATAAGCTTTTTGAAACAAATCTTCTTGTTTGCTAACAAAAGTGGTGTCCTGGGATTTTAAATAATTCTTAAACGAATTGAATTCAGAATTTCCAAATGAGAAATTATCAATAGTTGGTTTTCGATTCTTTCGAACGTAGTTAGTGGCAAAGTTGAAAATCGCAAAAGAGTTTAATAACTTTTTAGTTTCATCTGTTCTATTTGAAGTCTCAATAATAATATCAGGCGTAACACCTCCACCGTCTTTAACAATTCTTCCGTTAGTTGTTTTAAAAGAGTTTACAATATTGTCTGAAAACTTAGGAACCTTACCTGTTTTTTTATCTCGATTCGCATAATCCAATTCTTGAATACATCTGCCACTTGGAGTATAATATTTAGAAATAGTCGCTTTCATTTGGGTTCCATAACTCAAATCGAAATAACGTTGTACCAAACCTTTTCCAAAAGAACGTTGCCCCATAACAACTGCACGATCATAATCTTGTAGAGCGCCAGACACGATTTCAGAAGCCGAAGCTGACCTTCTATTAATTAATACTACTACTGGCATTTCTGTATCTAACGGTGTTTGACTAGTTCTATAAGTTCTAGAATTCTTCTTTGTTTTTCCTCTAGTATCTACCACTTTTTTTCCTGCTGGAATAAAAAGGTTTGTAATATTTACCGCATCGAATAAAGATCCTCCAGGATTACTACGTAAGTCAAAAACTAATTTCTTCATGCCTCTTTCCTGTAACTTTTTTATGGCATTTCTTACACCATCTGTAGCTTTACGCACTGTAAATCTTGTAAGGATCACATAACCCGTGTCTTCATTTATCATATCATAAAACGGAACAGGATCATCGATAATCTTATCTAACTTTAATCCGAAATCTAGTGTTTTATCTCCTCTCTCTACTTTCAGTGAGATAGGAGTTCCTGGTGTTCCTTTTAAAATTTGCGACAATTGTTCTCTTTCTAACTCTGCTAATTTTTGGTTGTTTACGACTGTAATAATATCACCTGCTTTTAATCCAGATTTATCTGCAGGAAATCCTTCTTTTATAGAAACAATTACAATTCCTTTTTTGATGTATTTTGATGATATTCCGATTCCACCATATTCTCCTTCTCTTCTGATCTTAGCATCTTCGACCTGTTGCTCATTATAAAAACGAGTATACGGATCAAGGTTCTCTAAAGTGTTATTAATTGCTTTTGAAGTTAAGTCACCTTGATTTAATTCATCTATATAATTTATGTTTAGCGTTTTATAAAGATTGTTATAAATCTGAATCTGTTTCGCTATTTCAAAAAAACGATCTTGAAAAGAAAAAGAAACTACAACTACAGCTAGAACAAGTACGATAATGTTTTTTTTATTCCTCATTTTTAGTTGTTTTTTCTATAAATAAAGTTAATAATTTTCTCATTTTATCCTCAATATCTGCATATGCCCACTCCTCTTTTGCAAGATAAGAAATCATAAACACATAAGGTTTGTCAACTTCTGAATAAACGATTTGCTTTTGTAAACGATACGATTCTCTTAATAAACGCTTAATTCTATTTCTATCAACCGCTTTTTTAAACAATCTTTTAGGAACAGAAACTCCTACTTGAGCAGGATAATTTGAAGTGTGTTCGGTTTGTAAATAAACCATTCTTAAAGGAAATTTTTTAATTGTTTCTCCTTCAGTATATAGTCTTCCTATTAGCTTTCTGCTTTTTAATCTTTCTTCTTTACCTAGTGTAAACTTCATTAATACAAACATACGCAAACTAAAGCTATCATTTGATTTTTTACTTATTTTTGAGGAAAGCATTTTTATGAAACCAGACTTATTTCAAGCACCCGATTACTATCAATTAGATGATCTTTTAACTGATGAACATAAATTAGTTCGAAATACAGCTAGAGATTGGGTGAAAAAACACCTGTCACCAATTATCGAAGAATATGCGCAACGTTCTGAATTTCCTCAAACCTTAGTTGATGGATTGGCAGAAGTTGGAGCCTTTGGTTCTTATATTCCTGAAGAATATGGCGGTGCTGGTTTAGATCAAATTTCGTACGGTTTAATCATGCAAGAATTGGAACGTGGAGATAGTGGAATTCGTTCAACAGCTTCTGTTCAAACTTCATTGGTTATGGGACCAATTTATAACTACGGAAATGAAGAACAACGGAAAAAATATCTTCCAAAATTAGCTTCGGGAGAATGGATTGGAAGCTTCGGTTTAACAGAACCAAATCATGGGTCAAATCCTGGTGGAATGGAAACCAAGTTTAAAGATATGGGGGATCATTATCTTTTAAATGGTTCAAAAATGTGGATTTCTAATGCTCCAATTTGTGATGTTGCTGTAGTTTGGGCAAAAAATGAAGAAGGAAGAATTCATGGATTGATAGTTGAACGTGGAATGGAAGGATTCTCTACTCCAGAAACTAAAAATAAATGGTCTTTAAGAGCTTCTATTACTGGTGAATTGATATTTGATAATGTAAAAGTTCCTAAAGAAAATTTACTTCCAAACAAATCTGGATTAAGTGCTCCTTTAAAATGTTTAGATCATGCACGATATGGAATTGCTTGGGGAGCAATCGGAGCTGCAATGGATTGTTACGATACTGCTTTACGTTACGCAAAAGAACGAACTCAATTTGGAAAACCTATTGGTCAGTTTCAACTTCAACAAAAGAAACTTGCTGAGATGATTACAGAAATCACAAAAGCTCAGTTATTAGCTTGGAGATTAGGAGTTCTTAAAAATGAAGGGAAGGCTACGTCTGCACAAATTTCTATGGCGAAAAGAAACAATGTTGCTATGGCATTAGATATTGCTAGAGAAGCTAGACAAGTTCTAGGCGCTATGGGTATTTCAGGTGAATATTCAATCATGAGACACTCAATGAACCTAGAAAGTGTAGTAACCTACGAAGGAACTCACGATGTTCATTTATTAATTACAGGTTTAGATATTACAGGACTAAATGCATTCAAATAAAAAAGAGTTGCTATTAAGCAACTCTTCATATTTATTTAGTGTCGGAGGGTGAATTAGTGGTGTATTGCATAGCTTGCGCCTTTTGCACACTCCGCTAATGTTACTAAAAAAGTTTTTACTGCTTTGTCTAATTTGTTAAGTAATAATGTTGTCATAATCCCTATATTTTATTGTTAGTAAGTAGTATCTAATATTTATACTACAAAGATATAGCAGGTATATTGTTGAAAAAAAGGGATATCCGCAACTTAGAATGCAATTTTCCGAAACTCAAAAAATTAGTTATAAAAAAAGCTGCTTAATAAAGCAGCTTTTCTAAATTGTGATTTTAAATTTATTTAGTGATTTATTGCATAGCTAGCACCTTTTGCACATTCTGCTAAAGTCTTTAAAAACGCTTTTACAATTTTGTCTAATTTGATAAGTAATATTTTTCCCATAATCCCTATAATTTATATTGTTAGTTAGTAGTATCTTGTTAAGTACATTACAAAGATATAACACCTATCTAGTTGAAAAAAAGGGATATCCGCAGCTTAAAATGTAATTTTCCGTAGCGAATTTTTATTTCATAAAAAAAGCTGCTTAATAAAAGCAGCTTTCTCAGTTTGGCTATTAACTTTTTAGTGATGAATTGCATATCCTGCACCTTTACCACATTCAATTAGAGCTAATATAATCCCCTTCAAAATTCGATTAATTCTAGTAGTTAATATAGCCCCCATAATCCCCTTTATTAAATATTGTTTGTTAGTTGTCTTTTAATTATATATACAAATATACTACTGATAATCAGTTAATAAAAAGGGATGTCCGCAACTTAAAATGTAATTTTCCGTAAAACCTAAATATTTTAGCCAATAAAAAAGCTACTTAAATAAGTAGCTTTTTCAGAGTCGTAATTTTAATTTTTCTTAATGATGTATTGCATAGCTTGCTCCTTTAGCACATTCTGATAATGTTACTAAAAATGTTTTTACTGCCTTGTCTAATTTGTTAAGTAATAATGTTGTCATAATCCCTATATTTTTATATTGTTTGTTAATAGTATCTTGTTAATTACATTACAAAGATATGTTAGCTATCTTCTTGAAAAAAAGGGATATCCGCAACTTAAAATGTAATTTTCCGAAACCTCTTTTTATCTCAAAAAAAAGCCATCAAAATTGATGGCTCTAAAATTTGGTTAAATCTTTTTAATGTTGAATCGCATAGCTTGCTGCTTTCCCCCATTCGCTTAAAGTTAAAACGATACCCTTCACAATTCGCTTAACTTTTTTAATTAATAACTTTCCCATTTTTTAACATATAAAATAATCCCTAAAAATTTTGTTATTAAAGAATAACACTGCAAATATATAATAGCATCCATGTTTCTTAAAAGGGGATAGCCGCAAATTAAGCTGCATTTTTCCGAATTATTCATAAGTGTTTTTCCTGTAGCGATGTAAAAGAGAGTAGTTTTTTGTTAACATTTTTGGTTTATAATAATTTTCTTTTAGTATTTTTATCGAAGTAACAAATTTCAACCTTTCAAATTATGAATCTATTAAAACCCTTTCAAAAGGGGCTGTTTCTCACAGCTTCTATTATCTTCTTATGCTTTTTTTACGCTTGTTCTGATGATGAAATTACCAATCAAGACTTGTCTCAAGAATTAAGTGAAGTAAATTTAATTTCAACTGTAAATGAAAAAAACTTCCAACCACCAAACGAAGTTTATAACAGGGTAGGAAAAAAGTATGGTTTAAAAACTGAAGAGTTTATTCGAACAGAAAGATCTTCTGAAAAAATTTATTCTGGAATCAATGTAAATATTTATAAAATATCTACACAGTCTCCTCATCCTGATGGTTCTGGTCGCTCAATTACTATTTCGGGTGTTGTGTTAATTCCTAAATATAAAGACCGCATTGTATGGTTTAAAAAAGAGAAAATTCCGTATCGAGTTCGTTTTGTAACTCCATTTACTTACACCAGTAATTCATCAGCTGCCTCTGTATCTTATAGTAATATTTTTAGTATTCCTGATGAGATTGATCAGTTGGTACCATTAACAATGATCGCTCAAGCTTGGACAGGAAAGTTTGCTGTTTTCGTTCCAGATTATCCAGGATTTGGTGATTCTTACGGTGATTGTTTTCCTCCGTTTGTAAACAAAGATGCTCACAACCGTTCTAATTATGACTTTTTAAAAGCAGGAATTAGTCAGTTAGAAAATATGGGATACAAATTAAAAGACGAACTATTAATTCAAGGGTATTCTCAAGGAGCGTTTTCTGCAGTTCAATTTGCGCGATATTTAGAAACTAACAATCTTAAAAAAGTAAAAGGTTTATCAGCAGGAGGAACACCAGCTTTATTGGATAAATTTATCATAAAAGCTCGTTCAGAAAGTTTTCACCCTCATCCGTTTTTCTTTCCTTACGCATATTATGGAATGAAAGAGAATAACCTCATTTCTATAGGTGAAGATCGTATTATTCAATTAAACAAATTTGCTGGTGGAACTTATGATAATTATAACCAAATAAAAGCACTCTATGATGGTTCAAATTCCATACTTAAATTACAGTTCGCTCTACCAAATATTCCGAGTAAATTATTAATGAGTGATTTTATTAATGCAAACCCGAACGATGCAAACTCAGATTATGCTAATTTTTTCAAAGTTTTAAGAGACAATAGTATTAAACCATGGAATAACAGATGTCAATTCAAAATGTTTCACGGAAAACTTGATAATGCCGTTTATACAAATCAAGCTTATGATTATTATAACTTACATAGAAATAATGGTGGTAATGTGAGTTTTGATTATACCCTTGGTGAACATATTTCAGGATACTTGCCTTTCTTATTAAAAACTAATGATTGGTTTTGGAACTTGAGATAATATAAACTTAAACGAAAAAATGCACTCTTATTTGAGTGCATTTTTTTATCAATTAATATTTTTAATTCTGTCTAAGAATGTAGTCTTATATTTCTGCCCAATTGAAATTTTATAATCCTCAATAACAACCTGATTACCTTCTATATAATTCATCTTTTCCAAATTAATTATAAAAGATTTATGAACTCTCATAAACTTATTATCAGGAAGCAAATCAATAATTGTATTCATAGTTTTATAAACTACCAAACTTTGATTCTGAGTATTAACTTTAATGTAATCTCCTAAAGATTCGATATATAATATGTCATCATATTGAATCAAAAATAACTTCTTATCTGATTTTAAAACGATCTGATTGCTATTCTTGTTGATAATGCTTCGAGCTTTTTGAACAGATTGATAAAATCTTTCAAATGAAAAAGGCTTTAATAAATAATCTACCGCATTTAGATTAAATCCATCAACTGCATACTCGGAATACGCTGTTGTAAATATTACTAATGGCGGATTATTTAATGATTTATAAAAATCGAGTCCCGATATTTTAGGCATATTTATATCGAGAAAAAGTAAATCAATCTTTTCTTTCTCAATTATTTCAATAGCTTCAATAGCATTATTACAAACACCTTTTATTTCTAACCACGAAATGTCTGACACAAATTTCTTTAGTACATCTTGAGATGTAGGTTCATCGTCAATTATGATACAGTTTATCTTCATAATTAAAAGGTGATTTTTAATGTTACTATATACACATTATTTGTAGAGCTGATTGTAAATTGATGTGTATTTGTATATAATAACTGCAAATGTTTACGCACGTTTTCCAGTCCAACTCCTGAGAAATAATTATCTTCTTTCGTAATCGGTGCAAAATTATTTTCTATTTCAAAAAACAAAGCATTCTCACTAGCATCTAAATTTATTTTAATATAAGGATGTTCTACACCACTTTTTAATCCATGCTTAAATGCATTTTCGACAAGCGGAAGTAAAATCATTGGATACACATCGATTTCTTTTTTGACAGTATATGTAAAATCTACTTTTGAATTTAATACACTCCTGTTTTTTTCAAAAGCAATATAACTGTTTATAAGGTCTATTTCTTTTTTAATAGAAACTTTTGAATCACCAACCTCGTATATTACATATCTCAAAATATCCGAAAGATTCAAAATAGCCGTTGTAGTTTCTTCTTTTTTATTAATTGCTAATGAATAAACAACATTCAAAGCATTAAATAAAAAATGAGGGTTAATTTGATTTTTTAGTGTTGATAGTTCCAGCTTTAACATTAGTTTTTCTCTTTGGTTGAGATATATCCAATCTTCAAATAATTTTACCATAAGAGCAAAAACAACCACACCAAAAAACAACAATATCGTTTTAAAACTATTTACGTAAGAAATAAAATAGTATTCTGGAAATAGTACATCTATAATCTTGTTATGAAACAAAATATTTAAAACACAAAAGACTAAGATATTACAAAATAATAGGATTGAAAAAGTAATATTTTTTCCTGTTTCCAAATATTTTGGTTTTAAATAATATATAGCGATACTAACTGGTAATACGAGTGTAACTAAATAACTCAGTGTATAAATGACATCTATTTTCTCGATTGGAAAATCAGAAAAAACCATTAATAAAACACTAAAAAAGAACAACCATAATATAGTATTGAAAATAACTATACTATGATTGTTTTGGGTATTGTATTTAAAACCAAACTTCATTAACTTTTCTTTAATGTAAACTTAGTTTCTGTTTCCCATTTCTTTGCTGAATCAGAAGACATATATTTCTTCAAGAATTGCTGTAATTCTTCAGATGTAGCAGTGAGTAAAATATCTTCTTTCATTACACCAATCTTTTGGTGTTTAATTTTTATTCTCTTCTCAGTAAATAGTTTTTTCAATCGCTTTTCATCAAACCATTTAATGCTCACTTCATTAGTGTTTAAAATATCTAACTTTACTAATGAATGTGGATAAATGTTATGAATTTGCAATAAACTATTCATTTCGCTTCCTTGATCACTATAGGGAATGAAATCCAAGAAAAGTTGATTTTTTAGTTTAAAAGGTGTTGCTATGAACAACGACTTTTTGTTCTTATCACTGTATTCTATAGAATATGAATGCTCATATTTTTTAAAAAACGCTTCATCTTCTTTAGAAATTTTTCCTTCTCTTTTTTTAAGGTTTATGTACTCTTGTTTTATTGAGGTTATTTTCCAAACATCTTTGTTATTATCTTTCCATTCACCAACAAAGTCTTGAGAGAACTCTACAACTTCATCTGTGTAAAATGGGTTTAATGATTTAACAATACATGAGTTGAATACAATTAAACTTAAAACTAAAATAATGTGTTTTGTTTTCATACTGTTCAAATTTAAAATTTTACGTTTCAAAAGAACGTCTGAAACTTTTCATCTAAAACTTTTTTAGACAAACACATTCAATTTCTCGGTAAACAAAATAAAATCTGCAAATAATAAAGTTACTCTTTGAAAAAAGCACTCACGATAGCTAACATCATTCCAATAAAAGTGGTTGCATTTGTAGTAATACTCTGCGTAGCATCTGTACTCAAAACTGCCCAAATTACAATTGACGTTACCCCAACTAAGATATACGCCCAAGCATATAAGTTTCCTAGTTTTTCTTTAATTTTCTCCTCGTTTGCTCCCATGGCAAATTCGCCAACTCTTTGAATTTTTAATTTTCCAGATGATGTTGGATTTCCTGAGCTATTTAAAGTTTCAACGCCATCTCCTTTGGTTTTAACACCAAATGCAGCAGCAACAATACCACCAACAAGTCCTGTTAGCGCACTAGCTAAATACATTAGAGCTGGGTTTGTTTTTGGGTCTTCTTGACCTTTTAATTCAAAAGCCTCTTTAAAAAGTAGTAATGAACAAATAATGTAACCTAATAAGGCAACAACTACCATGAAGTTGATAATTCCTTCTTTTCCTTTCATTATGAAGTAGTTTAATGGTTAGTATACTCAAATGTAACAGAAAATCAATTCAATTACAACTTAATTTAAACTCATAAAAAAACCTTCTAGAAAAAATTCCTAGAAGGCCATATAATCCCCTAAAATGTTTTCACCCTTTTGTTTCCGCGGATGATCACTGATACAAATGTATATTAAAGTCACATTTTACTAAAGGGGATTTCCGCAATTTCAAATGTGGATTTATGCAAAACCTTAAATCTCAATAAAAAAGAACCTCTCAAACAAAAGCTTGAGAGGTTCACGGTTACTAATCTCTAAAAGTAATTCCTTCCCCCAAATGAATTACTCGATTGATCAAGACAAATCTATTTCAATAAAAATTTTCTAAAAAAGGGTTTACCGCAATTTCAAATGTGGATTTATGAACCTGAATATCTTTGAAGTTCTTTGTAAAAAGAAGAACCTTTCAAACAAAAGTTTAAAAGGCTCATAGTTATTAATCTCTTTAAGTAATTCTCATCCCCAAATTGAATTACTTGGTTGATTTGATTACAAAACTAATGCAGTAAATCGTTTTTAGAAATGGGATATCCGCAAAGATCTATGTGGTTTTATGTAGCTTAAAATTAATTGCAAAAAAAGAACCTCTTAAGCTATTTGCCTAAGAGGTCTTTTTCTTTCTTTTACTCTTTTCAGTAATTCTTCCCTAAAGAATTTGTTATGTAAGTGATACAAATGTAAAACACAATAGGAATACTGAAAAAGGGATATCTGTATTGTAAAATGTGGTTTTCCGCAAAAGTTAATCTAATATACCTAACTCTTTCGCTTTTAATACTAAATCTGTATTGTTATTTGCTTGAAGATCCGTCCTTAATTTTGCTAGTTTATTTTCTATAGATCTTATTTTAAGTAAACTACCGTCTTCTTTTGTAATAATTCCTTCTAGATTACTAATTTTTGGATGCTTTGGAAGTTCTTTTAAAATTTGAATCGCCACATCATCCATTTGAATGTCTATCAAGGCTCTCTTTAAAAGTTTTTGGTGGATTTCGTGTGTATAATACACTTCGCCAGACAACATTTTATCAATTGCAAAAGTTAACTCAGCTGTATTACACTTTCCTTTTAATAAATAAGCATTCGGATTTAAATTCTGAATTACATTAAACACTCTGTTCGTTTCAGAATGACCAGTAATTACACCAACTTTAATAGGTATATCTTCCTGCTTAATTGTTTTAATTAAGTTTTCTCCACTATCAATTCTTGAATTCTCTGTAGCATTATCAAAACTTAAATCCGTAAATAAAATTTGAAAAGGAGTTTCTGTAAGTGCTACTTTAATTTTTGAATAAGCTTCATCGCAAGAATTTGTGGTTTCTATATCTAGATTATCAACGTCTTTAATGTAGGATAAAATACCTTCTATAATTAATTGATGATCGTCAGCGATAAGTATTTTAATTTTCTCAGACATTTAGCGGTGTTTGGATGATTATATGAGTTCCTTTTCCTACTTCACTTTCAATGGTTAATGTTCCGTTTAATTCTTGAACACGTTCTTGTAAGTTTAATAGTCCAATTCCCTTTTTTTGCGTAGTGGTATCGAAACCTTTACCGTTATCTACTACATCCAAAAGTACAGATTTTTTATGTATTGAGAAACTTATTGTCATTTTAGAAGCTTCTGCATACTTCTGACAATTTTGAATACATTCTCGTAAACTCAAATACAACATTCTTTTTATAGAATTGTTTGCCTGAGACCAATCGATTTCTTTTAATCCGTTTACTTTAATAATAAACTCAGGAGAAAAATAGTCGCTGACCAAATTTAGTATTTGATCTCTAAACGGGACCTCTTCGAAGCTTACACTGCTTAATTGGTGAGATAAATTCCGAACATTGTCTTTTACTAGTTCTAATTTTTGAGCTTCTTCCAGTAACAAAGAGTTTTCTAGCTTTCTATGCAGTAAACGCAAATCTCCAGCCACTTCATCATGTAATGATTTTGCTATTTGTCTTCTTTCTTGTTCGCGCGCTTCAATTTTTTGTAATTGCGCCAAGAATAGAATCTTTTTTCTTCTAAATCTAAAAAACGAAATACTCGACAATAAAAACATAATACTAATACCCGACAATAATAATCCAATAGTAGCACGTTGCTTTTGAGCTTCTGCTTCCGCTAAGGTTTTCTCGTTTTCTATTTTAAGGTTTTCATTCTCTTTCTCTGTTTTCTCTGTTTCATAACGAATTTTAGCAAACTGGTTTTTTAAACGACGTTCTTGTTGAAATAAACTATCGTTTAATGAAATATATTCTTCCAAATATGCTTTAGATTTGTTTCCTGAAGATAAATCAGCTAAATTTTTTAAGGCTTCTAACCACCTTCTATTATTGTTCGTTTGTTTTGCATATTGTAGCGCTTTATTTGCATGGAATTTTGCTTTAGAAATATTATTTATATGGATATAATATTCTGACATTAAATTATGAGTAATACTTAAGTTACTTAAATCTTTTTCTTTAAGTCTAATCCGAATTACCTCATCAAAATGATTAACTGCAAAATCTCTATTATTGAGTTCTACATTACTGTGGGTTAAATTTTCTAGAAGCAATGCATAATGCAAAGCATATTTTTCTTTTATACTATCAAATTTTAACCCTTTTTTGAAATAATTAATTGCTTCTTTATGTTGACTTTTTGTTTGATATAATAAACCTAAATTGTTAATTATATGTAGATAAGACCTTTCTTTTCTTTCTTGATCCTTAATTAAGGAATTAATCTCAATCGCTTTTTCATAATAAATTAATGCTTGTTTTTCTTGACCTAAATTTACAGATACCAATCCTAAGTTATTGTATAAGTTCACAATGTATCTATATGAATTTATCGGTTCTAAATACTGTAAAGCTTCTATTGAACTTATTTCACTGCCTAAATAATCCCTTGCTTCTCTTTGTAAGTTTGCAATACTAAGTAATCTTCTTCCTATTTCAAGTGAGTCATTTAAAGATTTTGAAATTTCTTTTGATTTGTAGTAAAAATAAAAAGCGCTATCTGTAGAATAGTTAAGTTTACTCAACATAGCTTTAAAATGATAATACTTTGCCAGACTAATTGAATCATTAAACTTTTTAAATATAGCGTACGTTTCTTTCGAAACTTTTTTAAGAGAGTTGGTATCTTTTTTAAAATAAGATTCTTTACCTTTATTAAAAAGGTTATCTCTAGTTTCAAGATTCAATAAATCTTCTTGTGATTGACAAATCTCAATACAAAAGAAAAAACTTACAAAATACAAAAGAATAAGCCTCATAAAATAATAATACAGCCCCTTAGTTTATATGAACAAAGAGGCTGTAATTTAAAAATATTATTTTGTTAATTATTTTTTTCCGTCTCCACCATCGTTTCCTCCACCACCAGTCATTCCGCCACCGTTATCGTCAGTAGAATCTCCTCCAGGGAATTTAATCATTTCTGTTTTCTGGATAAAAGTAATTTTTTTCATAATCGTAAAAATTTTTTGTTGTTAATGTTTATGTATTCAATGTCTTAAATTAAACATTTTAATTTAAAAACACAATATTTGATAAATCTAAAACATTTTTTAAACAAAATTTAGCATTTTAACTTAAATTTAGTAAGTAATAGCCTGTTTTTAGTAGGTTTTTGGAAGGATTTTATTTTCTGTAGCAAATTAAAAATGAAATTATAAACTAATTTTATTGTTATACTGTCCCGAAAAATTGGTGTATCAGCATTGTATCATGAGATTCCTGCCTCCGCAGGAATGACAGAATCATTCAACGTTGTCATTCCCATGAAAAATGGGAATCCATTTTTTTTCGCCACTTGATGAGATTCCCGCCTTACTGAATCAAGTTCAGCACAAGACGCGAGAATGACGTAGTAAAAAGTCTTTGCGAATAAAAATAAAACAATCTGTTGATGCTAAATTATAATGGGATTCTGAAATATCCTGAAGCTTCTGGACAGAATGACGTTATAGATTGGGTTTTGTCATGCTGAACTTGTTTCAGCATCGCATAATGAAACTCCCACCTTCACCAGAATAACATTCTGAAACGTCATTGCGAATGGTATATAGTGGAGTGTAATTACCTAAATGTCCGTTCGAGTGAATTTCTCGAATGACAATGAGAGAACCCCGAGGCTTCGGGGAGTATCGAGAACTATTTTTTGAGTAAAAAACCACGTCTCAATACAAAATTTATGATTCACTTTGTTACTCATAATTTCACTCGACGTGACAATTTCGTCGTATCTCCTCGTAATGACGAGGTTTCTATTTCCTCAACTTTACAAATAAATCCCAAAGAACAACACCACAACTTACGGAAATATTTAAGGAGTGTTTTGTTCCTAACTGAGGAATTTCAATACAATTATCAGAAGCAGTTACTACTTCTTGCTGAACACCTTTTACCTCATTCCCAAAAACAACCGCATATTTTTCTTTTTTTGAAACAGAAAGTTCATCCAGCATTGTACTATTATCAGCCTGTTCAATAGAAAATACTTTTACACCGTCTTCTTTAAGTTTATGAATTAAAGGTATCGTATCTTCAACATATTCCCAATTTACCGATTCGGTTGCACCTAAAGCTGTTTTATGAATTTCTTTATTTGGAGGTGTCGCGGTAATTCCACACAAATAGATCTTCTCAATTAAAAAAGCGTCAGAAGTTCTAAAAACTGAACCTACATTATTTAAACTTCGAATGTTATCAAGTACTACAATTATTGGAGTTTTTTCTGCTTCTTTGAACTCATCTACTGAAATTCTTCCTAATTCGTTATTTTTTAATTTACGCATTATATATCAAGTTTGAGTCATACTGAACTTGTTTCAGTATCTCATTAATAAGATTCCGTATCAAGTACGGAATGACAGTTTTAATTTTGTTATAAATTATGGGCAATTGTTAATTGATAACTGATAATTGAAAACTGTTCCCTGAGTATTTTTTCTATCTTCGCAAAACTAACTTAAAATCTATAAACTTGGCAAAAACAAAGGCAAAAAAGGTAACTCCATTAATGCAACAGTACAACGGAATTAAAGCAAAATATCCGGATGCGATGTTGCTATTTCGCGTGGGTGATTTTTATGAAACCTTTGGAGAAGATGCTATAAAAGCATCAGAAGTTTTAGGAATTGTTTTAACCAAAAGAGGAAATGGAAGCGAAAGTGAAACGGCTTTGGCTGGTTTTCCTCATCATTCTTTAAATACATATTTGCCAAAGTTAGTAAAAGCAGGACATCGTGTTGCTATTTGTGATCAATTAGAAGATCCAAAAATGACTAAGAAAATTGTAAAACGTGGCGTTACCGAATTGGTCACTCCAGGGGTTTCTTTAAACGACGAAGTTTTGCAATCGAAAACCAATAATTTCCTAGCAGCTATTCATTTTGACAAAAAGCAATTAGGTGTTTCTTTCTTAGATGTTTCAACAGGAGAGTTTTTAGTTGCACAAGGAAATGAATCTTACATTGACAAATTATTACAAAACTTTTCGCCAAGTGAGGTTTTAGTTCAAAAACAATATAAACAACGTTTTCTTGAACAATTCACTAACCGTTTTCATACATTTTATTTAGAAGATTGGGTCTTTCAAAAAGACTACGGTTATGAAACTTTAACTTCACATTTTAAAGTAAAAAACTTAAAAGGATTTGGTGTTGAAGATATTACTTATGGTGTTGTAGCGGCTGGTGCTGTTATGTATTATTTATCGGAAACACAGCATAACAGAATTGAACACATTCAAAGAATTAATAGAATTGCTGAAGACAATTACATTTGGATGGATCGTTTTACAGTTCGTAATTTAGAATTGTACGGTGGAAATTCTGTAAACTCAGTTTCACTACTTGATGTTATTGATAAAACGATTTCTCCAATGGGAGGACGTTTATTAAAACGTTGGTTGGCTTTACCACTTAAAAATTTGGAACAAATAAAAGATCGTCACGAATTGGTTAAATTCTTAATTGACAGTGATGATTTCTTTGAAACTGTATCGTATCAATTAAAACAGATTTCTGATATCGAACGGTTGGTTTCTAAAGTAGCCACAGGAAAAGTATCACCTAGAGAAGTTGTGTTGCTTAAGAATTCTTTAAAAGCTATTTTACCAATTAAAACTGCTGCGGAAAACACTAAAAACGCAGCAGTTAAAATCCTTGGAAGTCAATTACACAATTGTGAGGGTTTAATTGAAAAAATAAACACTACTGTTTTTGAAGATGCTCCTGTAAATATTAATAAAGGAAATGCAATTGCAAGTGGAGTTTCAGAAGAACTAGATGAGCTTAGAAGTATCGCAAATTCTGGAAAAGAATATTTAGATAATATGTTGGCTCGTGAAACGGAACGAACGGGAATTCCAACATTAAAAATTGCCTTTAATAATGTTTTTGGTTACTATATAGAAGTAAGAAATACTCATAAAGATAAGGTTCCTGAAGAGTGGATTAGAAAACAAACGTTAGTAAACGCAGAACGTTATATCACTGAAGAACTAAAAGAATACGAAACAAAAATTCTAGGAGCTGAAGAAAAAATTCAGGCTTTGGAAGTTGAATTGTTTGGGAAATTGGTACAATATATTATTGACTTTGTTCAGCCAATTCAAGAAAACGCACAAACTATTGCTAAAATAGATTGTTTATTATCATTTGCTAAACTGGCAATTGACAATAATTATGTTCGACCAACAGTTGATGAAACGACAGATATTGAAATTAAAAATGGTCGTCATCCTGTAATTGAAAAACAACTTCCAATCGGAGAAGAATATATTGCAAATGATGTGGTTTTAAATCGAAATCAGCAACAAATCATCATGATTACCGGACCAAACATGTCGGGTAAATCGGCAATTCTTCGTCAGACTGCATTGATTGTATTATTAGCACAAATGGGAAGTTACGTTCCTGCGCAACAAGCTCGAATTGGAATTGTAGATAAAATATTTACCAGAGTTGGTGCCAGTGATAATATATCAATGGGGGAATCTACATTCATGGTAGAAATGAATGAAACAGCTTCAATTTTAAATAACATCTCAGATCGTAGTTTAGTGTTATTAGATGAAATTGGTCGGGGTACATCTACTTATGACGGAATTTCAATTGCTTGGGCCATATCCGAATATTTACATGAGCACCCAGCAAAAGCAAAAACCTTATTTGCAACGCATTATCATGAGTTAAATGAAATGACAACAACTTTTGAACGTGTAAAAAACTTTAATGTTTCTGTTAAAGAGCTAAAAGATAGTATTATATTCTTACGTAAGTTGGTTGCTGGTGGAAGTAATCATAGTTTTGGAATTCACGTAGCAAAGCTTGCAGGTATGCCAAATCAAGTTATTCATAGGGCCAATAAAATTTTAAAACAACTAGAAGAAAGTCACTCACATAAAGAAGTTGAAGAGACTTTAAAAGATGTTCAAAATCAGGAGATGCAAATGAGTTTCTTCCAATTAGATGATCCTTTATTAGAAGACATCAGAGAAGAAATTTTAACTACAAATATTGATACTTTAACACCGATTGAAGCATTAATGAAACTAAATGAGATTAAGAGAATGTTGGTGAAGAAATAAACTCTAAAACGTCATTGTGATTGAAGAATGAAAGAAGTGACCTACTTAATATTAATCTTAATCCAAAGATTCCTTCATGCATTTCACTCCTTCGGAATGACAGGAGTATCTACTCTCTATTTTCAAACTCACAAATTTTAAAGAACTCGTTACGAACGGCTAAATCATTAAAACTTCCTCCGTACTCGATAGTCGTTGTATAACTATTTTTGTCTTTAATTCCTCGAGAAGAAACACATAAATGCTTGGCATTTACCAATACAATCACATCTTCAGTACCTAATGTCTCTTGTAAATCTTTGAGAATTTGTAAACATAAACGCTCTTGTACTTGTGGCCTGTGTGAATAATAATCTACCAATCTGTTGATTTTCGAAAGCCCGATAACGCTATCTTTTGGAATGTAACCCACGTGAGCATAACCCGTAATTGGAAGAAAATGATGCTCGCATGAAGAATCAATGGTAATATTTTGTTCGACTAACATTTTGCCATAACCATACTTGTTTTCAAAAGTAGAAGCTTTTGGTTTATTAGCCGGATTTAAACCGTAGAATAATTCTTTTACATACATTTTTGCAAAACGATATGGCGTTCCAGAAAGACTATCATCTGTCAAATCCAAACCTAACTCCTCCATAATTTTTGTGAAATACTCTTGAATATTTGCTATTTTATCATCGTCAGATTTATCAAAAGCATTTGGCACTAAAGGTGTTTCAACACTGGTTGCAATATGGTTATCTCCTATATGATCATGTTTTTCCATTTCTTAATCTTTTAATTAGTCGCACAACATGTATTGTTAGCGCATTGGCAATATTTACTATTGTATATATGTAAAAAAACCAGGCTTATTGCTGGAAGGTAAATACTTTCCTCTGGTAATTCCACAAGATGAACGTGCTCATTTAAAATAATAAAAAACAAAATTGTAAATGTAATCCACAAAGCATACTTCATCCATTTTTTAGATGTTGTTTGCACTGATTTTTGAATTGCAAAAAATGAAATTATTAAAAATAAAACATCAATACTTTTCCACCATAAAGGAATCTCTTCATGATTACAACATGCAGCGTGAGATTGAATAACAAATAAAAACGGTGTAAATACACAATGCACCAAACATAAACCGCTTGATAAAGCTCCTAACGTATCTGAGTTTTGCTTGAGTACCATTGATTTTCTTAATTTAGTATTTTGAAACAACAAAAGTACACTAATTTTTTAATTGCAACAAAGTTGCGTTATTGATTTATGGGAGTAGTTAGAAAAACAAAAGCAGTAAAAAGATTATTAAGTTTATTTGAGCCAGGAATTTCGGCAATTTCTGCTGTGGATTTAGTTAATCAGCTGGATCAAGAAATGAATAAAACTACGGTTTATAGAGTTTTAGATCGCTTAGAAAATGATGGTATAATTCATTCTTTTATGGGTAAAGAAGGGATTAAATGGTATGCTAAATGTACTAGTTGTTCTTCACATCATCATAACGACATTCATCCTCATTTTCAATGTACTAATTGTAAACAAGTGACTTGTTTATCTGTTGAAATTTCAATTCCGAAAGTAGAAAACCACACAATAGAAAATGCAACCATCTTTTTAACTGGAAAGTGCGGAGATTGCGCTTAATTTAATTGTAAATCGTCTTTAGTGTCAAATTTTCTATCTTTTCCAGCTGAAATCAAACTGTAGGAATTGTTTACTATTTTATACTTAAACTGGGTTCCCCAGCCATCAATTAATAAGTTTTCTCTAAGTGGATTTCCTCTTTTAATGATATACAATTGTAACGGGTATTTTCCAAATACCTCTTTTTCTTTCTCTAATAGTTCTTTAATTTCAGTAGCCCTTTTGTTCGTTTTATTTTCAGATACTATTGACGGAACTACAAACACTTTTCCAATAATATATATAATCAAACAAACTCCCAATAATATGTCAAACCTCAGATAAGGTGATATCATTCGTTTTTTTGGTAAGTTATTTTCTTTCTCAAATCTTCTCCTTTTTTCTCTCTTTCTTCTAAAGAAAAACTCTTGAATATCGAGAGCAATAGAGCTAAAGAATTCTAAAATATTAGCTATTGATTCTAACATAAAAACAATTTATTACAATTTCATTTTTCAATTTCAATAATACCTATTTTTGTTGACCATTATGCAACACGATATTAGTTTTAAATATATCAATAAATTAGCAATTCCTGCATTAATTACTGGTGTTGCAGAACCACTACTTTCTACAACTGATTTGGCCATTATAGGAAACATTCCTGAAAACGCTACCGAAAGTATTGCCGCTATTGGAATTGTAGGTGCTTTTTTATCTATGTTGATTTGGGTTTTTGGTCAAACACGTAGCGGAATTTCTTCCATTGTATCACAATATGTTGGTGCTCAAAAGTTAGACGACATCAAAAACTTGCCTGCTCAAGCAACTGTAATTATTGTATCAACCAGTATCCTAATTCTTGCTTTGAGTTATCCTTTTGCAAAAGAAATTTTTCAATTCTATAATGCATCTGGACAAGTATTGGATTACTCCGTTGAGTATTATAAAATCAGAGTTTTTGGATTTCCTTTTACCTTATTTACTATTGCTGTTTACGGGACATTTCGAGGTTTACAAAACACATTTTATCCCATGATTATTGCTATTGTAGGAACTATTATAAATATTGTTTTGGATGTAATTTTTGTCTATGGAATAGAAGGTTATATTCCAGCTATGCACATTCAAGGAGCTGCTTATGCTAGTGTAATTGCACAAGTTGTAATGGCTGTTTTATCCTTAATTCTTTTATACAAGAAAACCAATATTTCTTTAAAATTCAGTTTACCATTTAATCATGAAGTACCTCGATTTATCAATATGGTTTTAAATTTATTTGTTAGAACCATTGCGTTAAATACTGCTCTATACTTTGGTACTTCCTATGCTACTGCTTACGGAAACGAATATATTGCCGCTTATACCATTGGTTTAAACATTTGGTTAATGGGAGCATTTATTATTGATGGTTATGCATCTGCAGGGAATATTTTATCAGGAAAATTATTAGGTGCTAAAGCTTATGATACTTTAGTTCAGTTAGGAAATAGACTGCTGTTATACGGGTTTTTATTAGGTATGCTAATGGCTATAATTGGCGGGCTCTTCTACGAACCTATCGGAAGAATTTTTACACAAGAAACTGAAGTTCTAAATACATTCTACAAATCATTTTGGATAATCCTTTTAATGCAACCTTTTTGTTCCTTAGCTTTTATTTACGATGGAATGTTCAAAGGAATGGGAGAAATGAAATATCTGCGTAATTTACTTTTGGTATCAACTGGTATAATCTTTATTCCAACACTGCTGTTTTTTGATGCTTTAGAGTATAAATTATATGCAATATGGATTGCTTTCTTTGCTTGGATAATAGCTCGTGGTTTACCTTTGATTATTGTATTTCGAAAGAAGTTTTTAGCATTGACGAAAACACATTAAATCTCCTTCTCAAAAACAATCTTTTGTTGTCCTTTTTCATTGGTATACACTTGAACTATATCAAATCCATTTTTAAGATTTAAAATCAACATAGGTTTAAACCTGTTCATAGATTTTGTTCTTAATTTGGTATACCCTTTTTCTTTCGCAATTGATTCTTGTGCTGCTGCTAATTGTTTAGCAATTCCTTCTTTTCTATGGTTTGATAAAACACCACCAACCCAGCTGTAAAAAGTACTTTCATTGTATCGGTATCCAATTTTAAATCCAACAGGAACTTCATTTTTATATACAATTATTGAAACTACATCTTCTTTAGTTGAAATCCTTTCCATAAAAAAATCGACTATTGCATCTTCAAAAATAGAACTGTACAAGATCAATAAATCATCCAAGACTTCTTTACTTGGAACTCCTTGAATTGACTTAATTTTTATGTTTTCGTCTTTCATAATTTCTCAAAAATTAAAATTACCACTATTTTTGAACAAACAACTAAATAATGACTACAACAACAAGACCCAACGGAAGTTTATATACTAAAATTGATAATAAAGTTGCAACTATTGAATTTGGTCATCCAGCAAGTAATTCATTTCCAAGTGAATTATTAGATAGATTAGCTAAAGAATTTGATAAACTTTCTGATGACACTAACGTTTCAGTTATCGTTTTAAAATCTGAAGGAGAACGTGCCTTTTGCGCTGGAGCTTCTTTTGATGAGTTGGTAGCAATTGATAATTTAGAAGACGGAAAAGCTTTCTTTTCAGGATTTGCCAACGTGATTAACGCAATGCGTAAATGTTCAAAATTAGTAATTGGGCGTGTACAAGGAAAAGTTGTAGGCGGCGGTGTTGGTTTAGCCGGAGCATGTGATTATGTTTTAGCAACAGAAGCTGCTTCCATTAAACTTTCTGAGTTAACAATTGGAATTGGACCTTTTGTAATTGCTCCAGCTGTGGAACGTAAAGTTGGTGTTAGCGGTTTAGCAGAATTAACATTAGACGCAACAAGTTGGAAAAACGCATATTGGGCAAAAGATAAAGGATTATATGCACGTGTTTTTGAGTCAATTTCTGAATTAGATACAGAAGTAGTATTATTAGCTGAAAAGCTAGCTTCATACAATCCTGAAGCTTTAGATGAAATGAAAAGAGCTTTATGGTTAGGAACAGAACATTGGGATACGTTACTAATTGACCGAGCGGAAACTTCTGGAAAACTAGTACTATCTGAATTCACAAAAAATGCCTTAGCAAAATTTAAAAAGTGATTTCCTTAATACGAACAGACTCTAAAAACAAAGATTTTATCGAATTGGTAAAACAACTCGATGCTTTTTTGGCTATTACTGATGGCGATGATCATGACTTTTACAACCAGTACAATGGTTTAGACAATATCAAATATGTTATAGTTGGTTATATGGATGATATTCCTGTTGCATGTGGGGCGATAAAACAATTTGATGCCAAAACCATGGAAATTAAACGAATGTTTACTTCGGAAAAATCTAGAGGTAAAGGAATCGCTTCTAAGGTTTTAAAAGAACTTGAAAAATGGGCTGTTGAATTATCTTTTGAAAGGTGTATTTTAGAAACCGGAATTAGACAAGTTGAAGCGGTTCAACTATATAAAAAAAATAACTATCAACTCATAGACAACTATGGTCAATATGCTGGTGTTGAAGAGAGTTTATGTTTTGAAAAAAAATTAAATTAAAAATGGATCAATATTTATTTCTTGTATTAGCTGTTGTACTTGTTGTGGTATACTTCTACAATAAAATTAGAAACAAACGATAACTAAACTAACTCGTTAATACTTATCAAACCAATTAAAGTGCTCATTCATAATATCAGTTTTGCTTTCATTAATGTAACTGATGAGCTCTTTAGCCACATTTGATAAGTTTTTTGATTTTAACCAAATCAGATTCCAATTGGTGGTAATAGGCAAGTTTTTTACTGGAATTACTTGAAGATCTCCATTATTTAATTCGTTTTTTATTCCAATTAAAGGCATTATTGAATATCCTAAACCTGCAATTACTGCTTGTTTTAACGCCTCGTTAGATTTTAATTCCATTTTCTTGTACGTAGAAATTTTCTGAGAAGCGATAAAGCGTTCCATAGCATTTCTTGTAGCTGAACCTTGTTCTCTATAAATTAATGGTAGTTGTTCAAATTCTTTAATAGATAAGTTCTTTTTAGTGGCTTTGTATTGCTTACCTCCAACTAAATACAACTTATTCTCCATTAATTGAATTCTATTAATTTTTAAGTTCTTAGGTATCGTAGAAACCATCGCAAAATCTACTTCGTTATTTTCTAAAGAACGAACAACTTCTGATTTGTTAGTAACATCCATAACCAAATCAACTCCCTTGTGTTTATTTAAATATCCAGTTAAAAAATAAGGCATCGCATATTTTGCAGTAGAAACTATTGCTATTTTTAACTTACCAGCCAAGGCTCCTTGAAAAGAAATTGCCTTGTAATTAATTTGAGAAACTTCACTTAAAATTTTTTCCGCGGCAATAGCAATTTCTTCACCAAACTCTGTAATGTATAGTTTTCTTCCTACCACTTCAAAAAGAGGTATTTGAAACTGATCCTGGAATTTTTTTAACTGAATCGAGACAGCCGGTTGAGTTAAATATAATTCTTCTGATGCCTTGGTAACACTCTTTAATTCGGCAATTTTTTGAAAGATTTCTAGTTGATGAAGTGTATAATGCATAACAATTGTTTATATAATAGATTATAAATATAAATAAAAATATATGAATAATAGCTCACATATTTGCAAAAAAAATAATTTTAAAATGAAACGTAACAAGTCTTCAAAAGTAATTCATTTAAAAACTAGTAGAAATAACAAAATTGTAAAAACCACTAACACACTGAGTTTTATCCTGATTTTTTCATTCTTCATTTCGCTTTCTCTCAAGAATGAACTTCTTTTTTTATCTGAAATGCTTCTAGCAGCAGGAATCATCTTAATGACTTTAATATCTAATCTTTTATCGGTAAAACAATAAATAATAATGGATTTACATTTATTAATAGACAATTTAACTAACCCTGCTTTACTCTTCTTTTTCCTAGGAATATTAGCCGTTCAACTAAAAAGCGATCTTACCATTCCAGAAAACTCTTCAAAATTTATTTCCTTATACCTACTATTGTCAATTGGTTTTAAAGGAGGACAGGAACTATCTCATAGTGATTTTTCAATGGAAATTTTATGGTCATTAGTATTTGGAATTTTCTTAGCTATTGCAGTTCCTTTATATACCTATTTTGTTTTGCGTTTAAAGTTTTCTATTGAAAATTCAGGTGCTATTGCCGCTGCCTACGGTTCGGTAAGCGCTGTAACTTTTGTTACAACTATTTCTTTCTTAGAAATGGAACAAATTCCTTTTAGCGGACATATGGTAGCTGTTATGGCATTAATGGAAGCTCCTTCAATTATGATTGGACTTTTACTAATGTCTATTTTCAATAAAAAAGAGAAGGACAACGATGCTATATCTGTGACAAAAGTACTACATCATTCACTTACCAATGGTAGCGTATTATTAATCATAGGAAGTTTAATTGTTGGATTTCTTGCAAGTGAAGCTCAAGCTGAAGGAATTAAGCCGTTTACTACTGACATATTTAAAGGTTTTTTAGCTGTGTTTTTACTTGATATGGGAATTACGAGTGGAAAGAAGTTATCTGACTTTAGAAAAAAGGGTGGATTTGCTTTTGTTTTTTCCATTGTAATTCCAATATTAAATGGGTGCTTAGTGGCGTTCTTAACTAGTTTCTTTATATCTGGAGTAGGAAACAGATTGTTATTTGCAATTCTTGCCGCAAGTGCTTCTTACATCGCAGTTCCCGCAGCAATGAAACTCGCGAATCCAAAAGCAAATCCTAGTTTATACATTCCAATGGCACTGGCGATTACATTTCCTTTTAATATAACATTAGGAATACCTCTATATCTGTGCGTTATAAATTTATCATAATAAAAAGTTATATATATAATAAGTAACATAAATAAAAATTAATAAAAAAGATGTAAGACCTTTACATTCACAATTTAAAACATAGACTTATGAAAATGGTACACACATTAGATGCAGTAAAAACAGAACAAGAAATTAACCTTATCGACAATGTGTTTACTGCTAGTGAAGCAGCAAATATTATTAATGATGTACTTAAAGTGAAAATTAACTTCCACAAACTGAAAAGACTTTCGATTACCGAAGGAAATGAAAATGATGCTTGTGAATATGATAGTGGAAGAATTAATGAGTTATTAAACGAACAACAAATAGCGAAGGAGTTTTTCTCTCAAGCTAGATTACAAGATAAAAAGCTTACTATTAAAAGTAAAATTTACATCGAAATTGAAGAGTAAGCTTTATAGAAGACATTTTTTATGTTGTCAGGTTTTATGTAACCAATCCTAATGGGGATTCTTTTGTATTGATGAGTGATTGAAATTGAACCAGTCACTCATCTTTTTTATGCGGAATAAATAATTTATTATTTTAAAACGTAATACAATTTTATCTACTTTTGCTTCTAATTATGAGTACAATTAGAATTACCAAGCAATTTAATTTCGAAACAGGGCATGCCTTATATGGTTATGATGGAAAATGTAAAAATGTACACGGACATAGTTATAAACTTTCTGTTACTGTTGTAGGTACACCAATATCTGACACTTCGAATGTTAAATACGGAATGGTTATTGACTTTGGTGATTTAAAAAAAATTGTAAAAGAAGAAATCGTAGATGTTTTCGATCATGCTACAGTTTTCAACAAAAACACACCTCATATTGAATTAGCCAAAGAGCTCAAAGACCGTGGACATGATGTAATTCTGGTCGATTATCAACCTACAAGTGAAATGATGGTGATCGATTTTGCTAAAAAAATTAAAAATAGATTACCCGATAACATCAAGCTTCATTCGATAAAACTTCAGGAAACAGATACGAGTTACGCAGAGTGGTTTGCTAGTGATAATCTTTAATTAGTAAATAGTTTCTATTACTTCCCATTAAAAGTATTCATGGTATTTGCTAGTCCAGCATTTACAAAAGATTCAACAGCTTTTATACTAGTAGGAATCCTTTCTATTAAAGCACTTTCTTCATCATCACTCCATGTACCTAAAACAAAATCAACCTGACCTCCTTTTCGGTAATCTGATCCTACACCGAATCTAAAACGTGGATAAGATCCTGTATTTAGCTTGTCTTGAATATCTTTTAAACCATTGTGTCCTCCAGCACTGCCTCTTGCTTTAATTCTTATTTTACCAAAATCAATATTTAAATCGTCTGTAATAACTAAAATATTTTCAATAAGAATATTCTCTTTCTTCATCCAATATAAAACCGCCTTTCCACTTAAATTCATATAAGTATTAGGTTTTAAGACAAATACAGTTTTACCCTTAATTTTTAGTTTTGCTAAGTCACCTAACTTTTCTGTCGAAAAAGAGCCTTCATGTTCTTTTACCAATGCATCCGCAATCTTAAATCCAATATTATGACGCGTGTTATTATATTTCTCACCAACATTACCTAAACCTACTACTAAAAACTTTTTCATGATTTCTTCTTGTGTTTCTTTACTAACACTAAATAAATTATTAAAAAATGAAAGGATACTCATTATGATAAATTTCAAATGCAAATCTAAATTAAAACAAATAAACAAACATATAATGTTGTTTAAATACTAAGATTTGTAGATTAACCTATGTTAATTAACTTATGTTAATAAAGAATCAACTAACAAAATCTTCCATTCGTCGATATTGAACTATATCTAGAGAAAACACTTGTATCTTTATCATATAACTAAAAGTTTCATTTAGATTTTTCGTTTATAGTTCGGGGGGACTGTGAACACAAAGAGTTAAGAGCCGCTTATCAGCGGCTCAATCTTTTTTAAAATACTTCGTTTTAAAACCTTATCTCAAATTCATAAATAATCATCTTTAAAAAGCTTCCATTCATCGACAATAGTCTCAAAACTTAAAAAGTACGATGTATCTTTAAGATATATCTAAAGTTATTTAGATTTTTCGTTTATAGTTCGGGGGGGCTGTAGACACACAAAAAAGAGCCGCAAATTGCGGCTCTTTTTTTTATTTAGTTCACTACGAATTATAAATCGAACTTAATTCCTTGTGCTAAAGGTAACTCGGTCGTATAATTAATCGTATTTGTTTGGCGACGCATATAAATTTTCCAAGCATCAGATCCTGATTCTCTACCTCCACCAGTTTCTTTCTCACCACCGAATGCTCCTCCAATTTCAGCTCCAGAAGTTCCGATGTTTACGTTTGCAATACCACAATCAGATCCTGCATGAGATAAGAAACGCTCAGCTTCACGTAAATTATTCGTCATAATAGCAGAAGATAATCCTTGTGCAACTCCATTTTGTAAAGCAATTGCATTTTCAACTTCTCCTGTATATTTTAATAAGTATAATACTGGTGCAAACGTTTCGTGTTGTACGATGTCATAATAGTTTCCAGCTTCTGCAATTGCAGGCTTTACATAACATCCACTTTCGTATCCTTCTCCTTCTAAAACTCCACCTTCAACAATAATATTTCCTCCTTCAGCAACAACCTTTTCTAATGCTTGTTTATACATTTCAACAGCTTGTGTATCGATTAATGGACCAACGTGGTTGTTCTCATCTAATGGATTTCCAATACGTAATTGCTTGTAAGCATCTACTAAAGCATTCTTTACTTTGTCATACATAGACTCGTGAACAATTAATCTACGTGTAGAAGTACAACGTTGACCAGCAGTTCCAACAGCGCCGAAAACAGCACCGATAACAGTCATTTTAATATCAGCATCCGGAGTAACAATAATTGCGTTATTTCCTCCTAATTCTAATAAACTCTTACCTAAACGACCTGCAACTTCTTTCGCTACGATTTTACCCATACGAGTAGAACCTGTTGCAGATACTAAAGGAACTCTTGTATCTTTAGAAATGTACTCACCTACTTGGTAATCTCCGTTTACTAAACAAGAAATACCTTCTGGTAAATCATTTTCTTTTAATACCTCTGCAATAATATTCTGACAAGCTACACCACATAATGGAGTTTTCTCAGATGGCTTCCAAACACAAACATCTCCACAAATCCAAGCTAAAGCTGTATTCCATGACCAAACTGCTACCGGAAAGTTAAATGCAGAAATAATTCCTACAACTCCTAATGGATGATATTGTTCGTACATTCTGTGTCCTGGTCTTTCAGAGTGCATTGTTAAACCGTGTAGCTGACGAGATAAACCAACAGCAAAATCACAGATATCAATCATTTCTTGAACCTCACCTAGACCTTCTTGGTAGCTTTTACCCATTTCATAAGAAACTAATTTACCTAAAGCTTCCTTCTTTTCTCTTAATTTCTCACCAAATTGACGAACAATCTCTCCTCTTTGAGGAGCTGGTAAAATTCTCCAAGATTTAAAAGCCTCTGTTGCCGATTTCATTACACTTTCGTAATCATCTTTAGTAGATGCTTTTACTTTTCCGATTAATTTTCCATCTACTGGTGAATAACTTTCAATGATTTCTCCATTAGAGAACCACTTAGTTCCTGTTGATGTTCCTTCGTTTATTTCTTTTAACCCAAGGGTTTGTAATGCTTCTTGAATACCAAAATCTGCCATTTTGTATTTACGTTTTAGTTGTTTAAATTGAAAAGTCAAATTTACAAATAATTCTAAATTAATAAATTAAACAAATCACTTGTTTTTTGTTTGAAATTAAACTTTTTATGAAAAATCTTATCTATCTCCTGCTTTTTACAACAATTTCCTTCCTAAGTTGTGACAATACCGAGAAAGCTAAAACTACCGAAAATGTAAAAACAAACGAGTTTGCGCTTGTTATTCATGGTGGCGCTGGAACAATTTTAAAGAAAAATATGACTCCTGAAAAAGAAAAAGCCTATAAAGAAAAACTAGAGGAGGCTATTAAAGTTGGGTATAATATTCTTAAAAATGGAGGTAAAAGTATCGACGCCGTAGAACAAACAATTCATATTTTAGAAAATTCACCTTTATTTAATGCAGGTAAAGGAGCGGTATTTACTCATGAAGAAACAAATGAATTGGATGCTTCTATTATGACCGGAATTGATTTAAATGCAGGTTCTGTAGCCGGTGTTACTGACATTAAAAATCCGATTACTCTTGCAAGAAAAGTAATGGAAAACTCTGAACATGTTATGCTTTCAGGTAAAGGAGCTTCAGTATTTGCCAAAGAACAAGGAGTGGAAATTGTAGATCCGAAATACTTTTTTACGGAAAACAGATATAAATCATTACAACGGGTAAAAGAAAAAATGAAAGCGGAGCTAGACCATGACGGAAAATCAGCTTTTTATGATCCTATAATTAAAGATTCTAAATTTGGAACTGTGGGTTGTGTTGCTTTAGATAAAGATGGAAATATTACCGCAGGAACCTCAACTGGTGGAATGACAAATAAACGTTGGAATAGAATTGGTGATGCACCAATTATTGGTTCTGGAACTTATGCAAATAATGCAACTTGTGGAGTTTCATCTACTGGCTGGGGAGAATATTTTATTAGAGCTCAAGTAGCTCATGATATTTCTGCTTTAATGGACTATAAAGGACTTTCATTAAAAGAAGCAGCAAAAGAAGTTATTCAAAATAAACTAACTAAACTAGGTGGTACTGGTGGTATTATTGCTGTAGATAAAAACGGAAATATGGTTTTTGAATTTAACACAGCTGGCATGTATAGAGCTTCTATGAATGATAAAGGAGAAGTTGAAGTTAAAATTTATAAAGAGTAATAGAAAAATCTGTTTTCAATTAAGCTTTTGATAGAAAACGCTCACGACTCATTTTCCATAAATTTACTTCTTGTTCAAAATTTATTGAACCAGGAATAGTTGTGTACTTTTTTACAAATTCAAAACCGACATTCTCTAATGTTTTATTAGGAGCAGGGTTGAATGCATAAGGTTGACAATACAAAGTTTCTAACTGTAACTTTTCAAAATAAAAAGGAAGGGATTTTTGAACTAACGTTGTTCCAAATCCTTTTTTTCTTCTGCCAATATTCCAGACATGTAAATGCATAAATGCTTCTTTACCGAAATCAATATTATTCACGTTTGAATGGCCAATTGGTACACCATCTTCTTCCCAAATTACGGCATATGATTTTTTCTTTGTAAAAGGTGATTTTATTTGCTCAACCAGTGCATTATAAAAGTCATTTCGTGATGGAAGTTTACTGGAATCTGCACCCATTTTTAAAAAATGTTCATCACTAGAATTATACCAATAATCTAATAACAAATCTATATCTTTTACTTCTATTTCTCTAACTGTCAAATTCATAATTAGTCAAAACTTTTCCAGATAACTTTTTTATCAGATGCTTTATCTAAAAAATCGGGACAATTATTCGAGTTTGCTATCAAACCACCAAAAACACACAATTGTTCTTTCTTTTTATTATACAAAATTGATGGTGCATCTGTACAATCCACACATCCGTTTACTAAATACACTACTTCTCCGTTAAATTTATATTGGGTGATTTTGGCTTTTGTAGGAAAAGGACTTTTTTCAGTGTTTTCTATATATTCCTTAATCCAAGCGATATCTTCTAGTGGGTTTTCTTTATTTGAAGAAGCTTTCTGTGGTTCACATGACATCATTAAGATCAAAGAAAAAACTAATACATATTTCATTGAGGTTATTTAATGGTTGATATGCTAATTTAAAAATTATACCTGAAACCAGAATACACTCCAATAATATAAGGTCTGAAATTGGTAGAATTATCCGAAAAAGTATTTAATTGAGTTTTAAACATTGGATTTATATTAAACCTCACTTTTTCATTAATATTAAACTCCACATCTAAACCTAAATTCGCGCTAAAATTCAACTTATTTAAATTATTTGCTTCACCAATTTCTCTTGAGAAAGTTGATGTGCGAGTCGTAATTGAATTATCAGTTAAAAATAAGGTGCTAAAACCTGAAATTAAACTAGTTTGAAATTTACTAAAAGTGAATAACTTATACTTTAATTCAACAGGAAACTCCATGTAATTAATATCTTGTTCTATCGTTCCTTCGCTAATAGTACCAAATGAAGTTAATCCTAAATCCTCTATAAAACTTTGATCAGAAGTACTCACATATAAGAAGTTATCCGTTCCATTAAAGTCAATATTCTCTAAATTATTAGAGATCGTTGTGCTTGAAACAATTCCAACATTTTCTGTGTTGTAACTCATGTTTTGAAATTGAATTCCTGATTTAATTGACAACTTTTCATTAATATCGAAGGTAATACTTACTCCATAGGATAGTGTTCCAGGATTAGATATTTCATTTTCATTTAAACCAGCATCAATTGATGATGATTTACTAAACGATTGTGAACTTAAAATTCCTACAACTGGAGAAATACTCCAATTTGAATCTTCAAAATCTTCTTTGTTATTATCTTCCTTTTTGTTTATCTCGGCAATAAAATCCTCTTTTCCTAAATCTTGTGTTTTAAAAACTAGCAATTCTGTAAAAACATTTTCCATAGCAATTTTTTTATCGACTTGTAAACCCTTCAATGAAACTGTCGATTTAGCCAACCTTCTCTCATACATTTCAATTTTCTTACTAACCATTAAGTTTTCACGACTCCCAGTATATTTATGCTGACTTGATGATGTTGGTTTATTTTTTATAAATTCTTTATTTTCAGTTGACTTATTTTGAATCTTTACCTCAGTTATAATATTATCTGTGCTTATAACTTCATTCGATTTATTAGAGTTTACCTCAGTTTGAATATCATTATTAACCTTATCAATTTTCGGAAAAAGTAGTAATCCTAGAATTATAAAAGATGCTATTCCACTTGTAAACCACCAAATAGGAAGCACTCTTCTTTTCTTCTTATTTGTTAATTTATTTTCAATATTATCCCAAACAAAAGATGAAGGCTCTACTTCAAAATCCTTTAATTTTTCTTGAAATAATCGTTCTATTTTTTTGTCTTCCATCATTAAGCCTTTTCTAGTTTATCCTTTTTGTTTTCAATTGTTTCCTTCAATATTTGTTTTGCTCTTGATAAATTAGATTTTGATGTTCCCACAGTAATATTTAACATTTCTGCAATCTCTTTATGAGAAAAACTATCTAAAACATATAAATTGAATACTAATCTATATCGGTCTGGCAATGCCTGAATCATTGCTAATAAATCATTCACTCCAATAATACTTTCGTCAAAATCCACCTCATCTTCCTCAAAGATTATTTCTTCTTTTACCAAATAAAGTGAAGGTTCTTTTCTATACTTCTGTAAAGCTGTATTAATTACAATTCGCTTTAACCAACCCTCAAAAGAACCTTTAAATTTATATTGGTAAATTTTATTAAATACAGTTAAAAAACTGTCTTGTAAAATATCCTCTGCATCTTGCTGATTTCTAGAATATTTTAAACTCAATGCGAAAAGTTTACCAGCGAAAAGCTGATAAACTTGAGATTGTGCTTTAAGGTTGTTTTCCTTACACTGTTGTATGAGTTTTTCTAACTTAATTTCTTTTTCTTTTAATAAGTTAATACTGGTTTTCCATTTTCACAATCTACTCCATTTGGTTGTGCCACAACATCACAAGTTGAAACTATACTCCATTTTATATTATACTCATGTTCTTTCTGAGTGTAATTACTAACTTTTTCTAGAAATAAATTTACATCTATTGAATTTGGATAGGCTATATATCCTTGAGGACCACCACAAGCTTTGGATCCGTACTGTGTAATTAACCAATTATTAGCATCTGTACAATCTACGCTGTTCGCCAAATTATAAATTTCAGTAAACAAATCCATCAAGTCTTCATAATCTTTTTCTTGGTCTGACTGAGCATAACTTACGACCAATTTTTCATTTGTAAGTAACTCTATTTTCCAAATAAAACTGTTTGGATAGTGTTCCTTCAGAACTTTAATGATTTCACTTTCTACCTCGTAAGTACCTTCAATACTCCAGTATGATAAGGGAGGTGTTGCACAAAATCCAGAAGTTCTTTCAATATATTTTCCTTCTTCCAAAAAGGATACTCCATATTCTTCAGAGGGAAGAGAAGAAGTTCTTTTAAAAACTGTTTCTCCGTATTTAGAAGTTTCAAATTTCCAATGTCCTAATAAAAGATTATTCGGGTTGAAATCGATATTATCCTCATTTTTAGTACAAGACATAAATACAATGAACGATGCAACTAAAGCTATAAATACTCTTTTCATTTTGTTTTATTTTATTTAATATTGATATACTATTTCATCATTCCACTCTTCAAATAGAAAAATCAATTCACCAGTGGAGCCAATTTTTAAATTACTTATATCAAAAACTAACTCTCTCGTAAAATGAGCCAAGCATGCTTCATTCTTAAGAAACTCAAGTTTTAAAAGTCTTCTTGGAGGAGCAGATTCTAAAATTGCAGAAGAATCTATAAGTTTAATGCTATCAGAGTCTGGAGAGCATCCACTGAAGGAAATATTAATTTTTATTAAATCTCCATCTATTAAAATATTATTAATTACATAGTTATCGGTATTAACAGTATCGTACAATTCTTTATTAATAATAGCCTGGTCATAATTCTTCCAAAGTAATTTTTTGCCGCTTGCTTCACTAGAGAAATCAATACAAGTATTAACTCCAGTAATACCTCCAAACTCACACATCACATTTCCAGAACAGTTATAAACTGTAATTAAATTGTCTGCACATCCAACACAAGTGTCAACCCAAAAAACGCGTTGTTGTTTATAACTGTATTCGTAAATTTCTACTTTATTATCTGATGCAGATTGCTCTAAACCAGTTTTAATATTCTTTAACCATGCTAACTCTTCAATAGGATTCTCTAATACACAAAACTCATTTAATTCCTCATCCTTTGTACATGCGCTAACTAAGAGTAAAAAACTTACTAATTTTAAAAGTGTTTTCATTGCTTTTATTTTTTGCTATTTATTATTAAGATGAAACATTTCTTAAAAGGTTGCGTGAAATACTCTTATTTTTGTTTTTGAAAAATGAAAAACACCATTTTTAACATACAATCCGAAGAACAATTTAATGATGCGACATTTCAGGTATTTAAACATCAGTTTGAAAATAATCCTGTGTATCGCTCATTTTGTGACTTACTATATATTCATCCAAGCGATATAAAAACTGTTGAGGAAATTCCTTTTTTACCTATTCAATTTTTTAAATCGAAACGAATTCTTTCTTCTTCGGAAGATATAAAAATGACCTTTTCTAGCTCAGGAACAACAGGAAGTGTTACAAGTAAGCACCTTATTACAGACCTGTCATATTATGAAAAAAGTTATCTAAAAGGTTTTGAATATTTCTATGGAAATATTGAGGATTATATCATCTTGGCTTTATTACCAAATTATCTAGAAAGAGAAGGTTCTTCTTTAGTGTACATGGTGGATGATTTAATTAAAAAATCAAAACATCCTGAAAGCGGATTTTATTTAAATAATATAGACGAGCTATCGAAGAAACTGAATACTTTAGATAAAAGTGGTAAAAAAACATTACTGATCGGAGTTTCTTTCGCTTTACTTGACATGGTAGAAAATTATTCTTTTAATCTTCAGAATACTACTATTATGGAAACTGGTGGAATGAAAGGAAGAAGAAAAGAATTAATTAGAAAAGAATTACACCAATTACTTTCTGATGGTTTTGGTGTTGAAAATATTCATTCTGAATACGGAATGACGGAGCTTTTAAGTCAAGGATACTCGAATGGAAATGGAATTTTTGATTGTCCGCCTTGGATGAAAATATTAACTCGTGACACTGAGGATCCATTATCTGTTCAAAAACAAGGAAAAACAGGTGGAATAAATGTGATTGATTTAGCCAATTACAATTCTTGTTCGTTCATTGCCACACAAGACCTTGGAAAGGTACATAAAAACAATTCCTTTGAAATTATTGGTCGTTTTGATAACTCTGATATTAGAGGCTGCAATTTAATGGTGCTGTAAATTTTTACTATTTGTTTCGACTACATTGAAAATTATGTACACATGAACCGTATTATTACTGCAGTTATTTTATTTATATCACTTACTGCTTTCTCTCAGGAAGAAAACTACAATCTTAAAAAAGGAGCTGTTGCTAATGGCTATGATGTTGTGGCTTATTTCTCAAATAAGGCTGTAAAAGGAAGTAAAAAATTATCTTACACTTATGATGATGTTGTTTTTCAATTTTCTTCAACCGAGAACTTAAATACCTTTAAGGCGAATCCAAAAAAGTATATTCCGCAATATGGAGGATATTGTGCTTATGCCATTGGAGTGAAAGGCGAAAAAGTAGGAATCAACCCAAAAACATTTGAAATTAGAGACGGAAAATTATACTTATTTTACAATTCTTGGGGAACAAATACTCTAAAATTATGGTTGGATGAAAACCCTGAAGAACTAAAAGTAAAAGCAGATAAAAACTGGTTATCTATAAAGAAATAACCAATTAATAATAGAAGGAGAACTAATATAACTTAATTACAAGATCGTTTATATAAAAGAAAAGAATCCGCTTTTGGATTCTTTTTTATTTTTCCTGATTTTGAAAATCTTCTGTCAAGTCAAGCTTTCTAAGTGTAGGATTTAATATTCCAGTTGTTATAACTGTTATCAGTGTCATTGTTCCACCAAATACAACAGCTGTAACTGTACCCATTAATTTAGCCGTAACTCCACTTTCCAAAGCTCCTAATTCATTCGAAGAACCAACAAACATTGAATTTACAGAAGCAACTCTTCCTCGCATATGATCGGGAGTTTTTAATTGTAAAATAGTTTGTCTAATAACCATAGAAACTCCATCTGTAACTCCACTAAAGAATAAAGCTACAATTGATATCCAAAATATTTCTGACAACCCAAAAATGATAATACAAACTCCAAAACCAAAAATTGCGGCTAATAATTTCATTCCTGCATTTTTACTTACCGGAATATATGCTGTAATTAACATTGTTAAAAAAGCTCCAACTGCTGGTGCAGCACGCAACATTCCGAATCCTTTGGAACCTACTTGTAAAATATCTTGAGCAAAAACTGGTAAAAGAGCAATTGCACCACCAAATAGAACTGAAATCATATCTAAAGTTATAGCTCCTAATATAGATTTCGTCTTAAATACAAATGAAATTCCTTCTTTTAAACTTCTGCCTACAGGTTCATTTTTCTTTGGATTCATAATTGGTTTTTTCTTAATAAAGAATACCATTAAAAATGAGAATATCACCAAAGCAAAAACAATACATAATGAAAGATTTACACCAATTTTGTAAATAGTAAAACCAGCAAAAGCTGGACCTAAAACTGATGCAATTTGCCAAGTAGAACTACTCCAAGTTGCAGCATTTGGGTATAATTTTTTAGGAACAATTAATGCTATTAAGGAAAAGATTGTTGGACCAAAAAAGGAACGTAAAAAACCTCCAAAAAACACAAGTGCATAAATTGAATATAAAACACTATTTGAGCTCCAACTTTCAACGAAATTGGGGTTTGTTAAAAAGTACAATCCTAGACTAATTAAAGAAAAAAGACCTATACATAAAGCTAATAAATTTCTTTTTTCCTTTTGATCTACAATATGCCCCGCAAACAAAGCCATTGTAAACGCTGGAACAAACTCAAAAGCTCCTATTAAACCTAAACTCCAAGGATCTTTTGTTATTGAATACACTTGCCATTCAATGATTATAAATTGCATTGACCATGCAAAAACCAATAAAAAGCGAACTAGTAAAAAAATGTTGAACTCTTTGTATCTCAGCGATGCATAAGGATCTACTTTACTCATACAGTTAATTCAGCTTTAAATCCATTAGGATACCAAAGGTTTCATTCACATCAGATTCTTTTACTACAATCGTCATTTCATGTGTCGTAGAAATTACCTCTTGTACCGCAATATTTGCCCATGCAAATTGCTTTAAAATGAAATAATAAATACCAGATTGTTCTAAATTTTCTTTTGGTAATTTAATGGTAATTGAAGCTAAATCTGTTACGTTATTTATTAAAATTTCATCTTCAAAAATCTCAACAATAAATGGTTGTAGAATAACACTAGCCACAATATTCGTCTCAAAAATACCTTGAGAAATCGTTAAGAATAAATCATTATTCTCAGAAGCTTTATCTAATATTTTAGCGATTCTTTTAAATAGAGTGGGTGTGTTTTTAAAGGTAAAATCGCATAAATCAGAACGGACAATTACATCTCCGAGATTTAATGCTAATTTTTTTATATTTTTTCGTATACGAAGTTCATTTACAGGAGACAATCTATTGATTGCCATCATAACTGCACCTACTTTTACTTCTTTTTTTAATTGCTGTGCTACTTCAGGTAAAATAACCCTAGCTAAAGATGAAACATTAATTAATTTTTCGTTAAGAGCTTCTTCAATGAAAGGGGTTTTTCTGATAGTAATTTCAACAGCTTCTTGAATTGTTTTCATTTGGTTGTTTAAAAATATACTATTTGTTGTAAAAATATGAAAAGTTGTTAATTTTTATTTAACTTTTAATAAAAAATTTAATAACCTTTATATGTTGTCAGTTTTTCATTTTAACTTACATTTGCCCCGAGTTTTGTAAAATTTAAAACTTAAGGCGTTAGAGGTCGTTTGAGTTTCATTTAAAGTATTATTTTGAAGGGTTTTTATACTTTTAAGAATGAAATAATTAGTCTAACATATTAGTTAATTTCTCGAACACATCTTTCGCCTCTTTTTTTCCATATAAAATAGAATATACTGCATCTATTATTGGCGTTTTCGCACCATTTTCTTTATTAATTTTATAGGCACTTTTAGTTGCGTAATATCCTTCAGCAACCATATTCATTTCTAACATTGCTGATTTAACTGTATAACCTTTACCAATCATATTTCCGAACATTCTATTTCTACTAAAAATAGAGTAACCAGTTACCAGTAAATCTCCCAGATACACAGAATTATTAATATTACGTTTCATTCGGTGAACCTTTTTAATATAACGCTTCATTTCTCGTATGGCGTTACTCATTAATACCGATTGAAAATTATCTCCGTAACCTAAACCATGAGCAATACCTGCTGCTATGGCATAAATATTCTTCAGCATTGCTGCATACTCAGTACCGAAAATATCGTCTGATACTTTTGTTTTAATGTATCTACTTTTAATATACTTACTTAACTCTTTTGCTTTCTCTTGATCTTGACAAGCAATTGTTAAATAAGAAAGTCGTTCCATTGCTACTTCCTCAGCATGACAAGGACCGGCTACAACACCAATATTTTCATAAGAAATATCATAATGTTGATGAAAATGCTCTCCGACAATTAAACCAGATTCAGGAACTATACCTTTAATCGCAGAAAAGATGATTTTATTGTCTAAACTTTCTGTAAGTTTTTCTAATTCAGTATTTAAAAATGCTGAAGGTATAGCAAAAATTAAAACCTCGTAGTTTTTTACTATTTCATTTATATTATTTGAAAGATCTAATTGTTCGGGGTGCAGTTCTGCAGAACTTAAATAATTAGGATTGTGTTTATTACGTTTAATATGCTCTATGGCATAAATGCTTCTCATATACCAACCAACAGTTTCACAATTCTCACAAAGCATTTTTACTATGGCTGTTGCCCAACTTCCACCACCAAGAACAGCTATTTTAGAAAAATCACTCATTTTGTTTGTTTTTCATACATAATTAAATACTAAATTAATAATTTAGTATTACTTAATACCCAAAAACTCTCCTTTACTCTAAAACATACTATAAAATTTACTCATAATGAAAGTCTTAAAAATATTAATCATATTAATAATTACTAGTCTTTTTGCTTGTAAACCTAAAATTAAAGATAAAAAAAGCAGTACTGCTACAACCTCAACAAAATCAACAAATGTTCGAGTTTTAGATACCACTTTTATGATTAATGAAATAAGTTCAAAACCGAAAAAAGTTTGGTTGTATTTACCGCCGGACTATGAAAATTCTGATAAAAATTATCCTGTAATTTATATGCATGATGGTCAGAATTTATTCGATGACGCTACTTCTTTTATTGGAGAATGGGGAATTGATGAAGTTTTAAACTCACTTTATCAAAAAACAGGTAAAGGTTTTATTGTTGTAGCACCCGAAAATGGAGGAGAAAAAAGAACTGATGAATATACTCCTTGGACTCATAAAAAATATGGTGGTGGAAAAGGTGATACTTACATTACATTTATTTCCCAAGTTTTAAAACCTTATGTGGATAAAACCTACAGAACAAAATCTGATCAAAAAAACACAGGATTAGTAGGTAGTTCTTTAGGAGGTTTAATTTCCTATTATGGAGGACTTCAATATCCTTCAACATTTGGTAAAATAGGTGTTTTATCTCCATCTTTTTGGTTTTCAAAAGAAGTTATTCCTTTCACAACATCTAAAGGAAATGTATCGGATGTTAAAATGTACTTTTTACTAGGAGAAAAAGAAGGTATGACAGAAGATTTTAACAATACAATCAATTTACTTTTAACAAGTGGATTTCCTGAAGAGAACTTAGTCTCGAAAATTGTACCTGGTGGAGAGCATAACGAAACTTTTTGGAGACAGGAATTTTTAGAAGTTATAACATTTTTATACGATATTTATCCCCATGAAAGTTCAAATAATTAATAAGTCAAAACATCAAACTCCAGCTTATGAAACCGAAGGTTCTGCTGGAATGGATTTAAGAGCGAATATTGAAGAAGCAATTGTTTTAAAACCACTTGAAAGAACAATTGTTAAAACAGGTTTATTTATTGCTTTACCAAACGGATATGAAGCTCAAGTAAGACCAAGAAGTGGTTTAGCTGCTAAAAAAGGAATTACAGTTTTAAATGCTCCTGGTACTGTTGATGCTGATTACAGAGGTGAAATCGGTGTGATTTTAGTAAATCTATCTAATGAAGATTTTACAATAAATGATGGTGAAAGAATAGCTCAATTAGTAATTGCAAAACACGAACGCGTAAATTGGCAAGAAGTTTCTGAATTAAATGAAACTGAAAGAGGAGCCGGTGGATTTGGAAGTACTGGAGTTTAAACCAACTTCTTATACAATTGACTCATTTTTCTGTATTTATCATGTAATAAGTCAAAAGGTAAAAAACAATGTGAATGATATTGGTATCCTAACTTTTTATAAAAGTTAAACGCTTGTGGTTTTTCATCCATAGCATCCAACCAAATCAATTCATATTGTTTTTTTATAGCTTCTTTTTCTAACCAAGTTAATAGCATTTTTCCAATACCGTTTCCTTGTGTTTTAGCATGTAAATACACTCTGTGAAGCTTTACTGGTTTTAATTTATCTTCAAAATCAGGAATAAACTCATCCCAGATAATTCTAAAATTTCCAACAATTTCTCCCTTGTAGACAACAAAATAATAATCTGCATTTTTTTGTGCTAACTCTTTATGAATATTTTCTTTTGAATACTGAGAATTCACATACCAATTCCCTGCATCTTCCCAGAAATAATCATAAGCTAAAGGATATACCTGTTGCATTAATTCAAATAATAGTTTTGAATCTTCTAACTGAATAGGTTGTAATGATATTTGAGAATTTATATAAATCATATTTCATTGTAAAAATAAAAAACAGTTACAGGAGAACCTATAACTGTTTATATATACAACAAGATTATTATATCTGTTTATTCTTGATTTTCGATGGCATCTTTAATCTTAGTTTCTAACTCTTCCATTAATTCAGGATTGTCTTTAATTAAGCCTTTCACTGCATCTCTACCTTGACCTAATTTTGTGTCTCCGTAGCTAAACCAAGATCCACTTTTCTTAACAATACCTAACTCAACTCCGATGTCTAAAATCTCACCAACTTTAGAAACTCCCTCACCATACATAATATCAAACTCGGCAGTTTGGAAAGGTGGAGCAACTTTGTTCTTAACTACTTTTACCTTAGTACTGTTCCCAATAACGCGATCACCATCTTTAATTTGTGTTCTTCTACGGATATCTAAACGTACAGAAGCATAAAACTTTAATGCGTTACCACCAGTAGTGGTTTCAGGATTTCCGAACATTACACCAATTTTTTCACGTAACTGGTTAATGAAAATTACCGTACAATTTGTTTTACTAATAGTAGCTGTTAATTTACGTAATGCTTGAGACATTAAACGAGCGTGTAATCCCATTTTAGAATCTCCCATTTCTCCTTCAATCTCAGATTTTGGAGTTAATGCTGCTACCGAATCGACAACTACAATATCAATTGCACCTGAACGAATTAGGTTATCTGCAATTTCTAATGCTTGCTCTCCGTGATCTGGTTGAGAAATAATTAAGTTATCTACATCAATTCCTAAGCTTTCTGCATAAAAACGATCAAAAGCGTGCTCTGCATCAATAAAAGCAGCAATTCCTCCAGCTTTTTGAGCTTCTGCAATTGCATGTAATGTTAATGTTGTTTTACCAGAAGATTCTGGTCCGTATATTTCAATGATTCTTCCTCTTGGATATCCTCCAACTCCTAAAGCTAAATCTAATCCTAAAGATCCAGAAGAAATAGCATCTACATCATCAATTACTTTATCTCCTAACTTCATTACAGTCCCTTTTCCATAGGACTTGTCTAATTTATCTAGAGTAAGTTGAAGCGCTTTTAGTTTCGCTTCTTTTTCTTTATCTGTTGCCATAAGTTAAGCTAAAAATTTATCAAAATAAGAACTGCTAAGTTATGAAAAAAGTAGACTAAAAAACACTCAATTACTCTCAATTTAGAAGAAGTAATTAACAATAAAATTTCTTTTTATTGAATTGAATTGTAATTATTTGGTGTTTATAGAGACTAAAGCTCTAATGAGCTTTATAATGCCTATCTTAGATAACTTATTATTATTGAGGTGAAAAAAATAACAGTCATATTATCATTGTTTATTGTTTCGATACTAAACGCTCAAAATATGACTTATGTTCCCGATGATAATTTCGAACAAGTACTTATAGATAAAGGTTTAGATACTCCACCTTTAGATGATTTTGTACCAACTGATAATATTAAAGATCTTAATGAATTATTTCTATTAAATTTTAATATTTCCGATTTAACAGGAATTGAAGATTTTAGAGGATTGGAACACTTACAAGTGAATAATAATAACCTTACAGAAATTGATATTTCCTCTCTTACAAAATTAAAAACATTGTCGTGTAGAAATAATCAACTTACTACCTTAGATATTTCTTGGAATACTTTACTTGTAAATTTATTTATAGATGATAACGAAATAGAAATATTAGATACTACCAATAATTCATTCTTAGCTTTTGTTACCATTAAAAACAATAAAATTCAAAGTTTAGATTTAAGCGGAAGTGAATATTTACAATTTCTAGAATTAGATAATAATGGTCTAACTTTTTTAGATTTACGTAACGAGAATAATTCACTTATTGAAAGTATTAGTTTAACCAATAACAACCTAGAATGTATTTTTGTTGATAATGCTTCTTATAGTACTACAAACTGGACGAATAAAGATGCTACTTCTTTCTACGTTGAAACTGAGAGAGAATGTTATAATCTAACATGTGGAACAGAAATCGATACTTTAGAAAATATTGAAATATGTGAACCTTATGAGCTTCCTAGCTTAACTCATGGTAAATATTATACAGAATCGGGTGGGCAAGGAGATGAATTATTTCCTGGAGATTTGATTTCTGAATCTCAAACCGTCTATATTTTTAATATTGATTCAGACGACGCAAATTGTTTTAGAGAAACAAATTTTAAGGTGACCATTTGTACTGTTAATATCAATCAAAATTTTCCGACATTTTTTACTCCAAATCAGGATGGAATTAATGATTTTTGGAAAATAAAATCCGATATACCCATTCAATCTATTCAAATATTTAATCGTTTTGGATTATTAATAGCTACTATTCCAAAAAATCTAGGCTGGGATGGATTATCAAATGGAAAAAAAATGCCTTCTAATACCTATTGGTATAAAGTAATATTCGAGGATAATACATCAAAAATGGGTAGTTTTTCATTATTGAGAAAGTAGTTATATACTTGCATCATATTTTTAGTGAAGTAATCTTACTTTTTTCAATGAAAGAACATCGTCATTTTATAATTCATAAACCTTTTGGATTCCTTTCTCAGTTTATTAACAATCAAACAAAAAGAAGGAAGAAAATGTTAGGAGAATTACATGATTTCCCTGAAGGTACTATGGCAATTGGAAGATTAGATGTAAAATCGGAAGGTTTATTATTGTTAACAACCGACGGAAAAGTAAGTGATTTTATCACCACAAGAGGTAAAGTAGAAAAAGAATATTATGTGCAAGTTGATGGAGCCATTACTGCTACTGAAATTGAACAACTTCAAAACGGAGTTAAAATTGGTATTAAAGGTGAAAAATATTTGACCAAACCTTGTAAAGTTAACATTATTGAAACTCCGAATTTTCCAGATAGATCAATGAAAATTAGAGATGAACGTCACGGACCAACATCTTGGATTTCAATAACATTACAAGAGGGAAAATACCGACAAGTTCGTAAAATGACATCGGCTGTTGGTTTTCCAACTTTACGTTTAGTTCGTGTACGAATTGGAAATGTTTTATTAAATGATTTAGAATCTGGTGGAGTGGTGGAAGTTAAAGATTTAATGAATATAGTTTAAAAACTATTCTCTTATCATATAAATATGTGGAATTCCGTCTTCTATGTAATCTTCACCAACTTTTTTAAAACCATGTGATTCGTAAAACTTCCTCAAATAGGTTTGTGCACCAATCTTAATTGTTTTTGTTGAAAACTCTTTTTCAACTGTATCAATTGAAAAACGAATCAAATCATGACCGTAGCCATATTTACGTTCATTCTGTTTTACAATAACCCTTCCTATACTCGCAAGTTCGTAATAATCAGCAGGCTTAAATAAACGCGTGTATGCAATTAGCTGACTGTTTTTAAATCCTAAAACATGTAATGCTTTTTGGTCTTTTCCATCAATATCTTGATACACACAATCTTGCTCAACAACAAACACTTCAGAACGTAATTGCAAAATTGCATACAATTCTGAAGTAGTTAGTTGATCAAAAGATTTAACTATAAATTCCATGTGTTATGAACAAGCAATTTTAGAAACTCTATTTTGGTGACGACCTCCTTCAAATTCTGTTGAAAGGAAAATCTTTACAAAACCTATAGCTTGTTGTAAAGAAACAAAGCGAGCTGGAATGGTTAAAATATTTGCGTTATTATGTTGTCTTGATAAAGCAACTAATTCATTATTCCAACATAAAGCAGCTCTAATTCCTTGATGTTTATTAGCTGTCATCTGAGCACCATTACCGCTTCCACATAAAATAATACCTAAAGAAGCTTTTCCTGATTCTACTGCATCAGCTGTTGGGTGAATAGTATCTGGATAATCCATACTATTAGAATCATCCGTTCCAAAATTGATTACTTCATGACCTAACTCTTCTAAAATTTTAATGATTTCGAACTTATATTCAGTTCCAGCGTGGTCATTTCCTATCGCAATTGTCATAATGTGTTGATTTGTGTTGTGTTATTGGTCACAAAAATACAGTTATTAACGGTTATCAACAGTAATTAACAATCGTTTTTTTGAAAAGTAGCATAAATAACTACAAACGAAACTATTAACCTATATTTCTAAATTGTTAAGAACTAATCATAAGATTCTAAAAAGAATATTTGCGATTTCTTGTTTTTTTTTCAATACAGCGGAGTAGGTGAATTATGCAACTTTTTTTTTGAGTTTTTAATGAACATTTATCAACATAAAATTTACAATTTATTTACAATGAACATTAAATTAACTTTCCATAAAATTACGTGAACTCTTGTTAATAAAAATTGTTAATAACCTTATTTAATAGTTGATTTTCAATACATATTTATAAGGATAATTTGTTCATTATATTTAATAAGTCAAAAATCAAAATTTGAAAACAAAAAACAATTCCACAAATTAACACACTATTATAACCAACATTTCTTTTTTTAAATTTTAAAGAAGAAAATATATAATAATATAAAGTGTTGATAACTGTAAAAAAGTGCGAACGTTTCTTTTTGAAGTCTAATTTTTAACTAAGCTAATTTTTTAGTCTTTTTTAGTAAGTAAACAGTATCCTGTTTTGTCTTCAAGTTTTTTGAAGGCTGTTTTTGGTTGAGTGTAGTGTTAATACTCACGGCCGTAATCACTATTCCTGCTAGGAATATGAATAAGAATAAGATGATTATTTTGCGTAAGTTTTTCAAAGTTAAGTAATTGCTTGTATATAGTAAAGACGAGTAATTTTAAGAGATGTTACATTTTCTTTAAGTTTTTTTTAAGAAAAATTGAATCAATTTATTTCTTTGTAATTTGCTTCCTGTAAAACAAACAAGTTTTTTATGCCAAGAAAAAAGAAAATATATAAGAAAAAAGGAAAAGTAATTAAAGATCTAACTCGTAAGATTTTTAAAGTACTAAATGAAGATGCAACTAAAGGCTTTACTTATAAACAAATAGCAGATAGATATGGAATTAATGATACTGATGGTAAAAATCAGATTATTAAAAAGATGGGAGAATTAGCTGCTAATAATAAAATTGTTCAAGTAGAAAAAGGAAAGTATAAAATAAACGAAGAGCGTAAATATCATATCGGAACAATGGATTTAACCAGTAACGGTAATGGATATTTTATTTGTGAAGATTTTGATGATGATATTTTTGTACCATCAGTTAACTTAAATAAAGCCTTACAAAACGACTTAGTTCGTGTTTATGTTTATAACAAAAGAAAGTCTGAAAAACTAGAGGCAGATGTTGTTGAAATCATAGAAAGAGCAAAACAAGAGTTTGTTGGTACGTTACAAATGAGTAAAAACTTTGGTTTTGTTGTACCTGATAATCCAAAAATGTACGCTGATATTTTTATTTCCAGAGGAAAAATTAATGGAGCAAAAGATGGTGATAAGGTGTTGGCAAAAATGACAGACTGGCCAGATAACTCCAAAAATCCTTTTGGTAAAATAGTTGAGAGTTTAGGGAGACCTGGAGAACACGATACTGAGATTCATTCTATTTTATTAGAGTATGGTTTACCTTATGAATTTCCAGAGGAAGTTGAGAAGGAAGCAAAGAAGTTACCAATAGAAATTACAGAAGAAGAGATTAGTAAAAGAAGAGACATGAGAGCTGACTTAACTTTTACAATTGATCCGATTACAGCTAAAGATTTTGATGATGCATTGTCTTTTAAAGTATTAGAAAATGGTAATTATGAAATCGGAATTCATATTGCTGATGTTTCCCATTATGTACAACCAAAAACTATTTTAGATGATGAAGCTTATGATAGAGCGACTTCTGTTTATTTAGTAGATAGAGTTGTTCCAATGTTACCAGAAATGCTTTCAAATGGAGTGTGTTCTTTACGTCCGAATGAGGAGAAGTTAACATTTTCTGCAGTTTTTGAAATGGATGAAAAAGCGAACATTATAAATCAATGGTTTGGAAGAACTGTAACCTATTCTGATAAACGTTTTGCTTATGAAGAAGCGCAAGTCATCATCGAAACTAAAGAGAGTGTAATTCCAAGTGAAGTATCGCTTTCTGGAGAAGAATATGAAGTTTCTGATGATATTGTTCAGGCTATTTTAAAGATGGATGAACTAGCTAAGAAAATGCGTAAGAAACGTATGAAAGCTGGAGCTATTTCTTTTGATAAAGTTGAAGTACGATTTAATTTAGATGAAGAAGCGAATCCTATTGGAGTGTATTTTAAAGAATCTAAAGACGCTAATAAATTAATTGAAGAATTTATGTTATTAGCTAATAGAAAGGTTGCAGAATTTATTGGACGAGCAAAAGGTGGAAGACCAACTAAAAAGACATTTATTTATCGTGTTCATGATGAACCAGATGTTGAAAAGTTAGCTGCTCTTCAAAATATCATAAGCAAGTTTGGTTACAAAATAGATACACAAACTAGAGAATCTACTTCAGAGTCGTTGAATAAATTATTAGAAGATGTTCACGGTAAAGGAGAGGCTAATATGGTAGAAACTTTAGCTATACGATCAATGAGTAAAGCTGAATATACTACTCAGAATATTGGTCATTATGGTTTGGCATTTGATTATTATAGTCATTTTACTTCTCCAATTCGTCGTTATCCGGATGTAATGACACATCGATTATTACAGCATTATCTTGATGGTGGAAATTCACCAAAAGTTGAAGTATATGAAGAGCGATGTAAACATTCATCTAAGATGGAAGAATTGGCTGCAAAAGCAGAACGTGATTCTATTAAATATATGCAGGTTAAGTTTATGCAAGACCATAAAGATGAAGAGTTTGAAGGTGTTGTTTCGGGAGTAACCGAATGGGGAATTTATGTTGAGATACTTGCTAATAAATGCGAAGGAATGGTGAGAATTAGAGATATTAAAGATGACTATTACATATTCGATGAAAAACAATATGCGGTTATTGGTCAAGCAACGAACGCTATGATTCAGTTGGGTGACTACGTAACTGTAAAAGTTAAACACACGGATTTAGAGCGTAAGCATTTAGATTTTGTACTAATAGAGCGCAACTCGTAATTTTAACATTATTAAAATACTTTTTAATTTATTTATTAGTTAATACTTAATTAATATAACCATCTAGAATGAAACGATTTATTTATATATCAATCTTGTTTTTTACTATTGTTAGTTCGGCACAAAGAATTGAGAGATCAGTAAGAGATTTTGAAACATTAAAAGTTTACAATGGTATCGATATAGAATTAATTCAGTCTGATAAGCAGGAGTTAATTATTACTGGAGAAAAAGCAGAAAAGGTTAAAGTTAAAGAAGGTGGAAAAACCTTAAAGATTATGATGCGTTTTCCTGAAACTACTGCTGATGGAAAAGTAAAAGTGGTTTTATATTTCAATAAGGATATTTCTGTTATTGATGCAAATGAGGGTGTTACTTTAACATGTAAAAGTATCGAACAAGGTCATATTGAAGTAAAAGCTCAAGAAGGTGCATTTGTTAACATGGTTGTTAATACGAAGCATTTAAGTGTGAAATCTTCTTCAGGTGGAGTTATTAAACTTAGCGGAAAGACGAAAAATGAAGATATTAAGCTAGATCTAGGTGCTACTTATCACGGATATAACCTAGAAACGGAGAACGTAACGAATGTAAAAGCAGGTTCTGGATCGAAAGCTGAAATATTAGCTGGAGAAACTTTAAAGGCTAAAGTAACTTTTGGAGGAACTATTTTATATAAAGGGCAACCAGAATTTTTTACAGAAAAAAAGGTTATTGGTGGTACAGTTGAAGAACGAAACTAAAGTTTTTCCTATCTTTGTAGCTCAAATTATTGAAACATGAATGCATTAACTATATTTTTAGGAATACCAGGAGGATATCAGATATTAATTGTATTAGTAGTAGTACTTTTATTATTTGGTGGTAAGAAAATACCGGAATTAATGAAAGGATTAGGTTCAGGTATTAAAGAGTTTAAAGATGCAACCAAAGAAGATTCATCTGATAAAAAAGAATAAATAAAAAAACCGAGTAAACTACTCGGTTTTTTTATTTTTATAAAGTAATGAAGAATACTATTTATCTTCATTATTCTTTTTGTTTCTAGCTTCTTTCATAGCTTCACCAATTTGATTACTTGCCGTAAATGAAGCAACCATATTATTTAACATGTCGCTACCAGCTTGAGGTGAATTAGGAAGTAAGATTAAGTTACTATTCGTTTCCTCACCAATTGCTTGTAAAGTATCATAATGTTGCGTTACAACTATTAATGCTGAAGCTTCTTGACTGTTGATACCTACTTTATTTAAAACTTCTACAGATTCTTCTAAACCTCTTGCAATCTCTCTTCTTTGATCAGCAATACCTTGTCCTTGTAATCGTTTACTTTCAGCTTCTGCTTTTGCCTTTTCTACGATTAAAATACGTTGTGCATCTCCTTCATATTGAGCAGCGATTTTCTCACGTTCAGAGGCGTTAATACGGTTCATTGCGGCTTTTACTTGAGCATCAGGATCAATGTCTGTTACAAGTGTTTTAATAATATCATAACCATATTCCATCATAGCATCATTTAATTCTGCTTTTACAGCTATAGCGATATCATCTTTTTTAACGAATACGTCATCTAATTTCATTTTTGGTACTTCCGCACGAACAACGTCAAATACGTAACTTGTAATTTGATCATGTGGATAATCTAATTTGTAAAATGCTTCATACACTTTATCTCTAATAACTTTATACTGAACAGAAACTTTTAAACGAACAAATACATCATCTAAAGTTTTTGTTTCAACGATGACATCTAACTGTTGAATTTTCAAACTCAATTTACCAGCAATTCTGTCTACTAATGGTATTTTTAATTGCAGCCCTGAGTGTCTAATACTGTGAAATCGTCCGAAACGTTCAATTACAGCTGCTGTTTGTTGTTTTACGATAAAGAATGCCGAAATCAAAAGGATTACCCCAATGAAAATAGCTAATGGTAATAAATACATAGTTTAATTTTTTTAATGTTGATTTGTATATAAATATACTTTAATAGTTACTTATATGACGCAATTTTTTTAATTTGTTACAAATAGTACTAATTTTACTAAAACTAAATCAACTATATGGAACTTATACAAAAGCACGTAACTGAAATTTTATTATTACTTTTTTTAATTGTTACTTTTCTGCAATCAGGTATTGATAAGGTGACAGATTGGAATGGAAATTTATCTTTTATTAAAGATCACTTTAAAAGTTCGCCATTGAAAAATATGGTATCACCGTTATTGGCTGTAATTCTTATTTTAGAATTAATGGCTGGTGCTTTAATGTTTGTTGGAGTATTTCAATTAGCAACAACTGATCAAACTAATTTGGCATTATTGGGTGTAGAGTTATCTGCTCTATGTTTAATATTTTTATTAGTAGGTCAACGTTTGGCAAAAGATTATGCAGGAGCGATGACATTAGCAGTTTATTTTATGATAGCGATTTTTGGCGTGTATTTACTAAATAAATAAAATATATAATAAAATTATAATTTATAAATTTATCTTATTTCAAAACCCTTTAAAATCGACGTTTTAAAGGGTTTTATTTTTTTAGTAAGTAGATATTATATCTTTTTGATATAAATTAATTATACCTTATTAAATTGCTTTTTTAAGTAAATATATATGGGAAGAGTATTCTTTTGTCTGTTTTGCTTTTCTATTAGATGTTAAACCGACAAAAAATGCTTTTAAAGGATTCATTTTACCTGATTTATATTTTTCAGAAAGTAATGAAACATAAAATGAATCGAATTTCATTGGAATTGTTTTAATGAGCTTTAGATTATATGATGCAAATATTTTTTGAATTGAGATTTTAGAAAAATGCCAAATGTGTCTTGGTACGTCGTAAGCTGCCCAATGCTCTTTATAATATTTTGCATCGTAACTTTTAAAGTTTGGAACTGCAATAAGAAGAGTTCCATCATCGTTCAGAAGATTTTTTAATTGTTCAATATATTCTGTTAAGTTTGGAACATGTTCCAATACATGCCATAAAGTGATAATATCAAAGTTTTCATTTAATTGGACAATGTCATCTAATTTTTCTTTTATAACTAAGTTTTTAGTTTGAGCTATATCACGAGCTTTTTTATTTGGTTCAACACCAATTGTGGTCCAAGAATTATTTTGGCAAACAGATAAAAAGTCACCTGTACCACATCCAATATCTAATATTTTTTTTGAATCAGATACTAATGAATTAACAAGTTTAAGTTTTTTCTTGAGAGTAAAGTTTCTTACAATTTGATACACTTTATCTATGACAGATTTCGTACTATCGGTATGAGAAATATACTCATCAAATTCGTAATATTTATCTAAATTATCAGGAATTGGATTTGTAATTAACATGTCATATTCAGAGTTCTTTTTCAATTGAAACTTCTCTCCTGTTAATGAATAATCCTCGGTTATTATATATTCGGATGAGTTAGTTATTATATTTTCTTGCGTAATCAAGTTCTTGTTAATTTATGTTCCACATGGAACAATTAGATTATTATTTAAATATGTTCCTCGTGGAACATTTGGTAATTTAGTGGTGAAAATAAAAAAAACGTTCCACATGGAACGTTTTTTTTATAGTCATTTTATCTACCCATATAAACTAGTAGAACGGAGACATCACTTGGAGAAACTCCACTTATTCTACTTGCTTGTGAAATACTCGTAGGTTTTATTTTTGTAAGTTTTTCTCTTGCTTCATATGAAAGAGATTTCACCTTTGTATAATCGAAATTAGATGGAATTGGAACATTTTCCAATCTGTTTAATTTATCGGCGTTACTCTTTTCTTTCTCGATATATCCTGAATATTTTAAATGAATTTCTACTTGTTCTATAATTTCATTATCGATATTGTTTGTGTAGATATAATTGTTTAGTTTTTCAATAGATAATAAATCATTGAATACTAATTGAGGTCTTGCGGCAATCTTGTATAATTTCATAGATTGAGAAATAGGTGTAAGATTTTTACTCGTTAGTACAGGGTTGATTTCTTCTTTTGATACACTTAAATTTTTTAAATACTCTATTAGTGATTCAGTATTTTTCTTCTTTGCTTCTACTCTTTCCATTCGTTCTTTAGATGCTAATCCTAGTTTAAAAGATTTTGGTGTTAATCTTAAATCAGCATTATCTTGACGAAGGAGTGTTCTATACTCAGCTCTAGAAGTAAACATTCGATATGGTTCTTCTGTTCCTTTTGTAATTAGATCATCTATTAGGACTCCAATATACGCTTCACTTCTCTTTAATATAAATGGTTCTCTATTCTGTGTTTTTAATGCAGCATTTATTCCGGCCATTAAACCTTGTGCAGCTGCTTCTTCATATCCGGTAGTTCCATTTATCTGACCAGCGAAGAATAAGTTTTCAATTAATTTAGTTTCTAGGGAATGTGTTAATTGAGTTGGTGGAAAATAATCATATTCAATGGCGTAACCATATCTAAAGAATTTTACATTCTCAAATCCAGGAATTGAACGTATTGCTTTATCTTGAATATCTTCAGGTAGCGATGTTGAGAAGCCATTAACATAAATCTCTACAGTATTCCAACCTTCTGGTTCAACAAAAATTTGATGTCTATCTTTTTCAGCGAAACGATTAATTTTATCTTCGACTGATGGACAATATCTCGGACCTGTAGACTTGATTCTTCCATTAAACATAGGTGAGCGATCAAAACCTTCTCTCAATAAATCATGAGTTGTTTGATTCGTGTATGTTAAATAACAAGAACGTTGTTGAGTTAGTGGTCGAGTGATTGGTAAGTATGAAAATTTCTCAGGATTGTCATCACCTGGTTGTTCGGTCATTTGGCTATAATCTAAAGATCTTCCATCGACTCTTGGTGGAGTTCCTGTTTTCATTCGACCTGATTCGAAACCTTTTTCTACTAAATCTTCTGTAATACCAGTTGATGCTCCTTCTCCTGCTCTACCACCACCAAATGTTTTTTCACCGATATGAATTAAACCATTTAAAAATGTACCTGCTGTTACAATTACAGTCTTAGCTTTAATTGTTAATCCTAGGTTTGTTTTAACTCCGGTGATTTTATTTCCGTCAAATATAAGACCATTAACAGAGTCTTGATAAAAATCTAAATTCTCTGTTTGTTCCAACATTGTTCTCCAACACTCTGCGAACTGCATTCTATCAGATTGTGCTCTTGGACTCCACATTGCTGGTCCTTTTGATTTATTTAACATCTTAAACTGGATTGCAGTTTTATCAGTTACAATTCCACTATATCCACCAAGGGCGTCAATTTCTCTAACGATTTGTCCTTTTGCTATTCCACCCATAGCAGGGTTACAACTCATTTGAGCAATGTTTTGCAAATTCATTGTAATCAATAACGTTTTTGCGCCCATGTTGGCACTGGCTGCTGCTGCCTCACTTCCTGCGTGTCCTCCTCCTACTACGATGACATCATACGTTGTTGTGAATAAACTCATTGTTATAAGTACTGTTTATATAAAATAAAAAAGTCTGTTCCACGTGGAACAGACTACAAATTTACGGTTTTTAAACAACTATTTTCTTTGTCTCTCATTAATTGTTTTTCGTCATCGGTCTTATCTTTAAATCCCATATAGTGTAAAACACCATGAATCATTACTCGATGTAATTCTTCTTTGAAAGAGACGTTAAATGTTTTAGCATTTTCCTCTACCCTAGGAATTGAAATAAAAATATCACCTCCAATTAATTTTCCAAGAGTGTAATCAAAACTAATGATATCTGTAAGTGTGTCGTGCTGTAAAAATTCTACATTTATTTTATGTAAATAGGCGTCGTCACAGAAAATATAATTTATTTCTCCAATTTCAAATCCATCTTCTTCTGCGCAACTAGTAATCCATTTTTGTAACTCTTCTTCATTATCTATAGTGAAATCAGTTTCGTAATTAAAAGCAATCATTATTTTTTTGTTTCGTTTTGATTATTAAAATATTCTTGAACTTTCTTTTTGTAATCTTTGCGCAAAGGTAATGATTGTCGGTTCAATATTTCATTCTGATTATAGTAAAGCTTTTTAAATTCAATTTCCTTTGCACGATTTCTGTTGTATTCAATAATATTAGTATTTGATTTTCTTTTCTTTTCTTTGCCCTGTTCAAATGTTGCTTTATCTAATTTTAATAATTCGTAGTTTAATCTTTGCATTCTTTGTAAGGTGTTTTGATTAAAACCACGTTCTAAAATTTCATTCTCTAATTGCTCCATTTCTTTTAAAGCTTTCTTAGCATTGCCATCTTTTAAACCGCCTTCTTTGATTGCATTCTCTAGTTCTTGTCTTAATTTTGACTGTTCTTTATATATTTGATAGAGATCTCCATCTAAATCTTCATTAGGATTACCTTCTCCTTTTTGTCCTTGTTTACCATCTTTTTTTCCTTCCTTTCCATCTTTACCATTATTTGGTTTTCCTTCTTGGCCTTTCTGTTGCATGCCTTGTTTCATTTGTTCAGATAATCCTTTTTGTTTTTGAATAATATCTGGTAAACTAAATGACTCACCTTTTTTACCTTTTCCTGAACCACTTCCAGGTTGAGGATTTTGCATTGCATCTAAAGTATTACTCAACATATTTACGAGCTCATTACTAGCGGTCATAACATAACGTTGATTTGAAGTTCCTCTTCTAAATCTGCTTTCAGAAAAATTTTCTAAACTCAAATCAAGATTGTAATGTGCAGTAGCTAAATGCTCTTGTATTTCTGAACTAATCTCTGGAACTCTCATTGATAAAACATACAGACTATCATCGATATGTTCAAAATATGTTTTTAATTGATTTTGTTTACGAATTTTTTCTCCGAACTCTGGATGAGATGAACTAGATTTAGAATACCAGTCCATGAGTTTTTCTTGGTCAAATGAAAATGTTATCAAATTTTCAACAACACTTCTTAAGTCTTCCATGTTTTCTTCTTGCATGGCACTACTCATCATTTGCATAGATTGTTGCATCTTTTTGCTCATTTCTTGCATTTTTTGAGATGCTTTTTTTTGATTTTGTTTTGCACTGTCTTTGTCGTTCTTCTTTAAATTTTCTTCTGCATTCTTAAGTTCATTATCAGTTTCCTTTTGCAATTCCTCCATTTTCGGAATCTCCATAGGTTCTTTTAGTTTTTCATTTTCCTTTTTTAAATCATCAATATCTTTTTTAATATCGTCAAATTCTTTTTTTATTTTATTTTGTTTTTCTTGCAGTTCTTTATTTTCCTTGTCTTTTACTTTTTGCTGAGTTGAATCATTCTTCTCGTTATTTTTTTCTTCTTTATTATCAGTTAGATTTTCTTGTTTTTTCGAAAGTTTATCAAGTTTATCGGAGATCTGATTCATTTTTTGTTCAACATAATAACGCTTTGCTAATTCTAATACTCGTTCTAAACTCTTTTCTTGTTGTTTATTTTGTTGTGCCAGTTCCTTACTCTTTTTTAATAAATCCTCTTTCTGAAGTTTTTCAGCCATTTTTTTGATTTCATCAAGAAGCTTCTTTTGTTTCTCCAACTTCTTTAATTCTTCTATTCGTTTTTGAAGTTGTTCTTTTTTCTTTTGTAAGCTTTCATTTTTTTCTTTTTTCTCAGAGAAACTTTCCTGAAGTTTATCTGTTTGACGCTCCATCATTTTTTTATATTGCTCCTGACGTTTGATGAGATTTTCAATTTTCTTTTGATCATTCCAGTTCATTTTCTTCTTATTTTGAAGATCAAACTGAATTTTCTCTAATTCTTGTTTATTCTTTTCTTGGTTATCAATTGAGTTTTGGATGTTCTCCAAATAATTTTGTTGCTCCTGTAATAATTCGTTCTCAATTTCCTCCTCAGTTTTTTTACGATACGAAAACTTTCTACTTACTGCGTTTTTGGAACCATTGATACCGTCATTATCATAAATTTTAAAATATATCTCATATTCTATACCTTCTATTAGTTGAATGTCGTTTGGAAATGATGTGAAGAAACTCTGCACATTTTCTTTAGTTATGGAAATTTTTTTAATTTCTTGCTTTGTAGGATTTTGAATATCGTAATAAATCATTTCTAGCTTGGTAAAACCATAGTCATCGCCAATTTGTCCAGCAAAATATGCAGGTCCTCTTGAAATACTGTCAATATTCGATTTTACTGAAATAGTTGGAGCTTCATCACGAATGGTATTTATGGAGAACTGGAGTTTTTCATAATCTTTTAAAGCGTCATTAGAAGTACTAATTGCGTAATTTGTATTTCGTAATATCTGTTTATTGTAACTGAACTTATCTATACTATCTTGAATGAATAAAACAGGATTTTTGTTATCTAGAATATACTTAACTTCTTTAGTTTGAGTTGTTTTAACAGTCCATTTAACAATTGTTCCTTGTGGAACAGTAATATTTGTAGCGTTCGGAAGCACTTCATTTTTTTTACTTACATACTTTGGATAGTTTAATGAAAGGCTTATGTTTTGAATATTTGGAGTCTTAATAATATCAATTTGATAATTTCCTGAAGTAATTGAGTTTGCTTCAACATAAAATTCTATAGGATCTTTTACTTCCTCAAAAGTGTAAGAGAAAAGGCCACCCCCGTTATTTTCTAGATAATATTCTTCGTTGTTGTAGTTAATTTTTACTTCTTCCGGAATAATTTCACCTTTGGTTTCGATGTAAACTGTAATTGATTTTCCTTGAATTACCTCTAATTTAGGAACTGTTAAATGAAAACTGAAAGGAGCTGGTGGCTGATATGCTATACTGTGATTGACTACCCTATCAAAACTTTGGTTAATTTTATTTGAATTTCCGGAGAAAAGAATAATTGCCCAAATGAGTAGAGGAATCGCTAAATATTTTAAATATTTAACGTTAACTGAGAAATTAATTGCTTTAGAAAAAGGAATTGGTTCTAATTGATTTGCTTTTTGTTCAATACTTGCTGCAAGAAGTTCTGATTGAGTTTTATTTTCTTTTAACTGAATGATATTCAGTAGTTTATCTTTAACTTCAGGAAAGTGATTACCAATTATTTTAGATGCTTTTTCTTTCGAAATCCCTGCTCTTAAGCCAAATAATTTCGATAACGGGAATAATATGAATCGCACTAGTAATGTGAATTCAACAATAACAAAAAGCCAGAACAAAATTGTACGGGCTGTAGGTCGTAACCACAAAAAGTACTCGATAAATAGTGTAATTAATAAATACAATAGACCCAGTGAAGTAAATAGAATACTACCTTTTATTAGTTCGTTTGTATAAAACTTCTTACTGAATTGTTGAAGTTTTTGCTCTATTAAAGAAAAATTACTCATAATGAATGCCTTCTACTGTAAAATTAAGTAATAAAAACTACTTGAAATAGTCAGTTTCTTTTTAAAAAGAATTAGGCATTGTTAAAACTTAGCTAAAAAACAGCTAATTCGTTCCTTTAAAACAAATATTGGCTATTTTTAGTCAACCCCGAATATCGTTTAATCATAAAAATCTAAAAATTATAAAAACCAAATTCTTAAACATTTCAAGTACTAAAGTTTTATCAAAAAAAGATCAAAAAAACATTACCGGAGGAATCTGGGGAAGCTCAAACTGCTTAATTACAGGTTGTCATGATCATTATCCAGGAAGCCCTTTAGATGGAATTGTTGGATTTGAAGAAGGTGGACCTTGTTCAATTGCATCACCGGAAGGACAGTCATCTATAGGAACGTTACGTCAAGGTAAATGCTGTATTGGTTCTTTCCATTAGAAACTCTTTTTATAATGTAGAGAAAAATAGAACCATCCTTAAAAGGATGGTTTTTTTGTAAAAAATTACATTTTTTTGTAAGGATTGCTTTTTTAATTAAACTAAGTCTGAAATATTAAAAACATGAAAAAACTAGCCTGCCTTTTACTGTTATCAGTTTCATTAGTCGCTTATTCACAAAGTCCTTGGACCCAGAAAAAAGGAAAATCTTACGTACAGTTAAGCTTTACAACGATACCTTCTTATTCTACCCTTTTCGGAAATCCTGAATACAATACGGAACGAAAGATCAACGACAATACTTTACAATTTTATGGAGAATTTGGATTATCAGATAAAACAACATTAATTGCCAATTTACCTCTTAAAATGGTTGCAAGTAATGAAGTTACAAGCCCAACAATTACTCCATTTACAACGGAAGATTCACAAACCGCTTTAGGTAATGTACAAGTAGGAATAAAGCATAATTTTTATAATAAAAAATGGTTGATTTCTGGTCAATTACTGGTTGAAGCAAATACTGGAACTTATGAAGACGATTCTGGTTTACGAACTGGTTATGATGCATGGACATTTACACCAACGATTATTCTTGGTCGTGGATTTAATGACTGGTATATACAAGCGTTTACAGGAGTTGATATTCGAACAAATGAATATAGTTCAGCATTTAAACTTGGTGGTGAAGCAGGATATAAAGCATTGGATTGGTTGTGGGTTGCTGGTTTCTTAGATGGAGTCGCATCTTTTCAAAATGGAGATTTTATTGATCCTCGAAACAATAGATTAACAGGTTTATACGTTAATAATCAGAGTTATGCTGCATTTGGTGTAAAGCTCATTGGTGAATTCGATAAAAATTTTGGAGTTAATGCCGGTTTCGGGGGAGCATTCGACGGGCGAAACGTAGCTAAATCTCCAGCATTATCATTAGGGTTATATTACAAGCTCTAATTATTAATTGTCCTAAATAAATCTAAAAAGGTTTCACAAGAAACCTTTTTTTTGTGCCCTACTTTCTGTTTTTTTCTTAATGTTTTAAAACTATCTTTGCGCTTTAAAAAATTAGAAATGTCTGAAAATGTTAGAGTGCGTTTTGCACCAAGTCCAACAGGACCATTACATATGGGAGGCGTTAGAACCGCTTTGTACAACTACTTATTTGCAAAAAAACACAACGGAACTTTTGTGTTACGTATTGAAGATACCGACCAAACTCGTTATGTTGCTAATGCGGAACAGTATATCATCGATTCTTTAGAATGGTGTAATATTCCTTTTGATGAAGGACCAGGAAAGAATGAAAAGTACGGACCTTACAGACAATCGGAAAGAAAACATTTATACAAACAATACGCTGACCAATTATTAGAAAATGGTTGGGCTTATTACGCGTTTGATACAGCTGAAGAGTTAGACGCACATAGAAAAGATCACGAGGCAAATGGTAAAACATTCATTTATAATTGGCACAATCGCGAAAAAGGAAAGTTAGTTAACTCATTGGTTTTATCTAAAGAAGAAGTTCAGGAAAGAATTGATAATGGTGATAAATATGTAGTTCGTTTTAAAACTCCACAAGATGAGACTTTAATTTTAGAAGATGAAGTTCGTGGAACTATTAAAATTGATACTAACACGTTGGATGATAAGGTTTTATTTAAATCTGATGGAATGCCAACATATCATTTGGCGAACATCGTAGATGACCATTTAATGAAAATTTCACACGTAATTCGTGGTGAAGAGTGGCTACCTTCTCTCCCATTGCACACGTTACTTTACAAAGCTTTTGATTGGGAAGCGCCGAAATTTGCGCATTTATCACTGATTTTAAAACCAGTTGGTAAAGGAAAGTTAAGTAAACGAGATGGGGATAAATTAGGATTTCCAGTATTTCCATTGGAATATACAAATGAAAAATCAGGTGATGTTTCACGTGGATACAAAGAAGATGGATATTTCCCTGAAGCTTTTGTAAACTTATTAGCTTTATTAGGTTGGAATCCTGGTACTGAGCAGGAATTATTCTCATTAGAAGAATTGACGCAAGCATTTGATTTATCTAGAGTAAGTAAATCTGGAGCGAAGTTTAGTCCGGACAAAGCAAAATGGTTCAATCAACAATATTTACAACAAAAATCAGCTGAAGAATTAACAGATTTATTCTTACCAATCCTTACTAAAAATGGAGTTGAAGCTGATAAAGATTACATTATAAAAGTGGTTACTTTAGTTAAAGAAAGAGCAAATTTTGTAAATGATTTAACAGAATTGTCTAATTTCTTCTTCACGAATCCAACAACTTACGACGAAAAAGCGGCTAAGAAACAATGGAAAGAAAATACCGGAGAATTAATGACGGAATTAGTTTCTGTGATTGAGGGAATTGAAGATTTTTCCATTGAAAACGCACAAACTGAAATTAAAGGATGGATTACTTCTAAAGAAATTGGTTTTGGTAAAGTTATGCAGCCTTTAAGATTAAGCTTAGTTGGAAAATTGGCTGGTCCAGATTTATTTGAAATTATGACAATGATTGGTAAAGAAACGACCATCGAGAGAATAAAAAATGCAATTTCGAACTTAGGTTAAGTTCAATTGAAAATGAAAATATATTACGCGCTACTGAGAATTTCTTAGTAGCGCTTTATTTTTTGTTTCTTTGTAATGAAACCAAGAAAAAGAAAACATGTTTACGGCTACAGTTAAGAGTTCGCAAGATGAAGATATTTCTATTCTAATTCAAAAGGATAATCACACGTGGAACTATTTGTGCGATTGTGGAGAAGCTAGTGGATTATCCGTAAAGGAAATACAAAACACGAAGGCTGTTTTTATCAGCCACACACATATAGATCACTTCATAAATTTTGATAATATTATTCGTCATCAAATAGGAATTGAAAGACGCGTAATTATCTGTGGTCCAGAAGGAATCTCAAAACAAGTACAAGCAAAGTTATTAGGTTATACGTGGAACCTTATCGAAGAAAAGTCTATTATTTATGAGGTTCGCGAGTTGAAATCTGAAAATGAATATGAGGTTTTCGAATTTCAACCTCCACTTTGGGAATTGAAAAAGCAATCAGAGGTAAGAAGTGAGTTTATTTATAAGAATGATGACTTTGAAGTTTCGGCTGTATTATTGAATCATAAAATTCCCACAGTTGCTTATAAATTTGAGGAAAAAGAAAAGATAAAAATTGATTTAAGTAAAGCTACTTTCAAACCAGGAAAATGGGTAAAAGAATTAAAAGATGCTTTTGAAAAACAAGAATTTAATACTGACATTGTTGTAGGAGAAACCTCATACCTTGCCAAAGACTTGTTTTATTTATTGGAGGTTCAAAAAGGTGATACAGTTGGAATTATTATGGATCATTCACCAAGCAAAGAAAATCACGATAAAATTGAAGCGCATTTCAAATTGTGCGAAACGGTTTTGATTGAGTCGTTTTATTTGAATGAGGATAAAGAGTTAGCTTTGAAAAATTTTCATAGTTATGCGGAGCAATCAGGAAAAATTACAAGAAAGGCTCAGGTAAAAAAAGCAATTCCAGTGCACTTTTCAAGAAAGTACAGTTCCGAGCAAATCAATCAATTAAAAGAAGAGTTTTATCAAGCATTTCATAAAATAAGTTAATAAAAAGCATGAGAAAGTATATTTTTATTGCTCTAGTATTTTTACCATTCGTAGTTCAATCTCAAATAATTAATGTTGAGAATTTACGCCGAGTTACCGACACTATTGGTTGGTCTGGTTTTACGAGATTAGATTTACATTTAATCAAAAATAAGAACACCATTTTTGGAATTTCGAATAGAACTCGTATTCAATATAAAACACAAAAGCACTTATGGTTATTTGTAAATGATTTAGATTTTAGAGAAGCAAATTCTAATAAATTTGTAAATAAAAGCGCTCAGCATTTCAGATATAACTATAGATTTCATGAAAAAATCGCTCTGGAGGCATTTTTACAGTCTCAGAACGATGAAATATCGGCAATTCGATTCAGAGGTCTAATTGGAACTGGCTTACGCTTTAAATTGTCTAAAAACGAGGATTACAAGTTTTATTTGGGTAGTTTAGTAATGTATGAGCATGAAGATATAATTTCAACAGTAGAAGAAAATAATAGACATTGGAGAAGTAGTTCTTATTTTTCAATGAGCTTAGCTCCTAAAAATAATATCTCGATTGTTAGTACTACCTACTTTCAACCAAGATTTAGTATGTTTTCAGATTTTAGAGTTTCAAGCCAAACTACAATTGCTCTTGAAGTATTTAAAAATTTAAGATTTACTACAAATTTTACCTATCAATATGATGAGTTTCCGGTAATTGGAATTCCGAAGGAACAATATGTATTAACAAATGGTTTACTTTACAGTTTCTAATCATTTGGATTATGAAAACATGCACCACCAGTCAACGATTTTCTTCTACTAACTCCACCACCAGCACTTCCGAATAATCCGTCGAAAGCAAAAACAATAGACCCTGTCAATTGAATATGCGATCGCATACTTTCATATATTTCTAAAGAATGCTTGTAATAAACTTGACCATTTAAACCAATGTTGTCGGTAACCCAATACGTGGCTCCTGCTCCAATATTCATTGTTGGGGTCATTTTTCTTTCCGAGTCAACTAAGCTTCCACCTATAAAAACGTATGGTTCAAATTTGTCTATTAAATCTTTGAAGTTGTAACGTAAAGACCCATCCATAGAGAAATACTTTACATTATTACTGATAAAACCAACATCAAACGTATTAAAAGACATTGCCCCGTCTACAGAAAGCTTATCTGAGATTGGAATCGTTAAGTTTAATCTTGGAATTTGAAATAAATATTTATCACCAATATAATCAGCGTCTGCATCCGAAAACTTAGCAATACCAAAACCAAGACCAAACTGCCATTGGCTACTTTGCTCTTGAACTTGCGCTATTATTTTTGATGAAAAAAACAGTAAAAATAAAACTAGAATAGTTCTTCTTAAAACCATAATTAGGGGAATTAGTTAAAGTACTAAACTAGTAAAATTTTATTTTATTGTCTTTTATATTTCGTTTACTTTCTTGATTGCTTCGGTGAAATCATCTAAATCATTATCATTCATAACCAAATGGATAGCCTCATCACATACTTTTTCAACATTATCCATAGGAAAGCTTAAGGCAGTGGCAATTTTTCTCATAAGAATAACCTGATCCTTGCTAACTTCGTCATCAGCAAATATCATTTTTGTTAAACGATATAAACGTTCAATACTTTCATCGTATCCAACAGGTGGATTTAATGGATAAGCACTTGGGTTTTTAAGAATAGTTTTATATTCTTCTTCACTTATGTTTAAATTCTTTGCTGTTCTATCTAACAGTTTTTGTTCTCCTTCAGTAATAGTATTATCAATAAGAGCCATTTTTACTACACTTGCAAAATGTCCAATTTCTTGTTTGTGTTTTCCGCTTGAATATAAATCAGATATAGACATAATTCTTTATTTTTTTTGTTCTTATAAATTTACGATTCTTCTATATTTTTAGATGAATAAAACTTTAAAAAGTCACATTTAGTGGTGTTTAATTTAACTATATTCAAGCTAAAATGTTCCACGTTAAACCTTTACCCTCTTTTAAAGTCTTAATTTTATAAATTCGAATCATGAAAAAACTACTATACATTTTAACTTTTGTTGCACTCTCAGCTGCCTGCAGTTCATCTAAAACTAATGAAACTCCTAATCAGGAAAATAATGCCCCTATTATTACAACTGAAGCAACTTATGAAGTTGAGATTACTAAAGATATTGTTTATGCAGAAGGATTAAGTCATGAAAGCATTAATAGTCAGAATTCAGTTGTAAAGCAATTAACTTTAGATGCATACGTTCCCAAAAACTCATCAGATAATCGACCTGCAATTATGCTTATTCATGGTGGTGGATTTAAATCAGGTTCTAAAGAATCAGGTTCAATGACCTACTTAGCCAATTATTTTGCGGCGCGAGGATGGGTTGCTTTTTCGATTAATTATCGATTACAAAATGACTTAGGAACGGTTCCACAAGAATGGGTAAACTACATTGAGAATGCAAATAATGTGGCTGACAAAGACCAAGCATATGCGTTATATCCTGCAAGTAGAGATGCAAAAGCAGCATTACGTTGGGTATTTGCAAACTTAGGAACTTATAAAATAAACTCTAACTATGTTTCAGTTGGCGGTGGCTCTGCCGGCGCAGTTTCAGCAATTATGTTAGGTGTAACAGAAGCAGAGGATTATTACAGCGAAATTTCGGTAGCAACAGATCCAACTTTGACAACTACTAATGCAACAGAAGATGTAAAAGTTAGAGCAATTTTAGATTTTTGGGGAAGTGGAGTTACAGCTAGTTTGATAAATGATTTGTATGGGAAACAACGTTTCGGGGCCAATGATGCGCCTATTATTATTATCCACGGAACTAATGATGCTATAGTAGATTTTGCTGAAGCTGAAAAATTGCGGGGTAACTATATCAATTCTGGAGTAAATTATGAATTTTATCCATTACAAAATCAACCTCACAGTGCTTGGAATGCGACAGTAAACGGTAAAAGATTAGAAGAACTTTGTTTCGATTTTTTAGTAAAAGAATTGAGTTTGAATAAAGAAGAACTTTAGATTTAAATCATCAATTCGGTAAAGTACATTCACCGAATTGATAATTTATGTTTTTTTGTTTGTAATTAATGCAATACCTGCCCTCCTGCTACTACACTTTTGTTTTCTAAACTACTCTCTGAACTTAGGGTAGCAACAATAAATGAAAGTTTAATATTATTAAAAACCAATCCTAAAGTTAGTTGGCCAAAGGTGAAATTAGAATTATCTATTCCCAAGTTTTTTGAAAATTCTCCAGTACCAAAAACCTGATTATAATTAAATGTTCCAAAAAAACGCAATTGATTATTTGTTAAAGCAGCATCTGCATAAAAATCGATTCCAAAAGAAGCACTTCCAGCAAAATCATCTGTTGTAGTTCCGAATTCAGGAAAATCGGCAGTTCCTTTTGCTTGTAATCTCGAAATAAAATTAAATTGATTATTACTTGAGTGAATATATGCTAGTGGATATTGAATATTTAACACTGTATTTCCTCCATTTGAAACTAATCTTTGATAAGCTTCTTCTTGCTGAGCATTATCTTGGTTATCAGAAGAACTACTCGAAATCATAGCGCCCAAGCTTACACGTAAAACAGAAAGGTTTCCACTTACCAATTCTGAATAAATAGATCCAGAGTTATTTCCAATAGTAAAGCCTGTATTATTTAGTACACTAAATCGCTTCCCTTGGTTATCGTGTAAAATATCAAAAAATGCTCGAGCTCTTTTTGCATTAAAACTTAGAATTGAAGCTTTCTTTAATTGCAATTCTTCCATTTGATATTTGTTCGATAAGGTATCAAGTTTAGGTTGTATTATTGCTAAAGAATCTTGAGCGCTTTTTAATTGCTTTTCGTAAGCATCTATTTGTTCAGATGAGAGATTTACAGCACCAATTACCTCATTATGTAATTGTATTAGCGCATTTTTGCTAATAGAATCGAATTTCTTTTCTTTTTTTTCGAGCTTTAATTTCTCAATCATGGTTAAGGTCAAATAGTAATTGAATGTTTTTTTTCCGTTTTCAATACTATTATTTGGTTCTGCTTTCATACCAAACGTAGGGTTGTCCTTGATTTTGAAACTTGGAACATGTTGTGCGTATGATATAGTTGATAGCACGATGATATACAGAGTTAAGATTCTTGTTTTCATTGTTTTAAAGTTTGATTATATATCAAATTTATTAAGAAACAAGGGTTTATTTGTTAAGAAATTCATAACCGAAATGTTTTTAGTCATAAATGTGGTTTAATATGGAATGAAAGAAATAAGCCATCAAATATTTGAAGGCTTATAATTGATTAAAGAGAACAGGTTTTTTTATTTATCAAACAATACCGAAGCTTGTCCGTATTGAAAATGAATTGGCTCTTGACCAGGACTGTATTTATACATGTAAAGATCTTTTGGTGGATTTTGGAATAACATGATTATATCAGAACCTCCGAATCTAAACTTACCAAATTCTTGACCTTTTACCACAGTCTCATCTTGTAAATTTTCGTACATATTTACACCTGAAACTTGGCACATTCCAATAGGTAGAATGGCAACTTTACCAACTTCTGGTCCAGCATCCATAACTATTAAACCTCTTGCTTGTGTAAACTCATAACCATCTCCAGCACCATCTGGAGCGTCCCATTGTCCGTCTGGTTTTAATTCTACATTTAAATACACTTTTCCTTCAATTGGTCTTATTTCTAAAACTTTTCCAGCAACTGGTGTATGGAATCGGTGATAATCAAACGGACTTAAGAAATAATGAACGAAAGTTCCACCATTAAAGTCGTTTTCGTATGGACTATCTTGTAATAAGTCACTAATGGTTCCAATGGTATGCGTCCCTTTTAATTTTAATTGTTTTTTATCTCCTTCAAGACCAATTACATTTCCTTCTTGATCGATTGGATAAAATTGCTTGTACGTACAATCTGCAGGAGAAACAACAACTTTGTTATCGTGTGGCGCAGTGATAGGACGTAAAGGACTAATTCCTCTATCAGGATCAGCATCGTTAAATTCTCTAAAGAAGAATTGATTGAATGTTTTCCAAGATGCTTCGTTTTTAGCATATAAAGGGAAGTTGTACATTCTATCATATTTAAAGGAGTGTAAACTTTCCTTAGTCAGAGAAGCTGGTGTGTCTAAAAATCTTCCCCAAGCTTGAGCAAAATCTACCAACCAAGCTGCAAATTTTTCAAAGCTTTGCATCGTGGTATTTGTACCAGGAATTTTTTGATCAATTAACCAATAAGATTGACATAATAAATCATATACCTTTTGATTGTATCCATTTTGCTGATTATTACTTTTCCAAGCATTAGGATATTCAGGATCGTTACGTTCATTTGGTACCATTCTCACATATAAATCTAAATAATCCAAATACGCATTAATTGAAGTTGGCCATCCGTTTCCTTTAAACTCATTGTTAATTGCGTTGTACAAATCTGAGTTTAAATTTTTCTTAGCAGCAGCAACAGCAACATTCAAAGATGCAGTTAAAGCAGCAGCCATTGCAGGATCATCTGCTAAAAGTTCTTGTAAAGAGGTTACAACTGGTTCGTGTTTTTTGTTCAGAGTTAGTGTTTCCATTTTATGTGAGGTTAATTATTCACATTAAAGTTCTTAAAAACACTTCTTGTTTTATCAAAAAATACCCTAACACTTGTGTATTAGTGTATAAATGGCTTTGTTTTGGGTATGGGAGAAATATAATTGAAGTATAAATTGAGCATTACAATTGATTAATGTTTCTTAATCATTAGTAAAGTAACTGATTGTAATACTCAATTTTCAAATAAATATTACCTTCTTTGAGCATAGTGACTTCCTCTGCTATGTCCACAAACACTGCAATTAGAAAAACGTGTTTTTGCACATCTATTAGGATCACCATTGGCTGTGCATCGACTACAACAAACTCGCCCGTCTCTTCTACATTTGGTATTATACCAAGCATCAACTGCTTTTTCTTTCGATACCTTTTCCTTAGTTTCTAAAGATTGTAAATCCATAGAAACAAGGTTTTTTTCAGATTCAGATAAACTATTAAATTCTTCTGATTCTTTTATTTTTTGAATTTTTTCAGAACTCAGGTTTTCTGAATGCGAACTTTTTATGCAACTTTGAAGAAAACATACTACGCTGATAATAATTAAAATTTTGGCTTTCATCGTTTTGAAATTTAAAGTTAGTTTTAATGATTACTCACTTGTTTTTAGTCCGCATTCAATAGAGGCTCTTTCCATTAAAGAGTTACGTTGATTAATGTTGTAACATAATTTAGATTGATAAAAAATGAATTAGAACAGAAACAAGTGTTGTTCAAAATTACTAGTAAAAAGAGGTTTGTTTTATCCCTATAAATAAGTAAAAAGTAAGGAGAGCTTACGATGCTTTTTGCGCTATAAGGATGGAATGTATTTCTATGGCGCCATCTGATTTTTTATATTGAATAGATAGTTCTTTAAGAAGTACGAAGTTATGATTTACTAATAGTTGAGATATAAACTTAGGTTTGTAATAGTGAAAATAAACCCTATCTCCGGAACTACTAGTTTGAAAACCTGAATTTGTATAATCTCCGTCAACAAAACTTAGGTATATGATTCCTTTTTTATTGAGTTTGAAGTAGAATTCATTCCATAATTTTTCTAAGTCATCTTTTGATAGATATGGTATTGTAAAACCACAAATGATATCGTCAAAAGATTCATTTAAATCGGATAAACTTGGAATATCAAGAAGTTGAGTTCTGGTAGTTGGATTGTTCTTTTTTGCTAAGGCAACCATATTTTCAGAGACGTCAGTTGCTAATATTGAAAGCTGAGGTTTTAAATTAAGAAGTTGTTTGGTGATGTTTCCAGGACCACAGCCAATCTCGAGAACAGAAGGTTTTTCGTTAATAAGTAATTCACAAAACTTTTGATAAGAATCGTTATAAAGTTCCAAATCCATAAATTTATCTTCATACAATTTGGCTACTTTATTCCAAGTTTTTATGGTTTCGGTATACTTACTTTCCATTAACTAACATCCATTGAATGTTGAACTGATCTTTTACCATTCCGAAATTATCGTCTAAAGGGAATAATACTTTTCCCTGTTTTGCTAGTTTATCAAAGACATCTTTTCTTTCTTTTTTATTCGAAAAAGACACAAATAAGGACATATTAGTACCTTTTGTAACCATATGGTTAGGTAAATCGTCAGAAGCTTTAAAATGGACTCCTTCAGCTTTAAATTCAGAATCAAAAACACGATGCTCTACTTCAGATGGAACGGGCATTGGAGCATTTTTAAAAGTAGTTGTAGAGATAATTTCTCCCTGAAAAACATCAGTATAAAAAGTTAAAGCTTCTAAGCAATTTCCTGAGAAAACAAGGTAAGGTACAAGATTTTTCATGTTTATATCATTTACTTTAAAGTTATAAAAAGTAAATTAAAACTCTGTCTCATAATAAGTTGTTGCATCCGCTAGTAACTGATTTAGTAAATTCTTTTCTTCAGCGATTCGGTTCTCATCCCAATCTAAACTTTTGATAAAATCATTAACAATAACATCTAAATGTTTCGTGATACTGTTAATATTAAAATACAAACGACCTGTTCTACGCACAAAGAAATCAGCCAAACTATTAGTCATTTCAAAATTGATACAATACCATAATTCTGCACGAATTAATCGTTGTTCAATAGTTCCTGAAGCAAAATAAGAAGTTCGTTCTAAAATTGTATTCGCTCTTTTTCCATAAGTGGTACACAAATGCCAAGCATAATAGGAATCTTCCATTCCTAAATCACGTAATTGTTGTTCTAATTCTTTTTGATAAGCTTCCACTTCATCAACTGAATGCATACTTGGGTTTACCAATAAAATATTTTCAGTTTGTGATTTTTTATAAGAATTTCTTCGTTTTTCATCCATGGTTTTTAGCACGGCATCAATAACACGATGTGCCATTTTACGGTAACCAGTTAGCTTTCCTCCAGCAATTGAAATTAATCCGCTTTTAGAAATAAAAATCTCGTCTTTTCTTGAGAGTTCTGAAGGATCTTTTTCCTCTTCGTGAATTAATGGTCGTAATCCTGCCCAATTAGATTCAATATCGTTAACTGTTAAGTCGACATCAGGAAATGTATTATTCACAGCTTCCAGAAGATATTCTGCATCCTCTTTAGTAGCAACTACACGATCTAAATTCCCAGAATAATTGGTGTCGGTAGTTCCAACATAAGTGCATCTTCCTCGAGGAATGGCAAAAACCATTCTTCCATCTGGAACATCAAAATAAACAGATTGTTTAATTGGCAGTTTTTCATGCGGAAAAACAATATGAACACCTTTGGTTAGGTGTAAATGTTTATTGTTTTTAGAAGTATCTTTTTCACGCAATAAATCCACCCACGGACCTGCAGCAGAAACATAATTTCTCGCTTTAACACTGAACTTTTTCCCAGTGTTGATGTCAATACATTCAACATGCTCAATTTTTCCTTCTTTATCATAAACGAATGAATCCATTTCGCAGTAATTCACAACTGTTGCCCCAAATTCGGAAGCTTTCTTTAATATTTCAATTGTTAAACGAGCATCGTCTGTTCTATATTCAGCATAGTATCCACTACCCAATGTGATTTTGTCATCTAGCATTGGTTCTTTTTCCATGGTTTCTTTTTTATCTAGCATTCTACGAGCATCATCTCCACCAACATTTGCTAATAAATCATAGACTTTTAAACCAATGGCAGTCATCATTTTTCCATACGTTCCGCCTTCAATCAAAGGCAATAACATCTTTTCAGGAATTACTAAATGCGGAGCAAGTTTATGTACAATTGCACGTTCTGAACCAGATTCTCTTACCAATCCTATTTCTAATTGTTTTAGGTATCGTAGTCCACCATGAATGAGTTTTGTAGATTTATTACTTGTTCCCGAGGCAAAGTCGTTTTTTTCAACCAAACAAACTTTCATTCCTCTAGAAGAAGCATCTAATGCAATTCCAGCTCCTGTAATTCCTCCTCCGATAACCAATAAATCAAAAGTCTCTGACTTTAACTTTTTCAAATGTTTATCGCGATCCAAAACTGAGAAACGAATTGGATCGGGTTTGGCTTTTTTCTTTTTTGAAGTTTGCGTTCGTTCGATAGCTTTTAGCCATCCCTTATATTTCTTTTTACGAACTTTAGGTTTCATTTTTGTAGTAAAAATAGTATCAACCTCTCTAATGGTTTCAATATCTTCTTTAGTCCAAACACCAGCTTTTATTCCAGCTAATAATGCAGCTCCAAAAGCGGTAACTTCAATCATTTTTGGTCGATCAACAGATACATTTAAAATATCAGATTGAAACTGCATTAAGTAGTTATTAGCACTTGCACCACCATCTACTTTAAGTGAAATCATTTCTTTCCCACTATCTTTCATCATAGCGGTAATTACATCTTTGGTTTGATACGCTAATGCTTCAACTGTGGCTTTGATGATTTCTTCTTTACCAGTATCTAAGGTCATTCCATAGATGCTTCCTTTGGCATCTGCATCCCAATAAGGTGCGCCTAATCCAGCAAAAGCAGGAACAACATAAATGTTTTTTAAAGGAGGAATACTATTACAAATAGCTTCTGTATCGGAAGCATTATCAATAAGATTCATGCGATCTCGTAACCATTGAATTGAAGCTCCTCCTACGAAAATACTTCCTTCTAATGCGTATTGAACAGCCTCAGATTCTAAACTACAAGTTAATGTTGTGAGTAACCCACTTTGTGAAAGCACTTGGTTTGTTCCTGTGTTTAGTAGCATAAAACATCCTGTTCCATACGTGTTTTTAGCAATTCCTGCTTTAAAACCGCCCTGACCAAATAAAGATGCTTGTTGGTCTCCTGCAACGCCATAAATTGGAATGACAGTTCCGTTGAAATCAATATCTCCAAAATGTGACGATGAGGTTTGAACTTCTGGTAATAATGAAGTTGGAATATCTAGAGCTTTTAGTAAGGTATCATCCCAACTTAGATTTTTAATATCATAAATCATTGTACGAGACGCATTGGTATGGTCGGTAACATGTTTTTGATGATTAGTGAATTTGTAAATCAACCAACTATCAACAGTTCCAAAACAAAGTTTACCTGCGTTTGCCTTTTCTTTTGCTCCATCAACATTTTCAAGAATCCATTTTAGTTTTGTCGCAGAAAAATAAGAATCGATAACTAAACCTGTGTGTTCTTTTACATAATTTGATAAACCGCGATTCTTTAAATCATCACAAATATCTTTGGTTCTTTTATCTAACCAAACAATAGCATTATAAATAGGTTCTCCAGTTTCTTTATCCCAAACTACGGTTGTTTCACGTTGATTGGTAATTCCAATAGCTGCGATTTCCTCAGGTTTTATGCCTGATTTTTTTACTGCTTCATGAAACGTTTCTTTTTGATCATTAAAAATTTCATTCGGATTATGTTCAACCCATCCTGATTTCGGATAATATTGCGTTAATTCCTTTTGAGCAATGGCTTTTATTTGTCCTTTTTCATCAAATATTATAGTTCGAGTACTGGTTGTACCTTGGTCGAAAGCGACTAGATATTTTGGCTTCATTATTAATAGTTAGGGTTTTACCTATACCACATAAGTTAGTCTATATCGCTATTTTCAAGTTGTAGACTTACCTGAAGTATATTTTTCTTTTCTAAAATAGGCAAATTATTGAATTTAAGAAGCAATTGCGCTACAGCAATCGTATCGTTTTCGCAATAACGAATAATTCTAGTAATGTCTTTTTCTTTAAAATATACATTAGCGACCTCACTACCATCAATATCCTGTTTCGGAGAAGGAATCCCTAAAATATGCGTAAGTAAACTTAACGAAGTATAATGTTTAAAGTCACCAAACTTCCAAAGTTCCATGGTGTCTAAATGCGGAACTTCCCATGGTTTTTTTCCAAATAAATTGAGTTTTTTCGGTAATGTAATTCCATTAATTACCATTCTTCTAGCGATGTAAGGAAAGTCGAACTCTTTACCATTATGGGCGCACAATAAGTGTTTTTTGTGATTAAAATGCGTGTCTAATAAATCTTTAAAATCTAATAGAATTTCATTTTCATTACTTCCTGCAAAAGAGGTAACTCGTAGTTGAAGATTGTTTTCTTTTTCAACAAAGTATCCCACAGAAATACAGATGATTTTCCCGAATTCTGCCCAAATTCCGGCACGTTCGTAAAACTGTTTTGGTGTAAATTCATCTTTTCGTTGATACTGAGTTTTCAGTTCAAATAAATGTTGTGTTTCCTCGGGAACATCATTCCAATGTTCGTACTGAGGAACCGTTTCAATATCTAAAAACAAGATATTGTTCAGTTCAAAATGTGTTGACATGAATATATAGCAATTTGATTTTCAGTGTGCAATTTTGGTAAAAGTATGAAATTATTTTAGAATGTCACTTTGAGCGCAGTCGAGAAGAAATAAGTGAATATAATATTTGAATAAAGTCTCGACTGCGCTCGACTTGACAAAAAAGATATTTAACTGTTCATAATATCTTCAATTTCTTCTGCTTCGATAGGAATGTTTCGCATTAAATTGAATGGTTCTGCGTTATCTTGAATTACAACATCGTCTTCCAAACGAATTCCAAAACCTTCATCTGGCAAATAAATTCCTGGTTCAACAGTAAACACCATGTTCGCTTGCATTGGTTCATGTAATAATCCATAATCATGCGTATCTAATCCCATATGATGAGAAGTTCCGTGCATGAAATACTTCTTATACGCTGGCCAATCTGGATTTTCATTTTGAACATCGGCTTTGTCTAATAATCCTAAACCAAGCAATTCAGATGTCATTAATTTTCCAACTTCTTTATGATATTTCGTCCAATCTGCGCCAGGAACTAACATTTTTGTTGCGTCAATTTTAACACGATTTACCGCGTTATATACATCCCTTTGACGGTCCGTAAAACGACCAGAAACAGGAATTGTTCTACTCATATCACTCGAGTAATTTGCGTATTCAGCACCTACATCTAGTAAAATTAATTCACCAGCTTTACATTGTTGGTTATTTTCAATGTAGTGTAAAACGTTGGCATTGCTTCCGCTGGCGATAATTGGAGTATAAGCAAACCCTTTAGAACGATTTCTTAAAAACTCATGAGAAAACTCCGCTTCAATTTCATATTCCCAAACTCCAGGTTGTACAAAGTTTAAAATTCTTCGGAACCCCTTCTCTGTAATATCACAAGCTTTTTGAATTAAATCCAATTCAATTTGATCTTTTACAGAACGCAGGCGTTGTAAAATAGGATTACTTTTAGCAACAGAATGTGCAGGGTATTTATTTAGTAACCATTTTGTAAAACGTGCTTCTCTAGTTTCCGTTTCAATATTTGCACGATAATGCTCATTTGTATTGATATAAACAGTATCAGCATACGCCATCATTTCTGCCAATACTTTTTCTAAATCTTGTAACCAGAAAACAGTTTTTACTCCACTAGTTTCAAAAGCTTTTTCTTTAGTTAACTTTTCACCTTCCCAAACCGCGATATGCTCATTTGTCTCTCTTAAGAATAAGACTTCTCTTAAACTTTCTTTAGGACAGTCTGGAAAAACTACTAAAATACTTTCTTCTTGATCTACACCACTTAAAAAGAAAATATCTCTGTGTTGTTCAAAAGGAAGTGTAGAATCTGCACTAACTGGATAAATATCATTAGAATTAAATACAGCTAAACTATTTGGCTTCATTTGAGCCATGAAGTTCTTTCTGTTTTTTATAAATAGTTCTTTGTTTATTGGTAAATATTTCATTTAATTTTGGCGTTTACATGTTTGTGTTTTCCAAAAATAATTAAAGAAATAGTTACAAGAAGTAGCCAAATGGCTTTATTTTACGTTTTTGCGTATTCTACTCATGTGTCTTGTTGAAATTCCTAAAAAAGAAGCCAAATAATGAAGAGGAATACTTTGCAGAAGTTGAGGGTCGTTTTTAAGTAATTTTTGATAACGTTCTTCCGGTGAAAGTGTGAGCAAGTCTATTCTATAATCATCGATTCTAAAAATTTGGTTTTCGATGAGCTTATGATAAAACATGAAAAATGCCGTATTCTTTTCAAGAAGATATTTGAATTTATCCACAGAAATTACCCACAAAGAACAATCCGTTAATGCTTTGACGTTCTTTCTTGAAACAGTTTGATTTAAAAAGCTTTTTAAAGCAACAGTACAAGAATTTTTTAAAGCTAAATAGGTCGTTTTTTCTTCAAGTCCAACCTGAATAGAATGCTGTAAAACTCCACTTTCAATGTAACAAAAGTATTCGCAGACCGTTCCTGACGCCACGAATAATTCATTCTTTCGAATTGATTTTTTTTCAAAAGAGTTCAATACTTCAGGTAAAGCTTTATACAAGCTTGAGTCATTTATGATATGTTTTAGATATTCCTCTAAATTCATATTACAAATTAAGGCATATTCGTTTACTTTGAATTCCTAATTATTATCTAAAAAAGATTATCCGTTATCTTTTCTAGGTCCTTTTTTAAACCTTCTCTTATTATTATTTCTCCTGTTTTTGCTTGATTTAGAATTGTTTTCTTTAGTCTCGTTAGATTTCTTTTTACGACCAAAGTTTCTTTTAGGTTTATTGCTTTGAGATGCTTTAGTTTTTTTTGGTGAAGATTGTTTTGGTTGAGATTGTTCCGTCGGAGTAAGATCGAAACCTTCTAATTCAACAATTTTTAATTTTTGCTGTAATAACTTCTCAATATTTTTTACATATTCTAATTCTTCTCTACTTACTAAAGAAATTGCTTCTCCACTTGCACCAGCTCTACCAGTTCTTCCTATTCTGTGTACATAATCTTCAGGAATATTAGGCAGTTCATAATTGATAACATGTGGTAATAGCGGAATATCTAAACCTCGTGCGGCAATATCAGTAGCAACTAAAACACGAATGTTATTTTCTTTAAATCCTTTTAATGCTTTCGTACGTGCACCTTGACTTTTATTTCCATGTATTGCGGCCGAAGAAATACCTTTCTTTTGAAGTTTCTCAGCTAACCTATTTGCACCATGTTTGGTTCTGGTGAAAATCAGTACTTGATCCCATTTTCCTTCTGAAATCAATTCAATAACCATTGCTGCTTTTCTACTTTTTGGAACACGATAAATCTTTTGTGTTACCATTTCTGCAGTTGTATTTTCTGGCGCTGCTTCAACTAACGAAGGATTTGTTAAAATTCCTTGTGCTAATTTTTTTATTTCTTTAGAAAAAGTAGCTGAGAAAAGTAAGTTTTGCCTTTGATTGGGCAGCAAAGCAATGATTTTTTTAATATCTCGAACAAATCCCATATCCAACATCCTATCCGCTTCATCAAGAATTAGAATATCAACTCGTTTTAACGATAGCGCTTTTTGGTCATGCAAATCTAAAAGTCTTCCGGGTGTAGCGACTAAAACATCAACTCCATTTCTAATGGCAGCAATCTGCTTTTGCGGTTTTACACCTCCAAATATTACAGTCGATCGAATATTAATATGTTTACTGTAATCTCTTACATTATCATAAATTTGTGCTGCTAACTCTCTAGTTGGAGTTAGTATTAATGCACGTATTGGCCTAAATTTAGGGTTTTTAGTGTCTGTAATTATTTGTAATATTGGTAAAGTAAAACCTGCTGTTTTACCAGTTCCGGTTTGTGCGGATGCGAGAACATCATTTCCTTCTAATATTACTGGAATTGCTTTTTCTTGTATTGGGGATGGGGTTGTATATCCTTTTTCCTCTACTGCTTTTAATAGCTCTTTCTTTAACCCTAACGATTCGAATGTCATAAATATGTGTATAGAAATAAATTAAGTTTTATTTCTGAATAGGGCACAAAGGTACGGTTATAGTTTTTGTAAATGAGAAAAGCGCCTAAACATTTATTATAGACGCTTTTAAATTGTATTAATTGGATTGTTTATTTCTTCATTGCTCCTTTAATAACTCCAATTATAGCCATTAATACTCCACCACCAACAGTTCCTCCAGCAATGCTTCCAATGATACCTGATAAATCCAAGCCAAGCATTCCTAATAAATGAGCTCCAAGACCACCACCAAGAATTCCAACAACTGAATTCCATAATGTACCCATTGAGAACTTTTTTAATAAAGCTCCAGCAATATTTCCACCTAAGGCACCTGTAAGTAAGCTAATAATTAATTCCATAATTTTTAGATTTAAAATTTGTTATTTAGTTAATAAATTAACAAAAAATTAACAAATAACACAAATCTAAGAACCTATATGAAAAAGAGCATCTCCTAAATTTACAACAGGAAAGTTATTTTTTGCGATGACGTATCCATCTTTCGGAGCTTTTACAGGAAACTTAGTTTCACCATAAGTATCCATAATAAATCCAAGAATATCTCCTTTTAAAATTGCGGCTCCATTTTCAACTTTTGAATTAAATATTCCCGCATCTTTTGCACGAATCCAGCTTCGTTTTTCGATTTCAATAGAAGTATTATTATCAGGTATTACAATAGATTCATTTATCATATTGAAATATTTTAGAATTCGAAGTGTTCCATTGATACCTTCATTTATGGCACGTTCATTTAAGCGTAAAGATTCTCCTCCTTCATAAACAATTACTGGAATATTGTGTTTAAAACATTCATTACGAAAAGATTTAGGAATTACTTTAGATCCGAATTTAAAAGGTGCATTAAAAATAGTTGCCAAACTCTTACCTCTTTCGTCTTGTGGAGTGTATCTTATTTGAGGAAAGTTACTACGTTGTGCGCCTCCTGTATGATAATCAATAGCGAAATCAACATTCTTTGTAATTTCTTTCATTAAATAATAGGCAAGTCTGCTTGCCAACGAACCTTTTCTTGAACCTGGAAAACTTCGATTTACATCTTTTCCATGTAATTCACGAGAAAAACTTAAGAAACCAAAGATGTTTAAGAGCGGCACGACAATTACACAACCTCGATGAATTTTATACGATTTGTCAATCAACATTCTACGAACTAATTCAATACTATTCGTTTCGTCACCATGCAAACCACCTTGCAATAAAATTGTGGGACCTAATTCTTTTCCATTAAAAACATATACCGGAATTTCAATTACAGTTCCAGTAGGTAATCTGTCAACAGGAATTTTAATGAGCTTCGATTCTCCTAAACCAATTTTTTCACTTCTGATACTTACCTCTTCATTCTTGAATTCTTTGTCGAACATTTTTTCTCTAAATATTTAATAATTCCTTCTGCAACATTAACTCTTGTATAGGCTTCAACTCCTTGCAAACCTGGAGTAGAATTTACTTCAATTAATAACGGACCTCTTTTCGATCTAATTAAATCAACACCAGCAATAGGCAATCCCAAATAATTTGCCGCTTTTATAGCCATGGTTTTCTCTTGATTACTTAATTCAACTTTTGAACCCGAACCACCTCTGTGAATGTTAGATCTAAAGTCATCATCTAACCCTTTTCGTTTCATTGCAGTAATTACTTTATCTCCAGCGACGATTACTCTTATATCTTCGCTGTTACTTTCTTTCACAAATTCTTGCAGTAAAATATGCATGTTCATTCTGTAGAAAGTATCAATAATTGATTTTGCAGACTTTTTACTTTCTGCCAACATTACTCCCATTCCTTGAGTTCCTTCTTGCAGTTTTATAATTACCGGTGCACCGCCTAATAATTCAATTTGTTCTTTGATGTTTTCTGGGTTTACTGAAAATAAAGTGTCGGGAATAGGAATTCCTTTGCGATTCATTATTTGTAGTGTACGAACTTTATTTTGAGCTCTTATAATTCCTAAAGAGCGAGCAGAACTAAAAACATCATTCATTTCAAACTCCTTTACAACTGCAGCTCCATGTCTCGTTGCGGATGCCCCAATTCTTGGGATAATTATATCAGGTTCGTCAATAATATTTTCACCATCATAGATAATTTCTCGTTTCCCTCCACTAAGCTTAATAGAACATTTCATATGGTTGATGATACTCACATCATGACCTCTTTTGGCGGCTTCGTCATACAAACGTTTTGTAGAATAAACGTGTTCACCGACGGAAAGAATAAAAATGTTCATGTGGCTTTTTTTACAAATCTAATTAAAATATAGAGCGAAATTTACAGGTTAAATATAATTATTAAAACCTAAGTAAAACTTGAAACTTTAACACTTTAGAACACTCGTGATTACCAAAAAAGTAGTTTCAGGTGAAAACTATTGTTTATTTTTGAGATTACTTAAATCAAACCAAATGAAAAAAACACTTTCCTTTTTACTGCTTTTGGGTGCAACAGTTTACGGTCAACAAAATGCGACTTCGTCTGAAGTGGTAAAAGACGCTTTGGCAAAGAAGCGAGTTATGACTAAAAACTCCCTAGTTAAAAATATTCCATTTACAAATATTGGTCCTACAATTATGAGTGGAAGAGTTGTTGATATTGATGTTAATCCAGAAAACACAAATGAGTTTTATGTTGGTTATGCATCTGGTGGATTATGGCATACAGAGAACAACGGGAATACGTTTACGCCAGTTATGGATACCACCGATACTCAAAACATTGGTGATATTGCTGTTGATTGGAAAAGTAATACAATTTGGGTTGGAACAGGTGAAAACAATTCTTCAAGATCATCATATGCTGGAATTGGAATTTTGAAATCAACTGATGGAGGAAAAAGTTGGGAAAATGTTGGTTTGTTCGATTCTCATCATATTGGTAGATTACTTATAAATCCGAATAATCCAGATGAAGTAGTTGTTGGTGTTTTAGGTCATTTATACTCTTCAAATAACGAGAGAGGAATTTACAAAACTACCGATGGAGGTAAAACATGGAAAAGAACTTTATTCATAAATGAAGATACAGGAATTATAGATCTGCAACATGCACCAAATAATTTTAATGTACTGTATGCGGCTTCTTGGGAAAGGGAACGTAAAGCATGGAACTTTGAAGGAAATGGAAAAAACTCAGCTATTTATAAATCTGAAGACGGAGGAAATTCATGGAAGAAAATTTCTGAGAATAATGGATTTCCACATGGAGATGGTGTTGGTAGAATTGGATTAGCGGTTTATGATGAAAATACCGTGTATGCTTCACATGATAGTCAGTTTAGAAGAAAGGAAGAAGGAAAGAAAAAGTCATCTACGAATGCATTAACGAAAGAAGATTTCAAAACAATGTCAGTAGAATCGTTTTTAGCGTTATCAGATAAAAAATTGAATTCTTATTTGAAAATGAATGGTTTTCAAGAAAAGTATCGTGCTGAAAATGTTAAGCAAATGGTACGTGCAGGTTCCGTAAAACCTATTGATTTAGCAAAATATTTAGAAGATGCAAATTCATTATTGTTTGATACTCCGGTTGTAGGAGCTGAGGTTTTTAAAACTACGAACGGAGGAAAATCTTGGAAAAAAACTCACGACGGTTATTTAGATGATTTATATTATTCTTACGGATATTATTTTGGAGAAATTAGAGTTGATCCTCAGGATAAAGACGGGATTTATATTTTAGGAGTTCCAATTTTAAAATCAAAAGATGGAGGAAAAACTTTTACATCTATCAGTAGAGAAAATGTACATGCAGATCATCAAGCCTTATGGGTGAATTCTAAAGTTCAAGGTCATTTAATTGATGGAAATGATGGTGGTTTAAATGTTTCTTATGATGATGGAAAGAGTTGGTTAAAATTAAATACACCACCAGTTGGACAGTTTTATTCAGTTTATGCGGATAATCAAAAGTCTTACAATGTTTATGGAGGTTTGCAAGACAACGGAGTTTGGACAGCAAATAACAATGCAAAAATTAATAAAGCTTGGTTACAGTCGGGAAAAAATCCATATGAATCAATTATGGGTGGTGATGGTATGCAAGTTCAGGTAGATGATAGAAACCCTAATATTGTGTATACAGGTTATCAATTTGGAAATTACTTCAGAATTGATAGAGCTTCAGGAAAGCAAACGTATATTCAGCCAAAACATGTGTTAGGTGAAAGTCCATATCGTTTCAATTGGCAAACACCAATTCATCTGTCAAAACACAACCAAGATATCCTATATTTAGGAGGAAATAAATTGCATCGTTCTTTAAATCAAGGAGATGATTGGGAGACTATTTCTGATGATTTAACAAAAGGAGGTAAAAAAGGAAATGTTGCTTATGGAACATTAACAACAATCAGTGAGAGTCCTTTTCAATTTGGATTAATATACACAGGTTCCGACGATGGTTTAGTTCATATTACTAAAAACGGAGGTGGAAGCTGGGAAGTAATTTCTAATTCATTACCAAAAGATTTATGGGTAAGTAGAGTAATTGCTTCAAAACATAAGAAAGAACGTGTATATGTTACATTAAACGGATACAGATGGGATGATTTTAATTCGTATGTGTATGTTTCAAATGATTACGGTAAAACTTGGGAAAACATAGGGAAAACAATACCTGCTTCTCCAGTAAATGTAATTAAAGAAGATCCTGAAAGACATAATATTTTGTATCTCGGAACTGATAATGGATTATATACTTCTTTTAATGGAGGAAGTTCTTGGGAAATTTTCCATAAGAATTTACCAAATGTTGCAGTTCATGATGTTGTAATTCAACCAGAAGCAAAGGAGTTAATCGTTGGTACTCACGGAAGAAGTTTATACAAGGCAAGTATTAAATCTTTACAAGAATTCGCTAAAGGAATTCGTAAGAATGATATGAACGAGTTGTTTTCAATTGAGAACATCAGAAAAGGAAGGTTTTGGGGTAACTCTTGGAGCAAATGGTTAGAGCCAAACACACCAGAATTAAAAATTCCTTTTTACGCAAATAAAAACGGAAGAGTTACGATTGATATTTACAGTGATGATATCAAAGTCAACTCGTTAACAGTAAATGCAGAGAGAGGATTCAATGAGGCAATGTTTGATGTTTCATTTAACGAAAAAGGATTAAAAGAGTTTAAAAAAGCAAAAAAAGAAGTAATTATTTCGAAAGCTAAAAATGGTGTAACGTATTTACCAAAAGGAAAGTACACTGTTAAACTAGCAGGAGAAGAACAGACTTTTGAAATTAAGTAGATTGAATGGGAATTATTAAAGTGACAGACATTCGATTGTTTACCAATCATGGATGTTTAGATGAGGAAGCAAGAATTGGTTCAGAATATAGAGTCGATATTGAGGTAAAAGCAGATTTAATGAAGTCTGCAGAAACTGATGATTTAAGTGATACGGTTGACTATGTTCATTTGAATAATATTGCTAAAGAGGAAATGGCAATTCGTTCAAAGTTGCTAGAACATGTTGCTAAAAGAATGATTAATCGAATTTTTAAAGAAATTAGTTTAGTTGATGAAGCAACTGTAAGTGTCTCAAAACTAAACCCTCCGATTGGAGGAAATGTCGGAGAGGTGACTATAGTTTTATCAAAAAAACGTAAAAATTAAAAAATACTTGCCGTAACTAAGAAAAGTATTAAATTTGCACTCTCACTTAAGGTGTCGTGGCCGAGTGGCTAGGCAGTGGTCTGCAACACCATCTACAGCGGTTCGAATCCGCTCGACACCTCAAAACCTCTTTAATCATTTGATTTTAAGAGGTTTTTTGTTTTTAGGAAAAAAGAGAAAGAAAGATAAAATCGTTTTCTTAAAGTTTATTTTTTTCCGTTTAAAAAATTAGACCTGTAAAATACATAACCGATTTTCTAAAAAATACGGTTTGTCGCATTCGAGTTTTTACAAGTATAAATGCTTGGGCTATTAGTTGTTTTATGTTTACAAATAGCGAAGTAAGTTTTTAATTTTGAAGTAATGACGACATAAACATTAAATAATTTGGGCTTATGTTCAAAATGAACCACTACCAGCTTCAAATTCAATTTTCCAACGTTGCCAATCTTCGCTGAAATAATTTAATATTATTGGTTTGTCTAACTTATTAATTTTTGTTTCTTGAATCTCTATATCCTTTGGTAAGGTTAGTGCGTAGTTTAATTCTTTTTTATCTAAAAATTTAAGTTTTTCTAACGGTAATTTTTCTGCTGATAAATTATCTAACTCTGTATTAGCTCCTATTACAAACCCCCAGTTTCCAAATGACGGAATATAAACTTGATATTCTTTTTGGTAATCAAAAACACTACCTATCGTATTGTAAATACATGAAAAAGTTCTATTAGAAAAATATATTTCCCCTGCTTGTGTTACCGATATTCCGTCTGGTTTTAGGCATCTTTTAACTAATGAATAAAACTCCTTCGAGTATAACCTCGCAATACTTTCATTGGCAGGATCTGGTAAATCTGCAATTATCAAATCGTATCTTTTTTCAGTTCGATATAAATAATTAAACGCATCATTAGCGATTAAATTTACCTTTTCATTATTTGCTGCTCCTTGATTTATTTCAAGCAAATCACTATTTGTTTGAGCTAGTTTAAAAATATCTGGATCGATATCTACAACATCGATACTTTCAACTTGACTATGCTTTAATACCTCTCTACTAGCTAAGTTTTCTCCACCTCCTAAAATCAAGACGTTCTTTACATCTTTTTTATAACACATTGGTACATGAACCAACAATTCGTGATATCGGTGCTCGTCTAAAGATGAAAACTGAATCGCTCTATTTAAATACAAACGAACATCTTTATGTTTGTTCTTTGTTAAAACCATTTTTTGATAAATAGTTTGTTTTTCAAATGCAACAGGGTGTTTGTATATTTTGTTTTCCCAAATGTTTAACAAATTACCAGCATAAAAAACTACGGTTAGTAAAACGCCACAAGATGCTACTCCCCACCAAATAAATTTCTTTTCTAATTTCAATACAAATAAAGCTACAATTAAGCCCAAAAGAATATTTATAATTCCAAACAATAAAGAGGAATAAAATAGCCCTACAAAAGGTAGTAGTATAAAAGGGAATAATAATGTTGCGAAGAGTCCTCCAATATAATCTAATGAAAGTATCAGTGATAATTTTTCTTTTACCTGGGTGTTTTCAAAAGCAAAAGTTAATAAGGGTACTTCTGCTCCTGTTAAAAGCCCAATTAAAAAAATAATAAACATGCTATAAAACTGAAAAGACGTCGGCGAAACCTTTACAAACAAAAAATACAAGATAGGAACCGATAACCCTCCTATAAGCCCTAAAATGTACTCTAGGTAAATAAATGTTTTTAATGAGTTTTTCGTGAAAAATTTGGAACCATAAGCGCCTATTCCCATAGAAAATAAATAAACACCAATTAAAATAGAGAATTGTTTTACCCCATCCCCTAAAAAATAAGATGCTGTTGCGCTCACTAACAATTCATAAACAATAGAGCATAATCCCGCTATTATAACGGTTAAAATCAAGTAGTTTTTAACTTTCATAGTTTTTTTTTCAAAAATAAAATATATATTGCATGCAAGTTTAACGAATTTCAAAAGACTATGAAAAAAACTACTTCGATAATTACTATCGCCATGTTACCTTTATTAGTTTCTTGTGGTGGAGATGGTACTCCAAGAATTAAAGATGCCACTGAAGTTACTATTTACGAACCAACTAAAGGAACTGTTACTGAGGTTAAAGAAGTTGACCCAGGTAATAAGTACAAAATTTTAGATGAGAGACTTATTGAGAAAAAAGAAGACTCTTATGCTATTGTTCACAACTTAAATGGTTCTACTGACACTCTTAGTCTAAGAACTATTGAAAAAGATCATTCTAGCGGAACAAGATCTTACAGTCCTTTAAGAGGTTTACTTTTTTATTCTTTAGCTTCTTCTTATTTTAACAATAGAGTTCCTAGTTCTTCTGGTGCAAGAAGTTATTATGCAGACGACAAAGCATTCCAAAAGTCTCAAGGTTTACAAAATGAAATGAAGTCTTCAGCACGTACAAGAAGAGTAAAATCACCAGGTATGCGTTCTAGAGGTTATGGTTCAGGGAAATCATTCCGTTCATATGGAGGATAGTAGATTTACCGAAATTAAAAGAATCAAGAAAAAAGACGCTCCACATCCATTGCACTGGTTCATTAAGGAAGATGTTTTTACTGAAGAACTTTTTGGCTTTTTTAGTGCAGAAGTGAATAGCTATAAAACTATTGCTTCTCAATCTTACACTTTATTTGAAAAGGCAACGTCTTTATATCTTGAAAGAGGTAATTCTTTTGGAATTCCAAGTGAAATGTATGATTTAGTCAAATATACTTGGAACAACAAAGAGAAGTATCCTTTTTTAATCGGTAGGTTCGACATTAATGGAGGTTTAGATAATTTAAGAGCTAAAACAATTGAATTTAATGCTGACACCTGTTCTACTTTTCCTGAAACTGTGTTGTGGCAAGATTTGCAAATGCAACAACTGAAGGGAAAAACGCATTTTAATGAGTTAGAACAAGGTTTAGTGAATAAGTTAACTGAATTAAGGTCTAAAATCCCCCATGAAAATGCAACTTTTTTAGCAACTTCATTAGGTTATATTGAAGATCAGTTAAACTGTAACATAATTCTTGATGCTGCAAGAAAAGCTGGATTTACACCAAGATATGCCGATTTACCAAATGTAATTTTTGGTGATGATGGAGTATTTATACAATTTGGAGATGAATACGAACCTGTTGATGTCCTTTTTAAGATGTTTCCATGGGATTGGATTTACAATGAAGAACCTGATCTTCTAAGTGACTTATCACATTTGATAAGAAATGATAAGGTAATTGTATTAAATCCTCCTTATACATCACTTTGGCAGAACAAACAGTTTTTAGTATTTATAACCGATTTTTTTCCAAATGAAGTAATCGCTAAAACATATAATAACAATCCTAACACAGAATCTTGGGTTGAAAAACCAATTTTAGGTAGGATTGGTGAAAATATTACAATTAAAAATAAACAAAACACCTATCAAAGCAAAGGAGATTATAAAAATCAAAATACGATTTATCAAGAATATCTTCCTTTAGCTAAAGATTTGGAAAATTATTATTACCAAATAGGTATCTTCTTTTCTGATAAACCCTTGGCTATAAATTTAAGATGTCAAGAACAACCAATTATTACAGAAGATGCCGAGTTCATGTCTCATTATATAATATAGTACATTATGAAAAAGTTATTTATGATTTTAAGTATTGCTTTAGGAGTGGTTAGCTGTAGTCCTAAAGTAGATGTAGCAATAGACAATCCATCAGAAAAACCAATTCTTGTATCGATTGATACATTGACTGTAGAAGTACCTGCTAAAGAAGTTGTTTGGGTTGAAATGGGTAAAGGTCCTAGAAAAATTACATTACCTAATGACAGTATCGTAAATTATGATTTTCAAAAATCAGTTTACATGCTGAACCCAACATTCTCTCAATATCTAAAATACGGAGAAGTATACGGATCCAATCCTATGGCTCAATTTGGTTTTGGAAGTAAAGATACCGTTAACTTCTATGGTTTTGAATTTGTTGGAGACTATAAAGTTATTAAAGACCTTGTAAACACAGTTACTTGGGATTATGGGCCACGTGAGTCGCTGCCTTCAATGGTACAAGTAGAAGAGGGTGAATCTTATACAACTTTATATAAATTGATGGATGTTAATGAATTTATTGAAGAAATAAATAAAAGAGCAGAAAAAGAAGAAATTAGTGAATAACGTTAAAGAAAAATAATTTGAAAGGATTAGGTTATCACGGACTATGGGAAATTAAAGATTGTCCAGCAGAATTATTAAAATTTGAACAAACAATTAAACCGTTTATGGATGCTATTTCCAATGCGGTTAATGTAACTGTTTTATCAAGAAGCTATAAGCAGTTCAGTCCTTACGGAGTAACTGGAGTGTATTTGCTTTCAGAAAGTCATTTGAGTATTCACACTTGGCCGGAACATGGTTATGCTGCTTTAGATTTGTTTTCTTGTAAAAATTTTGATTCTAGTGAAATAAAGCAAATCATAAAAAAACATTTTGATACCGAAAATGTAACTTTCACTTCGATTGAACGAGGAGTGATAGATAAATTAGAGTTAAAAACTCAATAATAAAAAAAGGGTAGTCAAATTTGACTACCCTTTTTTAGTACGATTCACTATTATCAAATTATTAACTTCAAGTTTGGTTAAAATTTCAGATATTTGTTTTCTATGCGTATATATCCAATAGAAACAGGTAATTTTAAACTTGATGGTGGAGCAATGTTCGGTGTAGTCCCAAAGTCTTTATGGGAAAGAACAAATCCAGCAGATTCCAATAACATGATTGAAATGGGAATGCGTTGCATGCTCATTGAAGACGGAGATCGATTAACGTTAATTGACACTGGAATTGGAAACAAGCAATCCGATAAATTTTTTGGTTACTATTACTTGTATGGAGATTTTTCATTAGATGCTTCTCTAGCTAAATACGGTTTTCATCGTGATGATATTACCGATGTGTTTTTAACTCATTTACATTTCGATCATTGTGGTGGAGCCATTCAATGGAATAATGATAGAACCGGTTTTGAACCGGCTTTTAAAAATGCTAGATTTTGGAGCAATAGTCGTCATTGGGATTGGGCAGTAAATCCGAATGCAAGAGAAAAGGCATCATTTCTTTCAGAAAATATTTTACCCATAGAAGAGAGCGGACAACTTAACTTCCTACATTTAAACGCAAAAGACTATGTTGGTTTTGATGTAATCTTTAAAGACGGCCATACCGAAAAACAAATGTTGCCAAAAATCGAATATCAAGGGAAAACACTTGTGTTTATGGCGGATTTGCTACCTACGGCGGGTCATATTCCACTACCGTATGTAATGGGTTACGATACAAGACCTTTACTAACCCTAAAAGAAAAGGAGGCTTTTTTAACAGAAGCAGCGGATAAAGAATTTTTCCTCTTCTTAGAGCACGATGCTCACAATGAGGTTATCACAGTAAAACACACTGAAAAAGGTGTGCGATTAAAAGAAACTTACAAATTTACAGACATATTTAATTAACAAACATGAAATTAATAAAACCAATTTTATATTCAACTGTAGCAGTTGCATTAGCAAGTTGTTCTACAGCAGGAAATATTGCAAAGAAGGAAGTGCCACAAGGGCCAAATGTAGTAATTGATCTTCCAGCGAAAAAAGCTGAGTTAACAGAAGAAGAAGGTAAAAATTGGCAACATTATGACTTAGCTACTGATACTATTCCTGGAATGAGTGTGTACAAAGCATACGAGTTTTTAAAAGGAAAAAAGGGAGTTGAGGTTATTGTAGGAGTTGTTGATAGTGGTACTGATTTAAAGCACGAAGATTTAAAAGATGTTGCTTGGGTAAACGAAGATGAAATTCCTGGAAACGGAATTGATGATGATAAAAACGGATATGTTGATGATATCAACGGATGGAACTTTTTAGGGAAGTCATATGAAGAACACTTGGAGTATGAGCGTATTTTAATGAATCCTTCTATTGCAGATGAAGAAACACTGTCTGAAGTAAAAAAGTATCAAGAAAAGCAGGTGACTAAAGCAAAAAAGACCAAAGCCAGATATGAAAACTTTTTATCAGGCGTGGTTTTTTCAAAAAACGCATTAGATAATCATTTTAAGAAAGAAACGTATACTTTTGACGATATAAGATCTATTAAAACAGAAAACAATGAGCTTAAACAAGCCATAGGTTTTGCATTGAATTTTGTTGAGGCAAATGGCATGACAATGGAATCGATGGAAAAGGCTCTAAGAGATGAAATAGAAAAATCTATTAAAACGATTAACGGTGATAATTTAAAAACTGATTATAGAAAAGTAGTTGGTGATAATGCTTATGACATAAATGACAAGCCTGGATATGGTGATGGTAATATTGGTCATACTGTAAAAGAAGAGTCTCACGGAACACACGTTACTGGGATTGTTGGTGCTAAAAGAGATAATGGAAAAGGAATCGATGGAGTAGCTACTAACGTGAAATTAATGGCGGTTCGTTCTGTTTCAAATGGTGATGAGTATGATAAAGACGTCGCTTTAGGGATACGTTATGCAGTTGATAACGGTGCGAAAGTAATTAACACGAGTTTCGGTAAAGGTTTTTCACCGAATAAAGAATGGATTTATGATGCAATTAAATATGCAGCTGAAAAAGATGTGTTAATTGTAAACGCTGCAGGAAATTCAAGCGAGAACATTGATGTGGATAAATCATTCCCAAATGACACACCTGATGGGATTAATGAAGTTGCAGATAACTTTATTACTATTGGGGCAATGAGTGCTAACTATAACAAAGAATTACCAGCAAGTTTTACAAATTATGGTAAGGTTAATGTAGATGTTTTTGCTCCAGGGGTAGCAATATATTCAACTACTCCAGATAGTGAGTACGGTAAGAAAAGTGGAACTTCTATGGCTTCTCCTGCCGTGGCTGGTGTTGCTGCATTAATTCGTTCTTACTATCCAGAATTAACGGCGAGTCAGGTAAAAAGAATTTTAATGAATTCAGGTACTAAAATAGACTTTAAAGTTCTTAAACCAGGAGGTAAAGGAGAATTAGTGCCGTTTTCGGATTTATCAGTTTCAGGTCGTGTTGTAAATGCATACAATGCATTACGTATGGCTGACAGATTGGTAAATGGTAAATAATCAATAAAATGAACAAACAAAAAAGAGCATTATTAAATGCTCTTTTTTTGATTAAATTATAAAAAATGAAAAGAGTAATTTTTTTAGTAAGTAGTATGCTTTTATTGTCTTGTGGAAGCATAGCCCAGAATTCTGGAAACCAAAAGAATTATTGGCAACAAAGAGTTGACTATACAATGGATATTGATATGGATGTAAAAACATATCAGTATAAAGGAAAGCAAAAATTAGTGTACACAAATAACTCTCCCGATGAGTTAGACAAGGTGTTTTATCATTTATACTTCAATGCTTTTCAACCAAACTCTCAAATGGATGCGCGTTTGCACACAATTGATGATCCAGATGGAAGAATGGTGAACCGATCTGGAACTGAAGATAATCCTGTTGTAGAAAGTAGAATTGCAAAGTTAAGTCCATCAGAGGTTGGATATATCAAAGTAAACTCACTTACTCAAGACGGGACAAACGTACGTTATGAAACCGTAGGAACAATTTTAGAGGTAACTTTAGTAAAGCCTATTAAACCTGGGAAAAAAGTGACGTTCGTAATGGATTTTGATGCTCAAGTTCCTTTACAAATTCGACGTTCAGGAAGAAATAGCAAAGAAGGTGTGGCGCTGTCTATGACACAGTGGTATCCTAAAATGGCTGAATATGATTTTGAAGGATGGCACACTCCTCCATACATCGCGAGAGAGTTTCATGGCGTTTGGGGTGATTTTGATGTTACTTTGCATATTGATAAAAACTACGTCGTTGGAGGTACAGGAACACTTCAAAACCCACAAGAAGTAGGACATGGATATGAAAACAAGGAAAAGAGCTTAAAACTTCCTAAAGGAGATAAATTATCGTGGAATTTCGTTGGTAAAAACATACATGATTTTACTTGGGCAGCTGATCCAGAATATCAACACGATGTTTTTAAAATGGAAAACGGAATCGATTTACATTTCTTGTACAAGAAAACATTAGATGCTCAGTACATTGAAAATTGGAAAAAATTACAGCCTAAAACAGCTGAACTTATGAAATATTTCAGTGAAAATATTGGTCCATATCCGTATAAGCAATATAGTGTAATTCAAGGAGGAGATGGCGGAATGGAATATGCGCAATGTACTTTAATTACAGGAAAAAGAAAATGGGGAAGTCTATTTGGAGTTACGGCTCATGAATTAGCACATACTTGGTTTCAATTTTTATTGGCAACAAATGAAAGCAAACACCCATGGATGGACGAAGGGTTTACAACATATATTTCTAATAAAGCGGAGAATGTTATTTTAGAACAAGGTAGTGAGAATCCTCATACAGGTTCTTACAGGGGATATGTATATCTAGTAAAATCTGGTAAAGAGAAACCACTTTCTACTCACGCTGATAGATACGAAACAAACTTTGCCTATGGAATAGGTAGTTATAGTAAAGGGAATATATTTTTAAGTCAGTTAGAGTATATTATTGGAGCAGACAATGTAGCTAAAACTTTAAAGAAATATTACAACGATTTTGCATTTAAACATCCAACGCCAAACGACATCAAAAGAAGTGCAGAGAGAGTTTCTGGAATTCATTTAGATTGGTATTTGAATGAATGGACTCAGACAACACATACTATTGACTACGGCGTAAAAGAAGTAAAGAACAAAGAAATTACCTTAGAAAGAATCGGTGCAATGCCGATGCCGATGGATCTTGAAGTAGAATATACGGATGGTTCAACAGAGTCTTTTTACATTCCTTTAGAAATTATGCGTGGAGCAAAACCTACAAATGCAATGGTGCTTAAAGATTGGGGATGGGCATATCCAACCTATACATTCACAGCAAACAAAACGGTTAAGTCTGTAAGAATTGATAAAAGTGGTTTAATGGCAGATGTTAACCCTTTGAACAATACATTTTCGATAGAATAATCTATTTTTAAAGATATTATTTAAGCAGTGAAAAACGGAATGTTTTTCACTGCTTTTTTCTTTTTAAAATAATTACTTTTGCGTGTAAATTAAAAGTGAACATGTCAGAAGAAAAGAAATCACTAAACTTTATAGAGCAAATCATTGAAGAAGATTTAGCTAATGGAATGAAAAATGAAAATTTACGTTTTCGTTTTCCACCAGAGCCTAATGGATATCTTCATATTGGTCATACAAAAGCAATCGGGATTAGTTTTGGTTTAGGAGAAAAGTATAATGCTCCAGTAAACTTACGTTTCGATGATACAAACCCAGCAAAAGAAGAGCAAGAGTATGTTGATGCTATTAAGAAAGACGTTGCTTGGTTAGGATATCAATGGGAAAATGAGTGTTATTCTTCTGATTATTTTCAGCAGTTATACGATTGGGCAGTTCAACTTATTAAAGATGGAAAAGCTTATGTCGATAGCCAAACTTCTGAAGCAATGGCGGAACAAAAAGGAACACCTACAGAACCTGGAGTTGCTAGCCCATTTAGAGATAGAAGTATTGAGGAAAACCTTGATTTATTCACAAGAATGAAGGAAGGTGAATTTGATGAAGGCGCTCATGTTTTACGTGCTAAAATCGATATGACTTCCCCAAACATGTTGCTACGTGATCCAATCATGTATAGAATTTTAAAAAAAGCACATCATAGAACTGGTACTGATTGGGTGATATATCCAATGTATGACTGGACACATGGTGAAAGTGATTATATAGAGCAAATCTCACATTCTTTATGTTCTTTGGAGTTCAAGCCTCACCGAGATTTGTATAACTGGTTTAGAGATAATGTTTACGAATTTAGTAAAGAAGCTTATCCTTTAATGCCAAAGCAAAGAGAGTTTTCTCGTTTAAACTTGAGTTATACAATCATGAGTAAACGAAAACTTTTAAAGTTAGTGGAAGAAGGTATTGTTTCTGGATGGGACGATCCAAGAATGCCAACTATTTCTGGTTTGCGAAGAAGAGGTTACACACCTGCTTCAATTCGTAATTTTATAGAAACTGTGGGTGTTTCTAAAAGAGAGAATGTTATTGATGTAGCACTTTTAGAGTTTAAAATACGTGAAGATTTAAATAAAACTGCAAATAGAGTAATGGCAGTTTTAAATCCTGTCAAACTTGTAATCACAAATTATCCTGAAGGAGAAGAAGAAGTATTAATTGCGGAAAATAATCCAGAAATGGATGCAGGAACAAGGGAAGTGCCTTTTTCTCGTGAATTATACATTGAGAGAGACGATTTTAAAGAAGAAGCTAACCGAAAGTACTTTAGACTAGCACTAGGCAAAGAAGTTCGTTTAAAGAACGCTTATATTATTAAAGGAGAGAGTTGTGTAAAAGATGAAGATGGAAACATCACTGAGATTCATTGTACATACGATCCTTTAAGTAAATCTGGAAGTGGAACAGAAGAAAGTAAGAGAAAAGTAAAAGGAACATTACATTGGGTTTCTATGAAACATGCTGTTGAAGCAGAAGTTAGAGTCTATGATAGATTATTCTCTGATGAAGCTCCTGATTCATACAAAGACAAAGACTTTATGGAGTTTTTAAATCCTAATTCTCTTGAAAAAATTCAAGCTTTTGTTGAGCCAAGTCTAAAAGAAGCTAAGATTGGAGATCGTTTCCAATTTCAAAGATTAGGATATTTTAATGTTGATGATGATAGTTCAAAAGAAAATTTAGTTTTCAATAAAACGGTAGGATTAAGAGACACTTGGGCGAAGGTCAACAAGTGATTATTCCTAATGTTTTGTCTGATTTAGTTTAAAATGTTGATTTTTAAACAACAAAAATGTTAAAATTTTATTTTTTTTAGTATCTTAGTATTCCCAATATTATAAAGACCAAAAACTTTTAATCCCCTCAGAAATGAAAAAAGTTACATGGTTGCTCTTTAGTTTATTTATGATTAATTCGGCTTTTGGCCAGAGCGACAACGACCATACTGTTAAAATTAAAAAAAGCAAGAACTCTTCTAAAAACATTGAAGTAGAAATTGTTTACAAGAAAAAAACAGTTGAAAAACCTACTACAATAACACCAGAAGCGTCTTCATTAGACAAAACACGTTTCCTAATTAAAAGAAAAGAAATAACTACTGATATTCCTTTGGAGGAGAAAGTGGTTTCTAAGCCGGTTAAGGTAAAATCAGAAAAGAAAGTTGAAAACACCTCTGTTTTTACGTTTGATAAAGTTGATAGAGTTCCGGTTTTTTCAAGTTGTAAGGTTAACGGTAAAAAATCATCAAATAAATGTTTCAAATCTGGAATTAGTAAGTTCATTCAAGAAAATTTTGAATACCCAGAAGAAGCAATAGAAGATGGAACTACTGGAAAAGTTACTGTAAAATTCACCATAAATAAAGAAGGTAAAGTGGTAAATGTTATTGCCACTGATGCAAATAATATTAAAACACTAACAGATTATAGTGTAGAACTGATATCAAAGTTACCTAAACTTGAGGCAGCTCAAAAAGATGGTAAAGCTGTTGCTGCATCTTACGAGTTTCAATTAGATTTTTCTCTTTAACCAAATAAAAAACGTATTAGATAGAAGGAAATATTAGATTTTAAAATACGACTTAAGTATTTACCAAATAACTAAACAACAATTTAACATCCCCCCCGAAAATGAAAACCCCCTTAAGATTGTTAGTTTACTTGTTTTTAGTAAACATCATAACCGCACAAACAAATAACACCTGTACTTCCAAAGTTGTAGTAGTAGAAGATTTAAATACTATTGATAAATGTAAGGCTATTAACAACAAACTTGAAGCGAAAGATAAGCCTGAACGCCAAATCTTTTTAAAATTGAGTCATGATAATAACAGGTTTCTCCGAAAAAGAAAACCAGACGTTGTCTCAATAACAAAAGCGAAGGAGGCTGTAAAAGCCGTTAGTGAATTAGATGCAAAAGGTTTAAAAACATACACTAAATCTAGCATTCCATCAAGTAAACTTGTTACAGATAGACTAAGTTCGTCTGCTTTTAGACTTACCGAAGTAGATTTTATTCCTGTTTTTGATACTTGTAATGGAATAAATGACATCTCAATTCTTAAATGTTTTAAAGGTGAAATAGCAAAACATATTCAAAATAATTTTGAATACCCAGAAGAAGCGATAGATGAAAATATTACAGGTAAAATTACAGTTAAATTTCTTTTTGATAAAGATGGAAAGATTAAAATTGAAGAAGTAATTGATGAAAATCAAGATAAAATATTAGGAAATTATACCAAGAATTTAATACTTAAACTTCCAAAGTTTACACCAGCAAAGAAAAAAGGTATAACGGTTCCTTTATCGTACGAACTTTCTCTAGATTTCTCTCTTTAAAAGATTGAGAAATAGGAGAAGGTAAAACGAAAGAGAGTTTAGGGACTCTCTTTTTTTATTGTCATCGTTTCATTAATAACCCAATTGGCTCGTAATTCTAAGACTTCTTCGTAATAGACAATTCTTTCAGGTTGCTTTTTCAATAAATAATTACCAGTATCCCATACTCCATTTTCATTTTCATCAACAATAACCTTTAAGGTGTATTTCTGAGGGTCTAAGAGCTTAAACTCTATTTTTTGAGATGATGTAATGTAAACACTTTTTTCCACCTTGTCATTGGCTAGTAATTGCACAATTAGAGGTTTTTCAACTTCTTTTTGAATATCAATTGCTATTGCACCATAATCTTCCACTTGTTTGGTAATAAAAAGGTAATTTAAGGTGTCTTTTGTTTGTGTTTTATATAAATCCTCGATACCCTTCGGATACACTTTTAATTTATATTTAGATTGCGTTTTCATGTCAAATAAAACGGCAAGCTGATCAAAGTCTAGTTTTTTAACTTCAAAATCTAAATCAATTGAGTCTGCAACTGTAAGTTTAAACTTTTCTTTATCAAAACTCGCAATTGGAGTATTGGTTGTTAATTTAAGAGTGTCTTTGAAGTGTAAACTTCTACTCTTAATATTCGTAGAAACAGAAAGTGAATCAATTTGTTTTTTTCTTAATAAGACGCGAGTTGTATCAATGCTCTTATCATTGGTAATTATAAAATTTAATGAGTCAAGTTCAATTGGAGTATGCCAAAAATTCAAAGAATCTTTCTCTTTGGTAAGCTTGGTGAAATAAGAAAAATCTTTCGGAACATCAGATATTAATTGAACCTTAATGTTTTTTTGTTTTCCAGTAAAACCAAACTGAATTTTCCCCTTTTTAATTTCTTTACCTCTTTTAAATTCATAAGGTTGATTCTCACTGAAAAGCACCAAAGATTTGCTAATAATACTGTCTTTTGGTAAGGAAATTTCACCTTCAAGAAAACCGATACGATCTGTTTTTGAGTTGAATAGATAATTTGAAGTTTCTTCTTCTAAGGCAAAAACTTTATATTTTCCTTCACTAATATTAGTAAAATTAAAGTTTATAGAATCAAAAGTTTTGGTTACATAATCAGGCTTTCTTTTGTAAATAATTGAGTCGTTGTAGGTTGAATCAATTTTGTATAAAAGTATATTATAATTTTTATCCTTTTTCTTAGCCAAAGCATCAATTACAGAACCTTTTACAGTTAAAGAGTCAATAAAATCTCCTGTAGAAAAAACATATTTAAAATTCTCGATTTTATTATTTTCATTGTTGTCTTGAACAGCATCCCCAAAATTAAAAGTATACGTAGTATTTTCTTTTAAAGTGTCCAAAATTTTGATGTTTATATACTTACTCGGAGTTCCTTGTGGTGTAATTAGAGCAGGAGTTTTAAAAGGAGGAGAAATGATTAGTTTTTTATTTAAATCGCGAAGTACAACATACTCGTCAAAATAAATTCTAATATTATCTCCTTTAAAATTAAGGCTCTCATATGCAGGCTTTGCAATTACCATAATTGGAGCATCTTCATCTTTTGGACCTCCGTTGGGAGTACCTTTTCTCGCACAACTCTGCGCAACTAAAATGAATGATAATAAAAACAAGTATTTAAAAAACCTCACAAGAAATGTATTTTAAGTAAGTTCAAAAGTAGTAAAAAACGAGCTATGTATTTTCTGTAAACGCAATACTTAAAACACTTATTTTTAATTTTTCAGTTTTTAACAATTCTTTACAACATGCCTCTATAGTTGCTCCCGTCGTAATTACGTCATCAACCAACAAGATGTGTTTGTTTTCCAATAAACTTTTGTTTTGTAAATAAAAGTCGCCACCAATGGTTTCGGCTCTTGCTAGTCTTGTTTTAGAAGTTTGAGATTTTGTGTTTGTTAATCGAACTAATATCTCATTTTGTATAGGAATGTTAAACTCAGAACTAAGACTTTCACAGAAACTCATAACTTGATTGTAGCCTCTCTTTTTTAGTTTTTTTGAATGAATTGGCACAGGAATAATGTAGTCAATATCTCTCATGAATTGTCCCTCTTGAATACTGTTCACAAAGGAATTTCCTAAATACTCTCCAATATCTTCTCGGTTTTTATATTTTAATTCATGAATTAATTTTTGTACCAAATTCTTTTTGTGAAACAAGAGAAAAGAAACTGATTTTTCAATCGGAATTCTGCCGTAAAAAGAACTTGTAACAATATTATCTGTGTAGTCGTCTATTTTTAAAATAGGTAAATCGTTACTACAGAAATTACACAGAATAGTTTCTGAATAAAGTAGCTCGTTGGAGCATCCAACACATAAATTAGGGAAAAATACCCTTAAAAAGTCTTTAAAAATACGCATATTTGCGAAGCAATTTTTTATAAATATACAAATAGATCATTTTTTTTGGGGAAAAAGTTTAATTTTTTTAAAGAAGCGATTGCTACTGCCAAGACATCTGGTACCATAGCACCAAGCTCAAGATTTTTAGCTGATAGGATGTTAAAAGGTATTGATTTTGCATCAGCAAATGTTATAGTCGAACTCGGTCCTGGTAACGGTGCTATAACAAAGCATTTACTTCAAAAAATTAATCCAAATACCACATTAATTTGCTTTGAAATAAATGAAAACTTCTATAATGAATTGCAAAAAATTAATCATCCTCAGTTAATTGTACTGAAAGTTTCTGCAGAAAATGTCAAAAAGGAAATACAAAAACTTTCATTCAGTGAAGCAGATTATGTTGTTTCTAGCCTTCCATTATCAATTATCCCAAAAGAAATTTCAATGAGTATTTTAGATAAATCTCATGAAATTCTAAAAGAAGGAGGTAAGTATATTCAGTTCCAATATTCATTAAATTATTTAAAAAACTTGAAGAAGGTATTTGGTAAGAAGAATGTGTCTGTTCAATTTGAAGCAATTAATATTCCTCCTGCATTTGTGTACCAATGTACCAAGAATTAATTCCTTATTATAACATATTACTTCCTTTTCAATTCTTATAATTTGTACTTTTGTGACGTATGATAGAAACAAGAGAAGCAATTTCTGAAAAAGCAGTGTTAATTGGAGTTATTACTCAATTACAAAACGAAGAGAAGGCAGAGGAGTATTTAGATGAATTAGAGTTTTTAACAATAACTGCTGGAGGTGTTCCTGTAAAAAGATTTTTACAAAAACTAGACAAACCAAATCCTAAGACTTTTTTAGGATCAGGTAAGTTAGAAGATGTAAAAAATTATATTGACGCAAACAATGTAGGAACAGCTATTTTTGATGATGAGTTGTCACCTGCGCAATTAAGAAATATAGAGAGAGTTTTAGATTGTAAAATTCTTGATAGAACCAATTTAATCCTAGATATATTTGCTGGAAGAGCACAAACTAGTTCTGCGAAAACACAAGTTGAACTTGCTCAATACCAATATTTATTGCCGCGCTTAACAAGAATGTGGACACACCTTGACAAACAAAAAGGAGGTATTGGTATGAGAGGTCCCGGTGAAACAGAAATAGAAACCGATAGACGTATCATCCGCGATAAAATCACCTTACTAAAAAAGAAACTCGCAACTATTGACAAACAAATGTCTGTTCAAAGAAAAAACAGAGGTAAAATGGTTAGAGTTGCGTTAGTTGGTTATACAAATGTGGGTAAATCTACCTTAATGAATCTAATTAGTAAGAGTGATGTTTTTGCTGAAAACAAATTGTTTGCTACATTAGATACAACTGTGCGTAAAGTGGTTATAAAGAATATTCCTTTTTTACTTACCGATACGGTTGGTTTTATCAGAAAACTTCCTACACAGTTGGTTGAATCGTTCAAATCTACCTTAGATGAGGTAAGAGAAGCTGACCTTATTATACATGTAGTTGATATATCTCACCCCAACTTCGAAGACCATATATCGTCAGTAAACGATATTTTGGTCGAAATAAACAGCGCTAATAAGCCTACAATCATGGTCTTCAACAAAATTGACGCCTATATTTGTGAGACAATAGATGAAGATGATTTAGTTACAGAAAAGACTAAAGCTCATTTTACATTAGACGACTGGAAGCATAAATGGGTTAACGATTTAAGTGATAAAGTATGTTTTATCTCTGCTGGAGAGAAAACAAATATTGAAGAATTTAAGGAGAAGGTTTACGATGAGGTAATTAAAATTCACACCAAAATCTTTCCTTACAACAATTTTTTGTATTAATACTATTTATCTGGCACTATAATTGTTAATAATTTATTGAAAACAGTTAAAAAAAAGCAAAAAAACAATAGCTAAAATTTCGTAGTAGATTTTTTGCTAATTTTGCTTCGGAACATATTTAGTGTAAAGTTGATATTTAATTCCCTTGTATAGAATTTTTTGATGCAAGGAGTCATTCCCCAAATTATGAAAAAATTTATAGTTTTTGCATTGATTGGTTTATCAGTTAATTTATATGCACAAAAGGACACTTGTGAAACACCGGAAGATGCAGTTGAAGATTTAAATAGTATTACTAAGTGTACTATAAAACCATCAGAAAAGTCAAAGGATAAGAGAGCTAGACAAATATCTGTAAGGGTATCTGCTCCGAAAAGACGTTTTTTAAAGAAAAGAAAAAAGCTAGTAGCTGGTGCCAGTAATTTAAGTACTTCTGGATTATCGAGTACCAATGAGTCTACCAGTATTTCTAAAACTGTGGCCTTAAAAACAAATCTAGCAGCACTTACAAATACGTTATCAAAAGAAGAGGTAAGAAGTGCTGAAAAATTTAGTACTGTAAATGATATTCCTTTATTTCCTTCTTGTAAAGGAGAGGAAGGAGATGATCAGCTAGATTGCTTTAACAATGCAATGATGAAGCATATTCAGGAGCATTTTAGGTATCCAGATGACGCATTGGTAAACAAAGTGCAAGGTGAAGTATGGGTACGTTTTATAATTGACAAAGATGGTAATGTAACCAATATAAAAGCACTTGGTCCAAAAGGAGCGAAAATATTAAATGATGAAGCTATTCGTGTAGTTTCTAACTTGCCAAAATTTATCCCGGGAGTTAAAAATGGAAAGCCTACTTCTGTAAAATATGGCTTCCCAATTAACTTCTCTTTGGAAGATAATTAAATTTTTCTTACTTTAAGAAAGCAAAAATCAATTAATCAAACTAGTTATTATGGTTAGAAAATTACTTCTACTGTTCTTCTGCGCAGTAAATTTAACACTCGTGGCACAAAACAAATTGTCAGGGTTAGTATTTGATGAGTATTTGGAACCGTTTCCAGGTGCAACTATTACATCAAGTGAAGGAAAATCGGTAACATCTAACATAGATGGTGAGTTTACTATTAATGTTAAAAAGTTTCCAGTTACACTAAATGTGTCTTCTGTTGGGTTTCAGAGAGAAGTTGTTGAGGTAACCAGTGCATCTGACGATTTAAATGTTATCTTGAAAGAAGCATTTGTATTAGATCAGGTTGTTATTTCGGCTTCTAGAACTCCTGAACGAGTTATGGAATCGCCAGTAACCATTGAAAGAATTGATGGTAAGTATATCAAAAGAACAGCATCTCCTAATTTCTACGAAAGTTTGGGTAACTTAAAAGGAATTGATGTTTTAGGTAATAGTTTTTCTACAAAGATCATTACTTCAAACAGAGGTTTTGGAAACACCCTTAATAACAGATTTGTACAATTAGTTGATGGTGCCGAAAGTTCTATTCCTGTATTCGAATATTCATTCGGAAATTTATTTGGTTTGAACGAGCTTGATGTTAAAAATGTCGAGATTCTTCCGGGTGCAGCTTCTGCTTTATATGGTGCCAATGCATTTAATGGTATCTTATTAATGACAAGTAAGAATCCTTTTGATGATGCTGGAGTAAGTACTTACTTTAAATCTGGTGCGACTACGCAAGATGATAGAGGAGCTTATGCCTTTTATGATGTTGGAGCAAGAATGGCATATAAATTTAGCGAGCACTTTGCGGCGAAAGCGAACGTTGTTTATACTAATGGTGAGGATTGGTACGCCAGAGATTATAGAAATACTACTGGTCAAGGAGGTGTTATCAAAGATGGATTTAGTCATGCAGATGATGTAGGTTATGATGGTGTAAATGTATACGGTGATGAAATTGGGTTTAACCTAAGAGATATTATTAGAAGTCTTGAAAATAGAGGCCAATTATTACCAAACGGTCAACCAATTCCAGCAGGAAGTTGGTTAAATGTTGACAATGTTAACGTTTCAAGAGTAGGTTATAGAGAAGAGGATTTAAATAATTACAGAACGAAATTCTTAACTTTTGATGGAGCTTTACATGTAAGACCATGGGGAAAAGAATCAGCTGAGATAATTTTAGCTTCGAAATTCCATTTATCAGACAATGTAATTCATGCTAGTAACCGATACGACCAACGTCAAGGTTTTATGCAACAATATAAGGTAGAGGTAAAGGGTAAAAACTATTTCGTTAGAGGTTATTATTCGGAAAATGATGCGGGACAAACAACAGATACAAGACTTGCAGGTATTTATGTGGCGAATGATTGGAAAGATCATGCTACGTATTTCGGAGAATATGGTGTGGCATATTTGGCATCTGTATTTACCGGAGCAACAAATGAACAAGCTCACGCTTTTGCTCGACAAGTTGCAGAAACAGGAAGATTTTTACCAGGAACACCTGAATATGAGGCTAGTTTAAACAGAGCAAAAAACACTACGTTAAGTAACGGAGGTGCGAAATTAATAGACCAAACAGGATATTATCATGCAGATGCTAACTTAAACCTGTCAGATTATATTGATTTTGCAAATATTCAAATAGGAGGAAGTTTTAGAAGTTTTGCATTAGATTCTCAAGGTCAAGTTTATACTGATGATGATGGAGTAATTAGACATCGTTTGTATGGTATATATACTCAGATTCAGAAAACATTTAATGACGATCGATTAAAACTTACTGCAACAGCTCGTTTTGATAAAGCAAGAAACTTTGAAGGTAAGTTTTCACCGAGAGCAACACTTTCTTATGCTGTAGGAGAAAGAAGAGATCATAACTTTAGAATCGGTTTCCAAACAGCCTTCCGTAACCCAACTTCGCAAGATCAGTATTTAGGATTACAACTGGGAGATAGAGTGTTTTTAGGAACAGTAGAAGAAAATTTAACAAGAGAAGTAACAGTAACTCCATATCGTTCGAACCCTACAATATCTGCAACATTAACAGGTGAAAACGCATTTAATAACTCATTTACAGCAGAATCAGTAGATGCGTTTTTAGCAGATGTAAGATTAGGTAATGCACCAGATTTGAGTTTGTTACAAAAAGCAGAGTTAGAGGTTTTACGACCAGAAACAGTGCAGTCATTTGAATTAGGTTACAGGGGAGCAGTAGATTTAGCAGGAAAACTTTTTGAATTTGACCTTGTAGGTTACTACAATTTCCATGAAGACTTTATTACAACAAAAGAAGTATTTGCTCCTTTTTATGGAGATGTTGACAATCCTGCAACTCCAGATTCTACTCCAGGAACTGAGGCATCAACGGCAGTTGTGAGAAACGATATGCTGCGCTATATCTTAAGAACAAATACAAGCTCAAAAATTGATACTTATGGTTTTGCTGCTGGATTCTCAACAAAAATATTAGGAGGATTCGATTTTGGAGGAAGCTATACATTCTCTGATTTTAAAGTAGATGCAGATAATATCGACTTTAAACCATCATTTAATACTCCTAAGCATCAGGTGAAGCTGCAGTTAGGACATGAAAGATTATTCAAGAACTTTGGTTTTGGAATAAATGCAAGATGGCAAGATGAGTTCTTGTATCAATCGAGATTTATTGATGCAATAGTGGAAGACAGACTTGTTTTAGATGCTCAATTAAGTCTAGGTATTCCAAAATTAAAATCTCAGATTAAATTGGGTGGAACAAACCTAACAGGAGAAAATTACACCACTGTACCAGGAGCAGGTATCATAGGATCTCAGTATTATATCTCTTGGACTATAAATAATTAATAGTCAAAAACATAGACAGAATAAGGGCTAGCCAATGTACTAGCCTTTTTTTTGTTAAAAAAAACTTAAAAAGTAAAAGATATTCAAAAATATAGTACTTTTGCAGTCGAAAATTTAACCCAAAACTAACAACTACGCATTAATTTATAGAATATGAAAATAAAAGTACTAGTAGTCGTATTGTTAGCCTCCCTAAACCTATTTGGTCAAGAAACTTGTGATACTCCAAAAGAGAACGCAGTTGAAGACCTTAACAGCATTAGTATTACTAAATGCTCAATTAAACCTTCGAAAAAAGGAAAAAGTAAAAGATCTAGACAGATTACAGTAAGAGTATCTGCTTCTAAAAGATTTTTAAAGAAAAGACAAGCAGTAAAGAAAAAGCAAGCAGTTGCTAGTTCAACTTCGTTAAATACTTCTGGAGTTTCGGAAATCGAAACAACTCCTAGTATTTCTAGTTCACTTTCTTTAAAGAAAAAAAGTGCCGCTACCGACATTGCAGCTTTAACAAACAGCATGTCTTTAGAGGAAGTTAGAAAAGCAGAAAGATTTACAACAGTAGATGAATTACCTTTATTTACTGGATGTAAAAAAGCTAAGAAAGGAGACATGGTTGATTGTTTTAATGAAGAAATGATTAAGCATATCCAAAAGCATTTCAGATACCCAGCTGAAGCCGTTGCAAACATGGTTCAAGGTGAAGTGTGGGTTCGTTTTATTATTGATTCTAATGGAGATGTTAGAAACATTAAAACATTAGGACCTGAAAATGCGGAAATCTTAGATGAAGAAGCTAAACGCGTGGTAACGCAATTAACAAGCTTTACTCCAGCTAAAAAAGACGGAAAGCCTGTTGCTGTTAAGTACGGTTTCCCAATTAACTTTTCATTAGAAGAATAATAATTTACAATCCCTAAACAACAATCCAAAATGTTTAAAAAACAATTATTAGTAATTGTTTTTACCTTGAGTGCTATTGCAAATTTTGCACAGGTAAAAATTAATGGTGTAGTTTACAATGAGTATTTAGAGCCTTTTTATGGAGCTAAAATTGTAAGTGGTTCAGAAACAACTGCATCAAATGACAACGGAGAGTTTACTATTACAATTAATGGTAATTTCCCACAGACAATCACAGTTTCGGCTTTTGGTCATCAAACAGAAACAGTTGAAATTACAAGAGCGAACCAAAAAGTAAATGTAATTTTAAAAGAAAATTTTCTTTTAGATCAAGTAGTAATTTCTGCATCGAGAGTTCCGGAAAGAATTATTGAATCGCCAGTAACCATTGAGCGTTTCGGTTTAACGGATATCAGAAAAACATCGGCTAATTCTTTTTACGATGGATTAGTGAATTTAAAAGGAGTTCAATCTAGAGAATTAGGTTACGGATTTAAATCTGTAAACACTAGAGGTTTCTCTGACTTCTCAAACTCGAGATTTGTGCAAATGGTTGATGGAATGGATACTGCTGCTCCAGCATTAAACTTTAGTGCGGGTAACCTATCAGGTGTTTCTGAATTAGATATTAATAATGTTGAAATTTTACCAGGTGCATCTTCTGCATTATATGGGGCGAATGCCTATAATGGTGTGTTATTAATGAACACTAAAAATCCATTTGACTTTACTGGAATCAGCACTATGTTTAAATCAGGTGTTACCAATCAAGAATTAGCTGGAACAAATAAATTTTATGACTTTGCAGCTAGAATGGCATACAAATTCGGTGAAGATTTTGCAGCGAAAGTAAACTTTTCTTACTTCGAAGCACACGAGTGGTTAGCGAATGATACTAGAAATAAATTAATTGATACAGGAGAAATCGCTGAGGGTAGTATTAATAACCCATTAAACTACAATGGAATTAATACTTATGGAGATGAATTTAATAACAGTATTAGTGTCCAAAACATAGGAATTAATTTCTTTAATGTGTTATTACCACAAGATGCTTTAGTGTACAGAACTGGTTATGCGGAAAGAGATTTATTAGTAGATGAAAAATCTAAAAACTTAAAGTTTTCAGCATCTTTTCATTACAGACCTTTTGAAGATGAAAGATTAGAGTTAATCTTTACAACTAGAATGGCTAGAGGAAATAGCTTATTACAAGGAAATGATTCTAGATATGCACAAAGAGATTATTCTATAGGTCAATCTAAATTTGAAGTAAAAGGAGAAAACTTCTATGTAAGAGCATACCATACAAGAAATGATGCTGGTAATAGTTATAACATAGATGCTACAGGAGCAGTACTTACAGCTAGATCTCAACAGAATAATTTAGTTGGTAGCTGGGGTGTTGATTATTTACTTGGTTTAAGTAATAACGGAGTCGATTGGAACAATATAACAGGAGATATTTCAATCTTAGAAGCTGCAAGAGAGTATGCTGATAGTTTTGGATTACAACCTGGAACATCTGAATTTAGACAAGCTTTTGATGATGTAAGAGCAACTTTAATTACTGAAGGAGGAAGTAGAATTTTTGATAGAAGTTCTTATGTTCATGCAGATGGTAACTATAACTTCAGAAGTTTAGTTAATGATTGGGCAGATATTCAAGTAGGTGGATCATATAGACAATATAATCCTGATTCAAACGGAACTATTTTTAATGATGCAAATCAAACTATTAGTGTAGAAGAATATGGTTTTTACTCTCAGATTCAAAAGAAATTCTTTGATGAAAGATTAAAGTTAACGGCATCTGTTCGTTACGATAAGTCTCAAAACTTCGATGGAAATTACTCACCTCGTTTTGCTGTAAACTATGCATTAGGGTCAGATAAAAACCATATTATTAGAGCATCTTATCAAACAGGTTTTAGAAACCCTACAATTCAAGAGCAGTATTTATTCAACCAACCTGGTAGAAAAATTAACTTAGGAACAGCTTGGAGTAACTTAAATACTTTAGATGTACAAGGAATTACAGGAGATGATGTAATGAACAACTCATTATTAACTCGTACGGTATTCCCTGATGATACAAACTATCAAGGACCACTTTACCAAAAGTCAACATATACAGCTATTGTACCAGAAGAAGTAAGAACAATTGAATTAGGATATAGAAGTATGTTTCCAATTACCGATACAAATAACATCAGTATCGATGTAAACGGTTTCTACAGTATCCACAATGATTTTGTATTCTTCCAGGATATTTTAACTCCTACAGCTGGTAAAGTACTTCCTTTTGGAAATACTCCAGTAACAGCTGCTCAGTTACAAGATCCAAACGTTGCTAACGGATTTATCGATCCTGACACAAATATTTTAGTTTTAGATGCAGAAGCATTAAATTCTAACTTACAAGAGTTTAACATTGTTACAAATAGTAAATCTGTGGTAAATTCTTACGGAGCAAGTATTGCGGTGAATACAAAAGTGTTTAATCGTTTTGATTTAGGATTAAGTTATGATTATATTAACTTCTCTTTTGATGATAAAGATTTAGGTCTTTTCGAGCCAAACTTTAACACACCAAAGCATACATTCAAAGCACAGTTAGGAAATGAAAACGTATTCAAAAACTTTGGGTTTAATGTAAGCGGAAGATGGCTAGATAAATACAGATGGGTATCTACATTTGTAAAAGGAGATGTTGATTCAAGAACAGTAATTGATGCGCAATTAAACTATAGAATTCCATCAATTAAATCTAGATTCAAAATTGGAGGAACAAACTTATTCGGAGACGAGTACTTTGTTGCACCAGGAACTGGTCAAATCGGACAAACTTATTATGTGTCTTGGATTATCAATGACTAATTAAAAGTTGAAGTTTTCTCGTAGAAGGAAACTCAATACAATATATAAATCCAGTGAAGTTAGCTTCACTGGATTTTTTATTTACAAAGATATTTAACAATAATGTATGACTTAGTTTATCCGATAATTTCTAAATTGAAATCACTTACAAACACTTATCTATTTCCAATGAATTTTAAAAACATCTTATTTGTTGTATTCTTAATAACATCATTTATGTTACCAGCCCAAAGTGCAGAATACCAAAAGAAGAAAGCGAAAAAATTAGCAGCAGGTTCTGTTTTTACTAAAATTATAAACAGAGAACTTCCTGCCGATATAGCTTATGAGGACGACGATATTATTGCTTTTGTACCAAATAGACTACAAGCACCTGTTCATTTGTTAATCGTGCCTAAAAAAGAGATTCCGACGATAAATGATGTTACTGAAGAAGATACATTAGTTTTAGGAAAGATGTTTTTAATAGCAAAGAAGCTCGCTAAAGAAAAAGGAATTGCTGAAACAGGCTATAGATTGTCGATGAATATCAACGAAGATTCTGGTCAATCAGTTTTTCATTTACACATGCATTTGCTAGGAGGAAAAAAATTAGGACCAATGGTAACTCAAGATGAAGAATCACCTATTAAAAACTAAACAACGTGAGTACAACAAAAGAATATTGGTCGCAACGATATAACGAAAACAATACTGGATGGGATTTAGGAGCACCATCTCCTCCGTTACAGAATTATATCGACCAGATAACGGATAGGAGTCTTAAAATACTAATTCCTGGTGCAGGAAACTCTTATGAAGCTGAATACTTATTCAATAACGGATTTACAAATGTTCATGTGTTGGACATAGCCAATGAACCCTTAACAGCTTTTGCCAAGAGAAACCCGAAGTTTCCTTTAGAACAATTACATGAGAACGATTTTTTTGAATTTGAAGGTCAGTTCGATTTAATTTTAGAGCAAACTTTTTTCTGTTCGTTTCCACCATTACCAGAAACAAGAAAGGCCTACGCAAAAAAGATGCACGAACTGTTAAAACCAAATGGAAAGCTAGTAGGGTTATGGTTTAATTTTCCACTAACGGGAGATATGGAAAACAGACCTTTTGGTGGTAATATGCAAGAATATTTGAGTTACTTCTCATCATATTTTAAAGTTCAAACTTTTGAACCATGCTATAATTCTATTCCACCCAGACAAGGAAATGAACTATTTGGGATTTTTAAGGTAAAAAAATAAAACCGCCTTTTTTAAAAAAGACGGTTATATGAGTTCTCTTACATAATTAGCTATATGGAATAAGAGCCAGCATTTCGTAAGGTTAAAATTAATAAGTTGTTCAACTCTTGTGAGTAGTCAAAACCACTTGGAATAAAAGTTTTAGTTCCGTTGGACATTTTTAAACCATCATCGTATAAACCAGTATCCATATCCCATAAATTGATGATATATTCTTTATCGTTTAAGTATTGATTGAAGTTGAAATAATTAAATAATAGACTTTTGTTAGGTAAGTGGATATCCCAATCATAGGTGTTAGAAATTAAATGGAAATAGGTGAAATATCCCATGTGTAACACTGCATAATCTCTTTCTAAAGGATCCGGTACAGCAGAAGAGATAGGAGGAGTTGGCTCTCCTTTTGGATCTGTATTCCAATTATAAATATAATAACGAGCTCTAAAAGCTATTTCAAATGGATTGTCTGTACCATCTAACAAAGCTCTTAAACTAATTTTTAGCGGTTTTCCCGTTAGTTCTTGATAAAAGTAATCTCTTGCTGCTTGATCTTGTAATAATGTTAATCCGATAAGATAAGAGGTCATATACATCATGTTTTCTTCTTCGTTTAAAGAATAAGGAGTATTATTTGATGTTATTTTATCACCCCCTTTTGCACGCACACTATGTAACGTTTCTTTTTCATGTGATTCCAAGACATGCAAGTTTTCTTTTTCGTCACTACAAGACAAGAAAACTAGTAACAAGCTTAGCATAACTAATTTTACATTCTTCATATTACTTTAATTTTTAGGTTGAGAATAAAAATAACATTGATTTTTGGGTGAAAAGAAAAGAGTTCAAATTCGCGTACAACTATTTCAAATTTGTTTACCGTTTAAAAAAGTAACTTCAAAACTTCGTCTTTTCTTCTTGTAGCTACAGGTATTTGATGACCATTTTTAGTTACTAAAAAACCATCATTCAAATATTTAGAAATGTAGGTTGTATTTACTAAGTACGATTGATGGCATTTTATGAACATACGCTCATCTAACAAAGCTTGAATTTTTTTCATAGGTTTTGATACCATAACTTGTTCATCCATTGTGTAAAAAGTAGTGTAATTACCTTCAGATTTACAAAAAATAATATCTTCAAAATTTAGGATATGTTGCGCTTCTATAGTCTTAATTACAATTTTAGTATGCTCATTGTTTTTGTAGTAATTACGGGCAATATCTACTAAATTGGACTTGTTTATTTTTTCTTGTTTTTGCTCAATTGCTTTGGTAACTGCTTCTACAAACTCATCTTCGTCAATGGGTTTTAAAAGATAATCTAGCGCGCCCAATTTAATCGCTTTGATAGCGTGTGAATCATAACCCGTTACAAAAATAATATCGAAGTTTATGTTCGGAAGCATTTCTAGAATTTCAAAGCTAGAACCATCTCCCAAATCCACATCAAGAAAAACTAAATCAGGAGAATGGGCTAAAACCGATTTTACACCTTCTTTGACCGAAGCAGCTTCTCCAACAATTGTTATGTGATTACCAAAGTTTTTAACTAATAACTTTTGTAATTCTTCTCTTACGTGCTGTTCGTCTTCTATAATCAATCCTCTTAGCATAATCTACAATTCTTTATAAGGAATTTTAATTTCTATTTTAGTGCCTATCGCTCCTTCTTGATTTGTAATAATCAATTTTTTCCCAGTCATTTTAAATAAAAACTGATCAATCAAATACATAGAAGAATTCTTTTTAAGATCGTTTTTATTCATTCCTACACCATTATCTTCAACAATACAGGTAATAAAATCTGGCTGTTTAGAAAGCTCAATGTATAAATTCCCTTTTTCTTTGAGTTTCCCAAACGCATGTATGACGGCATTTTCTACGAAAGGTTGCAATAACATCGGTGGAATTAATAATTCGTTTTCCGATGAAATTTTATTTTCTATGGTATAGTCAAAACGATTTGGGAATCTGAATTGTTGTAATTCGATATAATCTTCAATGGATTGAAGCTCATCTTCAAGAGCTACATAATCTTGTGTAGAATTATCAAAAATAGTTCGTAATAATCTAGAGAATTTAACAATGTATTTTGCGTATTGATTTTGATTGTTTTCCACACTTTGTTTAATCATACTTAGGCTATTGAATACGAAGTGAGGATTCATTTGTGAGCGCAATAATCGTTGTTGTAACAAGAAGTTTTGTTTTTCTATTTTAAAACGCCTTTGTCTATAAAAATTAAGAATTAAAACAGTCAAAACAATCACTATTAAAAGTAATGCGATTAAGATATATTGATTACGTTGAAATTTTAAACTTTTTACTTCAGCCTCATTTTTCTCTACTTGTAAATTGCGTTCTTTTTTAAACGATTCTTTTAAAACTTGAAGTTCACTATTAATTCTTTTATCACTGCTTTTTTGTAAAAATGAAAAGAGTGAATCTATTCGAGAAGAAACGGCATCAAAATTATCGCTTTCTTTATAAGAAATTTCAAGATTTGTGCGCAATGCTTCTTGTTGATCGGTAAATCGTAAATGTTGTATGCCTTTATGAAAAACCGAATCGATATACACTTTTGATTTCGGTAAATCATTCAACTTCGAATACATCACACCAATATTCAAATACGAATGAGCAACGCGTTGTAAACCTGTTCTAGGATTTAATTGTTTAGCGTATAACAATGCTTTTTTATAAGCATTTAAAGCTTTGATATATTCTTTTTTACTATTATAAGTATAACCTTGTGAACTGTAAAGGTGATATACCATATCAGCAGATAATAAACGCTTAAATGGCACTACCTTGTTTAATTCCTGTTCGGCTTCTTCATTTCTAGACAAGCTAGTTAAAATTGATGCACCATCAAGTGTTGCTATTAAATAATTGGTAGTATCTTTTGCTTTTAAAAACAGATTTTTACTCTTTCTGTTTGCCGACAAAGCTTTTTCTGGTTTCCCCAAAGCAGTTTGAATACGCTGATTAAAGTGAAACACATACGCCTTATTTTTATAGTCAGAACTGTCGAGCAATTTGTGCATCTTTTCATTAACTCCAGCAGCATTTAAATAATCATTTTTTCGTCGAAGATATGTTTCTTTTAAAGCTCGGAAAAAACGAATCTCTCTATTGTTTTTTATTTTTTCTTCGGTAAATGAAGTGGCAAATATCAATTGTTCAATGGAAGCATCGTAATTCTGTAAGCGGTCATAAAACCGGGAAGTCATGTAAGCATATTCAGCCTGCAAAGAATCGGAAAGCTGCTCAGTTGGAATTTCTTTTAAAATACCGAGGTAATGCGTTAAAGAATCTTTCGATAAACCTTGTTTAGTTTTTTTATAGAAAAAATCGGGTGGTTGAGAGGTAAACGATTTATTCTCTTTTTCACAAGCAACAATTATCATCAGCAGTATAAACAACCAAATTCCCTTTTTCATAAAACATAAAATATTCCTAAAGTTACTAATTTTTGTAAAGTGAAGTGTTAAAAAGTAGCTAAATACAAATCGTTTATGAAGTAATCGCTTACAAATTTGAATTTGACTCTAATACCTGTTTTTTTCAGACTAAATTCATTTCAAAATCGCAGTGAATATAACCACTGATTAAAACATTTACATATGAAAAAAACAATTTTAAACTTAGGAAAAGTATTAGACAGAACTGCACAAAGAGCTGTTCATGGAGGGGGAGCTTCTTTAAGATGTCGAACGGATAGTGACTGTTGTAATTACAAGCATAATAGCTCGTATGGATACTTGTGTTATAACGGAACATGCGCACCTGGAATTTTTGGGGATGTACATCCATGCGGATTATAATATAGCAGGATTTAGTTCGCTTTTTTTACGTTTTCGAATTGATATCAAACTCATCTGAACTATATAAAAAAGCAACTTTTTGTACAATTTTTTTCAGTGAAGAAATAATAATAACATAAACACTTTTAATTATGAATAATTTAAAAAACTTAGGAATAGTACTTGATAAAAAAGCACTAAAATCAATTAACGGAAGCAGGAAAACTTGTTCAGGAGACTTATGTTTGTCTGGCTACTCAAACGGAATTCCAAACTGTGTTCCATGTGGAGAAGAAGAACCTCCAAAAAAATAATGCAGCGCTATTGACAAACTCTAAAATATTCAATTAAAGTATCATTTAAATAAAAGATGAAATGAAAAAATCAATTTTAAATTTAGGAAAAACATTAAGTAAACAAGAACAACAAAAGGTTTCAGGAGGATTTGGAGTGTTTTTTAACACTTGCCCGGGAAAAACGGAGCAAGAATGTATTGCTAGTCCGCAATGTGCATGGAATGGAAGAGGATGTATAACCGACACACCACATATTGTATAATAGTATCAACCAAAGAAAAGCTGTCCAATCGGACAGCTTTTTTATTAATGTATTTTAAAGTAACAATTTCGTCATTGCAAATCAAATGAAGCAAACTATTTGTTTTACAACAATCCCATCAACGAACTTCGTTGAGACATGGTTAAGCTTAAGCATCAGGATTTGGGCATCCCAAATACTCTTCATTTATTTTGTTCAATCCAAAATTTGCAAGTACTAAATCAGTAGAACGCAACGAACCATTAACCCAACCTTGCATGTCCGACCATGACTCATTACAGGTATAAATTTCCTCATCGTCTATTAATTTTGTCATTCGTTCAATAACCTTTTTATCGTCGGCATTTAAAGCCCATTGATGATACGCATATCCAAAATTATCTTCACCATCCCAGTTTCGATAACTTGTTAATACAGGATCTGGAACATAATGAGTTTTAAACAACAACTTAAATTGCTTTAAAGCTTCATTTACCACTTCTTGAGAGGCGGCAAATAAAGTTTGCGGTTCTTTACTATGTTCTCGTTGTAATTCGGAATCAAATAATGGTCCTACATTTTGTAAACCTTGCCAATAATTCGTGTTATTATAGTCACAATAAATAGTAAGAGCAGCAGGTTCATTATCAGAAGGTCCGTTTACTGGATAAAAAGGATATACTGCATTAATAGGAAGATCGGTAAAAGAAGGACCAAAAGTAATTTCTGGTTGACCTGTTTCGCCGTTTTTCCACCAAGGTTTGTCAAAATATAAGTTGATTTTCATCAAACGCATATTAACTACAGAGTGAATATCTTCCCAGATTTGGGCTGCATTTTTCGCATTGTTTAATACCGGCGAGTTTAAGAAAACATTTTGCATTGCTTTACTCGCAATGGCTAAAATTACTTTTGAAGCTTTTATAGTTGTTTTCTTTTCTTCTTTTAAAGATTCAAAAGTATTCTTGCTGTTAGAAATAGCTTCACTTAACACTAGCTCATAACCTCCTTCTTTCGAGGAAGATATTTGGTTTAAGTTTGTGTTGAGAAAAATCTGACCACCCATATTTTCTACCTCTTTTTGTAAGGCATTAATTAGCGTGCTAAATCCAAATTTGAATGTTTTGTAATGTGGGTTTTTCGGGAAATCTTCAAGAATTTGCCATGCTTCTCCCGCATTTACAGTCGATAAAAATGGAGCTTGAAATCCGACGGTATCAACCAACATAGAAATACATTCTTTCGTATATCCCATGTCACTTAATAAACCGCCCATTTGCCATTGATTTAATTTTACTCCTTTCCATGTAAAGTTAAGTCGGAATTTTTGCCAAAACTCAGGCGTTGGATTTGCCGGAGCACGATCTATTTTATTAGCTTTTAAAATGCGATTGTAAATTACGTTTAATATAGTTCCTGGGCTTTGGTTTTGTTCAGCTGGTGCAAGGTTGTATAACTCACTCCAAATAGCATTGTTATTAGCTGCAGCTTCATCTGCAGTAAAACTGCGTCCACGAACAAAAAAACGATTGGTGGTCATAGGAAAATCAACTATTTGGTTACATAGTTTAAGTCCATAAAATAATGACATTAGTTCTTCCATTTCGTACGTAAAACGCATTCCACCTTCTTCATCTTTTACAACAACAGTTTCATTTATATCATCGTTAATTTTCACTAAATCAGTATCTAAACGACCTCCTGTTCTGTTAAGTCGCTCTACTATAGTTACTGTTCTCGAAGAATCTTGTTTTAATAAACGCCAAGCAGCATAGAGTCCTGAAACTCCAGCACCGACAATAAGTATATCTGTTTTATTTGGTATTGATTTCATGTTTAATGATTAAGAGTTGATGTAAGAAAAGCCCAACCGTAGTAAATTATTAAGGTTGAGCTTTTTGATTTATTTTGAATGACCCATTGGACAAACAATAGGAGCCGGACCACCTTTTACTTTATGATCTGATTCCGATGGAATAATTATTCCTGGTAATCTTCTATCTTCTGGAATGTCTTTTAATCTTCGTAAGGTGTTTACCTGAATATGAGGCCATTTTGTGGTTCCTCCATCAGATCCAAACATAAATTCAAAATCAACAATTTGCTCATATTGCAATTGCTCAATAATACCACCAAAATCTTCGTCATAAACTTCTTCCAACCACATACGGAAACGCATTCTTGTAACTTTACAATAACGATGAATCATCACATTATTGATGGTTCCACCTTGAACACCAGTATCGTGGAATGAGTCTAGTTCAATAAGTTGGTATTTTTTAAATTTTAGGTCTTTGTTAGCATCAATTAACTTCAAGTTTGGCTGAACTGTATATGGAAATTCTGCACCATACTTATCGTAATTAAATATTTTTTCAAAGTACGCTCGTCCACTGTTTACTCCGCTTTCTCTTGGTCCACCTTCTGGATTTTGGGCTTCACGAGGAAGTTTTGTCCATTCTGGTTTTTGACGAGATCCTGCAATAAGATCTTTTTCAGGATTAATTCCCATAGTCGGAGATACAGACAAATATTGTTGTTCCCACAAATCTGCAATATGCGGAGCTTTACCTTCAACTGGTGGTTGCGCATTACCCGTTATATGTATTGTTGTTCCGTGAGGAATAACACCTGAACGTGAAATTGTGTATGGCGGAATAAATTGAGGCCCTAATTCTCCTGGACCCATAACAGGTTCTGCACCATCTTCCTTTACCGATTGTTCATCAGATGGATGTTTAAATAAGTTTGGTGGGTGTTGGTAAGGACTGTCTTCACTCCAAGGCATTATATTATCACCAAGCCAAAGGTACATTCCGTCTTCAAAGTGTTGTAGTAAATTTTGATTGTCAATAATGGCGGTTTCGTATTTAACTGCAGCATTAAACTGTTCGTTTGATCCACCTCTATTTCGAACTGGAGCGTTTACTTGAGTAAATTTAAGTTGCTCTCTATATTCTTGAGATTTAAAATGGAACACTCCGAATACTGTTTCCGAAGAAGTTCCTGGCGATGGCATCGGTGTTGTATGCAAACCTGTTGGGCCGCCTTTCCAGTTAACCCAAGTTCCGTGGAGCTTTGATAAAAGTCCAAATTGCGCTCCGTTATACTCACCGCCTTTAGGAAGTCCAGGCTCCCATTCTCTGTAAGGTCTTACCGAAGATTTTTGCGGTTCTTTTGATGTAGATTTTTCGTGTTTCATAATGAAAGGATGTGTTAGATGGTTATTGATTTTATTACTTCAAAATCCAACGAACGTAAGAAGAGCATTAGCGTTTTGAAGAATAGAAATACGTTATTAAAACATTATTCTAGTAGCATACAAACACCAAGCATTTCAGCCAAATGTGTATTGTACATATCAAAAATCATGAATTAAACGGCAGCTTTTATTTTTAATGCCATGGTTATAAGTAAATTAATCATGGAAGTAGCGTTCGAGGTCATGAATGATAATTTTTGACTGTTCTATGATAGAACCTGATTAGCAGTTTTAATAGAATTTGGACTCACTTGTCAGTTCGAGTGAATTTCTTGAATGATAATGAGAGAACCCCGAAGCTTCGGGGAGTATCGAGAACCAATTGTAAGTTCTAAACCACATCTCGATACAAAATTATGTTTCACGTTGTTGCTCATAATTTAACTCAATGTGACAAGTCCGTCATTGCGAATCCCGAGGTTTAGGGAAGAAGTAATCTCTCAAACCAAACTGTCATTCCCGCGCAGGCGGGAATCTTTTTAATTCCTATAAAGGGAGTTCGAAACTCCCGAAACTTCGGGATGAAGCAATCCTTTTTTTGAAGAACAGATTACTTCGTCATGTTGTCAAATTATATTTGACACAAGCCTCGTAATGAAGAGTAAAACGAATGTCGTCATTGCGAATCCCGAGGTTTCGGGATGAAGCAATCTCTCGTTCTCACTGTCATTCCCGCGAAGGCGGGAATCTCATCATTGAAAATCCCGAGATTTAGAAAATTCTATGAATTACGAAAAAAAGCTGCTCAATAGAACAGCTTTTCATTTAAATAAACTTTACTAGCTAAAATTACACTCTATATCGGCTTCACCGTTATAAGTTCCTTGAAGATTAATGTATAATTCTTTCGCATTAACAGGTATTTCCTTAAAAACATCCATATCACCAAATCGATTTGCGTGAAGATGAATTCTCATTTTTGGATTATCTGTATTAAATTCTAAGCCTTTCGGCAAATTGTAGCTTTGTCCTCCACCAATTTGAGGAGTTGATGCTTCCAATGCATCATCAGGATAGAAAGTTAATACTGCATTCACATTTTTTCCGTCTTTTACTATAGCATTCAAATTATTAGCAACAGTAACATTTAAAGATTTTATACTCATTTGTAGTCGTTTTTTAATGATTCCTACTCTTTTAAAATAGGTTTTTCAGATTCCCCCTTTCGCACTAAACATTTGATAGAAAGTAAATTATGGTAGTGTGCACATCAAAATTGTAAAAAAATCAACCTGATTTCATTATTAAAACCATGAGTATAGGGTATTTAAGCATAGTAGTATCGAAATTAGTCATAAGAGCCAAACATCATTGCGAAGTTTATACTATACTGGATTTAGTAACGAAGTAATCTCTCATTTTCCCTGTCATTCCCGCGCAGGCGGGAATCTCATTCTATTTATAAAGAATGTTCTCTTTCATTCTTTTTTCCATTGATGAAACAAGTTCAACACCGGGAAGTTATTAATGACAAATAATATGAACCCAACGTCATTACGAATCCCGAAGTATCGGGATGAAACAATCTTTCAAACCAAACTGTCATTCCCGCGCAGGCGGGAATCTCTATTACTTCTCATAATGAAACAAATCTTTAATTCTTTTTTCCATTGATGAAAAAAGAAGCAAAAAAATCTAGTC
>NZ_JBMKKT010000090.1:0-62489 GCF_049239625.1 Tenacibaculum sp. MEBiC06402
AAAAAAAGAGAGAAGTTTTAAAACTTCTCTCTTTTTTTATCTTCTTCTATTCATTCTTCTATTTTTTAAACGTTCCATTAAACGTCTATTAAATTCATGTTCCGCTATTTCAAGCAGTAGTATTTTCTTCGCAGGCAAAAACTCAACTAAACTGTTATGAAATTGAATGCTGTTTTGATACATATCTTTTCTAATATCTTGTAATTTACTCAAGTATTTTTCCGCATCTTTATCATCAATATTTTCAATTCCGCCAGCTTCTTTAACCTTTTTACGGATCTCCTTTTTCTCCTTTTGGATTAGGTTAAACTTTTTATCTTCAAATTTATTATAGATTGGCCAAAACTTTTCAGCTTCGGTTTCGTTGAGGTTTAGTTTTTCCGTTATAAAAGCAATTTTGAATGCCTTAATTTTAGGATTTCCTGGTCCTCTTTGGGTGTAAGCTTTAAATGTGATAAAGCATATTGTTATTATAAGTAATATTCTCTTCATTTGCTTTTATGTTTACAAAAAGTAATTATAATTCGTTATTATTTATTAGTTCTATTTCGTCATATTCAATTAAAGTTGAAGTATCTATTGTATTTAAATAATCTTCAATTTTATCGTTACTTACATTGACAGTGAAATCATCGTAATTTAAATCATCAGTAGAAAAAAGTGTTGCCAATTCATAAGAGTTTGTTTCTCCAAAACCACTTTCAAACCAAGAAACAATTTCTGTTTCTTCAATTTGTATGTTAGGAGGCCGAGAAGGAATTTTAAAAAAGTAAGTTCCAACAAGCAATAAAACCGAAGCAGCCGCAGCCATTGGAATCAATTTGTGAATTCTTTGTGATAAGGAAACTACTTTTGTTTCTTTTATGTTTTCGTCTTCTACTTTTATCTTACCTAAAATGGTATCTTCTAAAGAGTCAAAATAACCTTTTGGAACTCCTAAACTATTTTTCTTAGGTAAATCTACTTCAGCAACTCTTTCTAAAAGTTCGCTTTCTAATTCTTCAAAATATTTTTCAGGAATGTTTAAACCATTCTTGTTAGGTAAATTACTGATTATGTTTCTAGTCTCTATTTCATTTTCTAATTCATTAAAATAGTTTTTAGGCACTACAAAACCATGCTGTTTTCCAACACTGTAGTTTAAAAATTCAATACTATTTTTTAAATTATTTTCCATCTATTTATAAGACTTGGACTTTATTAAAAGGTTTAATTATATGTTTTAATGAAACTTTCAATTTTCTTTACTGCATGAAAATAAGACGCCTTTAAAGCTCCAACAGAAGTTTCTAAAACTTCGGAAATTTCGTTATACTTCATATCATCAAAATACTTCATATTAAACACTAGTTGTTGTTTTTGAGGAAGCGTAGCAATTGCTTTTTGTAAAATAATCTGAATTTCATCACCAGAAAACCAATCGTCACTTTTTAAATTTGAAACTACTTGCTGTTTGTAATCGCTAATATCAACATTTTGCTGTTTCGCCTTTTTATTAAGATGCGTAATGGCTTCATTGGTAGCAATTCTATACATCCATGAGTATAATTTACTATCGCCTTTAAAATTATCAATATTTCTAAAAACTTTAATAAAGGTGTTTTGTAAAACATCATCAGTATCATCATGTACAATTACAATCTTTCTTATATGCCAATACAAGCGCTCCTTATATTGGGTAATAAGATTACGGAATGCAGCTTCTTTTGTGGCAGCATTTTGTAATTGTAAAACAAGTGTAGTTTCTTCAGTCAAATGAATTGTTTTTCATTTTGACTATAAATTTAAGAAAAGGTTTAATTAGAAAATAAAATTATTTTCTTCTACTACATCCGAACAACCTTTTTTCTTTAATTACTTCAGCAATTCCTGTAGGTAACATGTCTTCCCATCCATCTTCACCATCTTTAATCATTTTTAAAACGGTTCTAGAAAAAATGTGAAGAATATCTTGATCAAAATCAACAATATCAACTACTCTACCATTATTCTTGAAGAATTTATATAATTCTTTCATTCGAGGATGCACTTTCAAGTTTTCAGAATCGATAAACTGATTACTGTCTTCATCCTTATAAGGGTACATGTATATTTTTAAATCTTTGTAGAATAATTTTCCGAAAGCTTCCAAGATTCCACCACTGATATGTCTATAATACTTTTCATCAAAAATTTGAATTAAGTTATAAACTCCCATTGCTAAGGCCATTCTTTCTTTAGTGAATTCACTGAAATACTCAACCAATCGATAGTATTCTTGGTAATTCGTAATCATTACATTTTGTCCTAACGAACATAATAACTCTGCTCTGTCAAGGAAATCTCTTTCATTAATTTCTCCTTCTGCACGCAGATTACTCAGTGTAATTTCAAAAATAATTTGTGTTTTGTCCTGATCAACCTTGTTTTCATTAAAAAACATCTTTTTCGATTGTTCATACATATCCATATTAACCTTAGTAACGGGTCTAAAACTACCTCGAAGTGCTAATATGTTTTTCTTATACAAAACTTGTGCAGGTAGTAAGTTGTTACCATCAGGACCAAACATTACGGCATTCGTCATTCCGTTTTTAACAAGTTGTAAACTCATTAAACGATTGTCAACATATGTAAAACGAGGACCAGAGAAATTAATCATATCAATTTCTAACTTATCCTTATCAATGTTATCATAAAAAGACTTCAATAATTCTTTCGGATTGTCATTTAAATAAAATGCTCCGTATATAAGATTTACACCTAAAATACCTAAAGTTTCTTGCTGTAAACGAGCTTCTGTTTCTTTAAAGCGTAAGTGAACAATTATTTCATTGTAATCTTCTAGAGGGTCTAATTGAAAACGAATTCCAACCCAACCGTGACCTTTAAATTTTTTGGTGAAATTTATCGTAGCCACCGTATTTGCGTAACTAAAAAATAACTTTTCTGGATGTTTTTGACGATCAAGTCGATCTTCGATTAAGTTCATTTCATGCTTTAGCATTTTCTTTAATCGATCTTCAGTTACATAACGTCTGTCAGTTTCAATTCCATAAATGGCATCAGAGAAATCTTTATCATAGGCACTCATTGCTTTTGCAATAGTTCCAGAAGCCCCACCAGCCCTAAAAAAATTACGAACTGTTTCTTGTCCAGCTCCAATTTCAGCAAATGTTCCATAGATATTTGCATTTAGGTTGATTTTGAGTGCTTTATTTTTTGTAGTAGGCACACTACTTATTTTTTGATCTCCCTTTAAGGTAATTGCCATTTTTGTTGTTTTTGTTTACGATGAACAAATGTACTGAAAATAGCAAGTAATAGTAAATATTTATGCTATTTTTGTGAAAAGAATGAGTAAAAAAAAACAATTAAAAATAACTTTTTTAGGTACAGCCACATCGACTGGTGTACCTATGATTCGGAGTAAGAATCCAGTTCGTTTTTCTGAGGACTTTAGAGATAAGCGTTTGAGAGCTTCCATAATGATTTCTTGGGATGATATTAACTACGTTATAGATTGTGGGCCTGATTTTCGACAACAGATGTTAAGAGCAGATGTTGAATCAATCAATGGGATTTTATTTACTCATGAACACGCAGATCATATTGCTGGTTTTGATGAGATTCGTCCGTATTATTATCAGATGGGACCTGTACCAATTTATTCGGATAAACGTGTTTTAAAGGCATTAGAAAGACGTTACGAGTATATTTTCGCAACTGAAAACAGATATCCATCTGCCCCAGCGGTCGATCCCACCGTTATAAGTAAAGATGATGTTTTAACCTTTCATGGAGTTGATGTAATACCGATAAAGGTGATGCACGGAGATTTACCAATTTTAGGTTATCGATTTGGAGATGTAGCTTATTTAACGGATGTAAAGTATATACCTGAGGAAGAAAAGGAAAAGTTAAAAGGATTGGATGTTTTAATCACAACAGCTCTCAGAAAAGAATCACATAAAACACATGCTAACTTAGAAGAGGCATTGGAGTTGGTGGAAGATCTTAAGCCAAAAAGAGCATATTTTACTCACATAAGTGAGCTGTTAGGCTTTCATGCTGATATAGAACAAGAGTTACCTGATAACGTGTTCTTAGCATATGATGAGTTAGAAATAACTTCAAACTAAAAAAGCTACCAGAAACCTGATAGCTTTTAAATATTATATTTTTTTAATTTTAATTATCTTCTAAAGCGAAGTTAATTGGAAATCCATATTTTACTGAAACTGCTTCACCACCATTTGTTGCTGGCTTAAATTTAGGTAGGTTAGAAACCACTCTAATAGCCTCATCTTTTAATAATTTTCCTCCTTTTGGTCCAAGTGCTTTGATGTTTGTAACATTACCGTCTTTATCAATTATAAAACGAACCCATACCTCACCTTCAATTTTATTAACTAACGCTTCATCTGGGTATTCAAAATACTCTTGAATATGTTTCATCATTTCAGTATTGAAACAGTTGAATTGATCATCAGAATCATTACAATCAGGAAAAGCAGGAATATTATCAACAACATTGAATTTTTGAGCACTTCTAATTTCCTCTTTTGATAATCTATTGGTTAACGCTGATAAGTTAGTTTTAAATTTTGCAGCTTTCGAAACGTTTGAAATTCCAGAGCCATTTAAATTATTTGCGCTAGACACTACCTGTTTGTTTCTTCTTTTTAGGAAACGCTTGTTTGAAGCAGAAACTCTTACAGCAATTTGTCTTGATTTCTTATTATCTTTTTTGTCGATTTCTTTAATAGTGCACTTAGTAATACTATTCAAATCCTCAACAACGTCACTTTTAGTTTCACATGTTTCTTTTTGAGCGAAAGTCACAGTTGTAAAACCTATAGCAAGAATGTATAGTAGTTTTTTCATGGGTCTATTTGTTTACATTTAGATTGTTACAAAATCTTTAGTTATCAATATAATAAAATATATCATCAAAAAAAGATTTCTACACAAAAAAACTATATTTTATTGAGAATATTCTAAAATTATCGATTATTGGTACGATTTTAACTTTAATCGGTATTATTCAAAAGATTATTTGCCGCATTAAAAGGTGTAGTTTTACCGTTTTCTATATTCTTGATTTCTTCTTGAAGTAAAAGTTTAATTTTCGAGTTTTCGTAAAATCGCTTTTTCAATTGTTCATCGATGGTACTAAATAACCAATGCTTGTTTTGCGCATTTCTTCTTTTATCAAAATCTTTAGTCTTTTTGGTTGCTTTTATATATTCGGCAACCATTAAATAAATATCTTCAATTCCGGAATTATTTAAAGCGCTTGCAATCATTACTTTTGGTTGCCAACCATTTTCTTTTGGAGGGTACAAATGTAAGGCTCTGTTGAATTCAACTTTAGCAATCTTAGCATTCTTTATATTATCACCATCAGCTTTATTAATAACAATTGCATCAGCCATTTCGATGATTCCTCTTTTAATTCCTTGTAATTCATCACCTGCTCCTGATAGTTTAAGTAACAAGAAAAAATCGACCATTGCATGAACAGCCGTTTCGCTTTGTCCAACTCCAACTGTTTCCACGATAATTGTATCAAAACCAGCTGCTTCACATAACAAAATACTTTCTTTTGTTTTCTGAGCAACACCACCTAAAGAAGTTCCCGAAGGAGAAGGTCTAATAAAAGCATTTTCATCGGTTACTAATTGTTCCATACGTGTTTTATCACCTAAGATACTACCTCTGTTAACTGAACTACTTGGGTCAACTGCTAAAACAGCAACTTTTTTACCTAGCCCAGTAAGATGTTTTCCAAAAGCCTCAATAAATGTACTTTTTCCAACACCCGGTACTCCTGTTATTCCAATTCTTATAGATTTATTAGCGTACGGAATTAAAGTATTTAAAATAGTATTCGCTTTTTCTTGGTGTTTTGGGTTAGTGCTTTCGATTAATGTAATTGCTCTACTTAGAAAAGTTATATCACCTTCCAATATTTTCTTTATAAAAGTTTCAGTAGAGGCCTTTTTCCTTCTGTTTAATTTAATTTTTTGTGCAGATGATTTGCTAGTTGTTTCAGGTTGTGAAACCCCTTCTTTTTCCGATAAGTTTGATTTAGAGTCTTTTGCCATTAAATACGCCGCTAAAAAAGGTATTTGTAAATTTAAAGATAAAAAAGTTGATAAAAATGCAACGTAAAGAAAAAACTATCGTCTTTAAGACAAGAAATCAATAAATGAGATCAACTAAGCAATTACATCATAAGCTCATAAAAGAGTGTAAAAGGCAAAATGCAAAGGCGCAGTTGCAATTATACAATACCTATGCAAAAGGGATGTTATTGGTGGCGAACAGATATATGAACAATGTGCAATTGGCTGAAGATGTAATGCAAGATGCTTTTATAAAGGCTTTTAAGAATATTGAAAGTTACAAAGAAGAAGTCTCGTTTGGTGCTTGGTTAAAGAGAATTGTAATCAATCAAAGTATTGATGAACTCAAGAAAAAAAAGTTATCAATGATTACTATTAATGAAGATGTTTTAAATGTTGTTGATGATGGTAATTGGGAAGTTGATGATACGGTAACTTCCGAAATGATTGTAGAAGCAATTCACAATCAGAAAGAAAAGTATCGATTGGTGTTAACCTTGTATTTAATTGAAGGTTACGACCATAATGAGATATCTCAGATTTTAGGAATTACGGAGGTAACTTCTAGAACACATTTGATGAGAGGAAAAAAGTTAGTAAGAGATTATTTAAAAGTTACAAATCATGCCGAAGGATATTAGAGGTTTAGCAAAAGATTTCCAACGAAAATCGGTTGAGTTATCGGAAAACCATGAAGAAAAATTCTTGAAAAGACTTCAAGAAGAATTTCCTAAACCCAAAAAGTCATTTAAATGGTTATACGCGGTTGCGTCAATAATTGTTTTACTTGGATTCGGTGTACAATTTTATCCAGTTGTGAATCCTACAGATCCTAAACCAGTTACAACTACGGATACGGAACAAGTGGTTAATTTAGGAGACATTTCACCAGAAATGCAGAAGATAGAAAATTACTATTTAACGGCTATTAACTATGAAATAGCAAGTTTAGAAGTTACTCCAGAAAATAAGGCCTTATTGGATGAGTATTTTGAGAGGATAAGTAAGTTAGATGCAGATTACAAACGTTTAAACCAAAAATTACAAAAAGAAGGTGTAAACAATGAAACAATTGATGCGCTAATTACCAATCTTCAATTACGCTTACAATTATTAATCCAGTTAAAAGATCAAGTAAATGATCTGCAATCAAAACAAAGTAAAGATGAAAGTTATACCATATAAATTAGTTTTAATATTAACTCTATTTGCCGCTCAATTAACAGCGCAAAAGAAAGATTTCAAAGAAGAATTTAAAGTGAATTCTGATGTTGTAATAGATATCAATACAAGGCATTCAGATATCGAAATAGAAACTTGGAACAAAGACAAAGTTGTTGTCGAAGCCTTTATGGTTGTTGATGGTGAAGAGGTTACCGAAGAAATGCGAGATAATTTCTACAATAAATGGGATTTTAATGCATATGGTAATAGCTCTAAAATTACAATTAAGTCAAGAACAAACTCTTTTATAGATATTAATGCGTTTGATTTTAATGCGCCGAATTATAGTTTTTACACAGGTGATTTAGCAGATTTGACGTTAGGAAGCCTAGATATTCTCGATTCTATTGATTTTGTTTTACCTGATGATGCAATAGTAATTCCAGAGGTTAAATTACCACCTATGCCACCATTACCTCCGCTACCGCCATTACCAAGCGAGTTTGATTTTGAAGCTTATAAGAAAGATAAATCTTATCTAGAACGCTGGAAAGAAGAGAATAAAGATAAAATAGGAAAAAATGCTAAGGTTACGATTGGCAAAAACTCAATATCTATTAAGAGTGACGATGCTGATATTACCATGTTGAAAGAAAAGGAGAAATATCAAAAAGAACTAGAAAAAGCAAGGCAGCTTTACGAAAAAGAAAGATATAAAGCTAGGGAAGAATACCAAAGAGCAAGAGTAAAATTATTAAAAGAAAAAAAAGAGTTTTATAAAAAACGAAAAGAAGAGTATAAAGCTTCTATAAAAAAATATGCTCAGGAAAGAAAAGAGATTCAAGAATTGTTAAAAAAGCGTAGCAAATTAAAAGTAAAACGATTGATTAAAATTAAAGCTCCTAAAAATGCTAAATTCAATATGGATGTGAAATATGGGGCGTTAAGTTTTCCAAAGTAGCGAATTAAAAGTTAATTTATATAAAAAACCACTAATTTGAGTGGTTTTTTTTTGTTAAAACTTGTTACCTTTACCCTTTTGAAAAGGAATTTTTAATGGAATTATACAAGGAAAATCAACTAAATATATACAATTCATTATCAAAATCTAAAGAAGAGTTTAAACCCGTAACAGAAGGCCGTGTAGGAATGTACGTTTGTGGTCCTACGGTGTATAGCAATGTTCATTTAGGTAATGTGAGAACATTCATGTCTTTTGATATGATTTTTAGATATCTATTACATCTTGGATATAAAGTTCGATACGTTCGTAACATTACTGATGCAGGACATCTAGAAAATGATGCAGATGAAGGTGAAGATAGAATTGCTAAGAAAGCCCGATTAGAAGAAATAGAACCAATGGAAGTGGTTCAACGTTACACTGTTGATTTTCATGAAGTCACGGCAAAATATAATTTCTTACCGCCAAGTATAGAGCCAACAGCAACAGGTCATATTGTCGAACAAATTGAAATGATTAAGGAAATCATGGATAAAGGTTTCGCTTACGAAATGAATGGTTCTGTATATTTTGATGTTCTTAAGTATAATGAAGCTGGAAATAATTATGGAATCCTTTCAGGAAGAAATATTGAAGACGCAATTCATAATACTAGAGCGTTAGATGGGCAATCAGAAAAGAAAAATCCACAAGATTTTGCACTTTGGAAAAAAGCTGATGATCGTCATATTATGCGTTGGCCTTCACCATGGAGTGACGGTTTTCCTGGTTGGCACCTAGAATGTTCTGTTATGAGTTCTAAGTATTTAGGAGAGCAATTCGATATTCATGGAGGAGGTATGGATTTGAAGTTTCCACATCATGAGTGTGAAATAGCACAATCTCATACATGCACTGGAGTACAACCAGTGAATTATTGGATGCATGCTAATATGCTATTGTTAAACGGTCAAAAAATGGCTAAATCAACTGGAAATCATATTTTACCAGATGAAATTTTAACTGGAAATAATAAAATTCTTAGTAAGGCTTTTGGTGCTGGTGTTGTTCGTTTTTTCATTATGCAAGCGCATTATCGTAGTATTTTAGATTTTTCAAACGATGCATTACTCGCATCAGAAAAAGGCTACAATAAATTAATGGAAGCTTTAAATATTTTAAAAGAGTTAAAAGTTTCTAACGAGTCTACTTTTGATGTATCTGCATGGAAAAAGAAATGTTACGATGCGATGAATGATGATTTTAACACGCCTATCTTAATCGCAAATTTATTTGAAGCTGTTAAATTTATCAATCAAGTGAAAGATGATAAAGCTTCTATTTCTAAAAAAGATTTGGAATTGTTAAGTGCAACTTTAAACGCTTTGGTTTTTGATATTTTAGGATTAGTTAACGACTCAAAAGAACAAGGTTCGGATAAGTTAGAAGGAGTTGTCGAGTTACTTATAAAACTAAGGAAAGAAGCTAGAGATAATAAAGATTGGGCGTTGTCTGATCAAATCCGTGATGAGTTAGCAGAGTTAGGAATTCAACTAAAAGATGGAAGAGAAGGAACTACTTTTTCTGTGAATTAAGATGTTGAAGAAAATACTGGCATATCCATTTATATTATTAATTCGTTTTTACCAAACGGCAATTTCTCCATTTACTCCAGCTACTTGCAGATATACGCCAACATGCTCTGCATATTCTTTGGAAGCACTGAAAAAACATGGCGTGTTTTATGGTGGTTGGTTGGCAACAAAAAGAATTTTTAGTTGTCATCCTTGGGGAGGAAGCGGTTATGATCCGGTACCAGAAAAGAAACAAAAAACTAAACAATAATAGTACATGAATTTTTTAGCGATTACTTGGGACATAGATCCTGAAATTTTTAACATTGGCGGATTTAGTATTCGTTGGTATAGTTTAATGTTCATTATTGCTTTTTTATTAGGTCTGCATCTAATGAAGAAAATTTATACAAAGGATAATATTTCTTTGGATAAGATGGATCCTTTGTTTATGTACACATTTGTTTCGATGCTGATTGGAATGCGTTTAGGAGAAGTGTTCTTTTACAGTTGGGCAGATTATCAAAATAATTTATTGCAAATTATATTACCATTTAGAAGACAAGAAGGAGCAGAAATGTTATTTGGTTTAGTAAAGGGTTGGAAATTCACAGGTATTTCAGGTTTTGCTAGTCATGGTGCTGCCATTGCTATTCCAATTGCACTTTATTTTTATGCTAAAAAGCATTTACAAAAATCATGGTTATTCATTTTAGATAGAATGGGAATTATGGTGGCCTTAGCTGGATTTTTCATTAGAATGGGGAACTTCTTCAATTCTGAGATTTACGGAAAACCAACAGGTTCTAGTTTTGGTGTTATTTTTACGAGAGCCGGAGAGAAGTATCCTTGTCATCCAACACAGATATACGAAGCTGTTAGTTATTTAATATTATTCTTTATCCTTTGGAGATTGTATTGGAAAACAGATAAGAAGCAAAAAGAAGGGTATTTATTCGGAGTATTTATGATTGCGCTTTGGTCATTAAGATTTGTCATAGAATTTATTAAGAAACCACAAGTACAAGAAAGAGGAGAGTGGGCTTTAAATACCGGACAGTGGTTAAGTATTCCTTTAATTTTAATTGGAGTTTGGTTAATGTTTAGGAAAATAGCATCAGAGAAAGCATAAAAAACAATATTATAAACAAAAGGAGTAACATAATGTTACTCCTTTTTTAATTACCAAAATTACTCGATAACTGAATAAAACTATTATTTTATCGAAGTTTTGTAACTATCTACCAAGCTCATTATTTTTAATTGGTTTTTAAAATCAGACAAAGTTTTTATCGTTCCTTTTTTGATTGTGATTTTCTTTTCTGTATTTGGTAACATGTTGAAATAATTATCAGAGAAATTCTCGTCAAAATTTCCAGAAGCAAATACTCCGATTGCTAGTTTTTTAGATTGAAGAGTTACGATATATTCGTCTTCGTTTTCACTAGCATCAAAAGTAATTTCAGGTTGAGGTAACTTCAAATCTTTAAAAGGAATAAAGAAATGTTGTTTTATGTCTATCTCCTTATTATTTATAATCAAAGTAGCGTTTAAAAATTGTTGATCATTATTCTTAGATAGAGCAACTAATTCATCTTTATTCAAACTGAAATGGCTTTGAGAATCATTTCCTTTTACTTGAATTTCCTTGTTCCAAGAATGTAATTTATTACCTTCAAAATCTAGTAAGTTTAGTACTAGTTTAGCTGAAAAATCTGACAAGGAATCTGTAGCAATGAATAATTTAATTTTATCTTTTTTATCATCAAAACTCACAATTGTTTTCTTGAAAGATTCTTTAACTCCGTAATGTAATGCTTTCCATTTACCATAATAGTCAATACTCGACCAAGAAGCAACGGGCCAACAATCGTTAATTTGCCAGTATAATGATCCCATACAACGATATCTGTTTTTTCGATGCGCTTCAATTCCAGTTGTAATTCCATAGGCTTGTAATAAATGACTTACATATAAAAAGCTCTCGAAATTCTTTGGTTGTTTATAATGACGAAGCATGTATTCTTTAATTGTTCCATTTCCAATACTAGAACGCTGATGCGATTTCATTACTTCTGAGAAAATATCATGATCTTCAGGAACTGTGTACTTATTTACCGTTGCTAATTCCGGAAAAGATTGAAATCCGAATTCAGACATAAATCTCGGAATCTTTACATTGTAATTGTCAAAAGGTTCTTTTCCCCACCAAACTCCCCAGTAATGAGCATCACCATCGGTGTGAGATTCTGGCACACCTAATTCACTACTCGGAGAAGAAGCCCAATATTTTCTGTCAGAATCATATTGTTCAACAACTTCAGGAAGTACTTTATGAAAAATATCCACATACGATTGCCAAGTAGTATTTGCTGCTTTTTCCGATTGCTCTTTGGTCACTTTTTGCTTCCAACCCCATCGCTCCCAAGCCGATAAAACTTCATTATTTCCACACCATAAAGCAATGGAGGTGTGATTTCTTAAACGTTTTACATTGTCAATTGCTTCTTGTTTTACGTTCTCTAAAAATTCTTCATCTCCAGGATACATAGCACAAGCAAACATAAAATCTTGCCAAACTAATAATCCCATTTCATCACACAAATCATAAAATTCTTTGTTTTCATAAAATCCGCCACCCCAAACACGAATCATATTCATGTTAGCTTCTTTGGCAGAATTTAAGATGTGATGATAATTTGAATTTTTTACTCGTGGTAAGAATAAATCTTGCGGAATGTAATTTGCTCCTTTCATAAAAGTTGGAATTCCGTTTACTTTAAAGTAAAAAGAAGTTCCTATCGAATCTTTTTCTCGTAAAAGTTGGATAGTTCTTAACCCAATTCGGTTTCTTTTTTCATCATAATGATTTTTATGACTCACTTTTACGTTGATATTATACAAATGTTGTTTTCCCATTCCGTTTGGCCACCATAGTTTTGGATTTTTAATGGTAAACGGAACAGTAAACTTATTTTTTCCTTCTTTTAAAGAGTATTCTTTAGTAATTACCAATGAATCATTAATACTAATTTCTAATTCACTTTTTTCAATTTCTTTGGTACTTAAAACTTCAATTTCCGCGGAAAGTTGAGCGGAGTCTTTTAGTATTTTCTGACGAATAAAAACATCTTCAATTTTAAAGTTATCCCAGCTTTTTAATATTACCGGACGCCAAATTCCCGATGTGACTAATCTTGGTCCCCAATCCCAACCAAAATGATAACCTGCTTTTCTTGAAAATACACTTACTTTTTTGTTTTCTTCTACTTTCCCAATTTTGGCTAAATCATTATCTGAAACTTCAATTTGGTAGTCGATAGCATCGTATTTTTTTATCCCTTTTTTAATTGGAGATTCTAGAATAATTTTAAGTTCATTTTTACCAACTTTTAAGTACTGCTTTACATCGATCTGGTAGCTTCTAAACATATTGTCTGTAGAAAGAACTTTAGTGTCATTTACATATATATTGCTATAGGTATCAATTCCTAAAAACTCCAACTCTAGTTGTTCTTTTTCAAATGTTTCTTCAGAAATATCAAATGTTGTTTTATATTCCCAGTTTTCTTTATCAATCCATTGAACATCGTGCTCGTTTAATCGGTAAAAAGGATTTTCAATTACCTTTTGTTTTAGTAAATCAGTGTGCACTGTTCCTGGAACTTCAGCAGTTCTCCAAACTGTATCATTTTCTTTTTTGAAGGTCCAGTTAGAATTGATTTCCATTTCGTTTACGATTGACTTTTTGCATCCTATAATAGAAAATACAACGAAAAAAAGAAGGAAGTTGTTGAATGACTTCATCATTTGGTTGTTAGTAGTTTTAGTGAGGTCAAGATAATAAAATAAGCGATTGTTATTTTTTACTATTCTTGCATTATTTATGCAGAAAATTACTTGAATAAAAACAAAAAACCTCATTCATAATGAATGAGGTTTTGAAGTCTATATGTTCTAGTTTAGAATTTCATCCTCAATTTAAAATTCAAAACTCTTCCTGTCATAAAATTAGGAATAGCAAATTGCTGTTTGCTGTATACATCTCTAACCCATGTATTGGTTATTGAGTTTCGAATATCAAAAATGTTAAAGAGCTCTAAACCAGCAGAAAGCTCTTCGAAATTATTTAAAAACTTGTTAGATATTTTTTTACTGTTATCTATAAAGATATATGAAACTCCAACATCAGCACGTCTATAATCTCCTAACCTGTTTTGAAAACTATACACATCAGCATAAGCAGGAGCACCACCGGGAACTCCAGTATTGTAAACTAAATTTAAATAAGCTTTTAAATCTGGTAGGTTCGGAACATAATCTTGAAATAATACTCCAAGTTTAATCCTTTGATCAGTAGGTCTGGCAATATAACCTCTGTTGTCAATGTTTTCTTGAGTTTTTAAATATCCAAAACTTACCCAGCTATCGTTTCCAGGAACAAATTCACCGTTCAAACGAACATCAAGTCCGTATGCATAGGCATCTGTAACATTGTCTGCTCTATATCGAATTCTAACATTGTCAATAGAATACGCATTAACATCACTTAAATCTTTATAATACAGTTCCGTTGTTAACTTAAAAGGTCTATCCCACATTGTAAAACTATAATCATTCCCTACTACAGCGTGAATAGATTTCTGAGCCTTTACATCAGCTGATATTTGACCATCAAAACCTCGAAGTTCTCTGTAAAAGGGTGGTTGAGAATAATATCCCCCTGATATTCTGAACAGCATATCGTCATTCCAATCTGGTTTAATTGCAAATTGTGCTCTTGGACTGAAAATTAAATGACTTTTAGATTCTGCGCCAATCGGACTTACATTCCAATATTGAGATCTTACACCAGCATTAAACCATATTTCATGATTTCCCCAATTCGTTTTTCTGCTAAATTGTAAAAAACCAGAAAAACGATTAATATCAACTGTATTCTGCGCTCTTACATTTTGAAAAGGTTCAATAGGACCAGTAAAAGGAGTATACGGTTGATCATTTCCTATGTTATGATGTGGAGGTCTAACAGAAAAACCTACACTATCTATAACTTCCCATTCTCTAATTCGGTCTTTTATATTTTCCTTTTGATATTTTATTCCTGCTCTCCATTCGTTATTTCCATCTTTGAGTGTTGCTCTTACTTGCGCATTAACAATTAAGGCGTCTAAATCGTTACGAGCATGATTTAACTGAGAACCAATTCCTTGTGAAAATTCAACTTCACCAAAATTTTCAGATCCTAAATTAGTATTTACTTGTCCTAAATTATATTGAGCAGCAATATCAAAGTATTCTTCTTCTTGTGTATTAAATGAGGATACAATTCCAGTTAATTCTAAATTGTCATTAACTCTGTAATCCATCGAAAACGCACTAAAAAATGTTTGAAACCTATCTGATTCTTGTCCTTGATAAAAAACAATTAACTCTAAAGGGTTGGCTATTGTTCCGAAACGTGTTCTTCTGGTAAGAGGTTTATATTCGTAATTATTAAGAGAAAAATTACCTAAAAAATTAATGTCAATTTTTGAAGATACTTGATACGATAAAAACGTTTGAACATCGGTGAAACTAGGTCTAAAGTTTACTTCAGTTTGCTTATCATTTACAAATAAACTGTTGTCTCTATATCTGACACCTAGAATGGCACTTAATTTGTCCTTAAATAACAGTCCTTCAGTTGTAACACTTGCTCCCAAGAAACTTAAATCAACCTGCGTACTTGTTTTCGTTGGTTTTCTGTAGGTGATATCTAAAACAGAAGATAGTTTATCTCCATATTTAGCTTGAAAACCACCAGCAGAGAAATCGATATTTTGAATCATGTGAGGGTTGATAAAACTCAATCCTTCTTGTTGTCCAGAACGAATTAAAAAAGGTCTGTAAACTTCAATTCCGTTTACATAAACCAAGTTTTCATCAAAGTTTCCACCTCTTACATTATATTGAGTACTTAATTCATTGTTATTACTTACTCCAGGTAAAGTCATTAAAACGGCTTCAACACCTGCGTTAGGTCCCACAACAGTTTCAACTTTTTTAGTATCTATTTTGGTAATTCCTCGTGCTTCTTTTTTTCTGTTCTTAACAATAATTTCTTCTAATTCTTCATTTTTGATTATAAGAGTAGGAGAGAAGTTGATTGTTCTTTTACCTCTTGTGGTAAATTTTTTAACAATTGTTTTATATGAAACGTGAGAAAATGTAACACTGACAGTTTTTCGAATCGGAATTTGAAAAGAGTAATTTCCATCTTTATCAGATGTCGTTCCTTTATCTAAATAACTTATAGCAACACCTTCAATAGGATCATTAAATTTATTGACTAATTTCCCTGTAACAGTTGACATCTTTTGCGCAAAAACTAGGGAAGGGAACAAAAGAAGGAATAAAATTTTTTTCAAAATGATTTTATTATTTACGATAAAACGTTGTAGAAATAGTTTCAGTATTTCCAACATTATCAGAAACTACAAGTTTAAAGATATGTTTGCTACCAACCAATTTTTTATCGGAAAAATCGTAGGTTAAAATTCCTTTCTTATGATTGTACTCCATTAAAATCCATTCGTTATCAATAGTAGCTCTATATTCATTAATACCAGACTCGTTATCTTCAATTTTAACTTTCAATGTTTTATTTTTTGTAAGCCATCTTCCTTCAGCAAAGTTTAATAGGGTTATTTCTGGATTTTTATCATCAAAAAGCAGGGTATAACTTCCTAGAGTTTTTTGGTTAGTAAAAACTTTGTTTTCTCTTCGTTTTGTGGTTACGTAATACGGATATTTCTCTTTAGTAACATTGGCTATGTATACTTGCTCTTTTTGAACATCAGTTAGCTTTTCCGTATGAAAAGTTAAGGTGAATTTTTTGTCAAGAGGAATAGTAGGTTCATGGAGTTTAGCAATTTCATCTTTAACTGAGAAATCAATAAAGCAATCATGATAAAATGTGTTTTTCGGAAAAGCTACTGTTACATTTTCTATCTCAAACTTGTGAAATTCTTTAGATGTAATTTTGTAGTTGGTTGTATCTTTTTGAGAAAACATGGTATTTGCAGGAATACCTTTAATTGGAATTCGTAAGGCAGTTGCATTACCATTGTAATCTTTAGCGATGATTTCTACATTATAGTTTTCATAAGCATTTACTGTAATTTTTCCATTGTTTTCTAATCCTTCGTAAAGACTTAGCTTGTTATTATGAACTTTATGAGTCTTTTGAAAACGTTTTTTATATTTTTTGTAATGCTCATAATCTATTAGTAAGTTGATATACTTACTTTCAGCAAAAGAAAAAGTTTCTACATCATGATAGTATACTCTTTTACCATTTACATTCATTTCTAAACTATAAATACCGTTTTTATTCATAGCTGCGTTTTGATGGTCGTAAACATGTATTCCAAGACCAATATTCCCATTCGCATTTATACGTTCAGAAACGTAATTCCCATTTTCTAATTGTTTTATGGGAATTATAGTGTTGTTGTTCGAGTTGTTGATACGAGCAGAATTATCTAAAGCAAAAACTTTTAATCCTTTTATAATTGGTTTTTTGGTGTCTTCGGCTTTTAAACCAAAAAGTAGCGGATTAATTATGTTTTCAGTTTTTGTATTACGTATTTCATAATGTAAATGAGGAGCTGATGAACTTCCTGTGTCACCAGAGTAAGCAATTATTTCACCTTTTTTTACTTTAAATTGATTGATTTTAGGGAAAATGTTTCCAACGTTGTTTTGCTCTTTCTTGTATTGAATATCCTTCACAAATTGTTGTACTTCAGATGAAAACCTTTGTAGATGAGCATATACAGTGGTATACCCATTTGGATGATCTATATACAAAGCTTTTCCGTAACCATATTGTCTAATTTTAATTCTAGAAATATAACCGTCAGCTGCAGCGCGAATAGGAATTCCTTCTCTTTTTTGAGTCTTTAAATCAATACCAGAATGAAAATGGTTGCTTCTTAATTCTCCAAATGTACCTGCAACCACAATAGGAATGTCCATTGGAGGTGAAAAATAATTTTTTGGATACTTCTTTTGTGAAAAAGAAAAGCAGCAGGTTAGCACGAAGAAAAGGAAAAAATGATATTTCAAAGCGATACAATTTAGTAACGAAATTAATAAAATTATACTGAAATTATAGGGCTTTGAATTTCAGTTTGTTAAGAAAAAAGCATTTAAGAGTTGCTATTGTTAAAAGAGATTGTTAATTTTGTAAGAAATGGTTTTGTCTCAATTATAGATGAGTAATACTTTAGAAGCAATTCATTCACTGGAACTTAAGTTAAAAGAAATGTTAGCAAGATATGAGTTCTTAAAGTCAGAAAATGAAATATTGCTTGAACAAAATGGAGAGTTACAGCATTTATTGAAAGAAAAGGAGCAACAATTAGTTAATCAGAAAAAACAATTTGATATATTGAAAGTTGCTAAAACCATTGAAGGCAGTAATGAAGATTCGAGAAATACAAAACTCAAAATAAATGCTTTAATTCGAGAGATAGATAAATGTATCACGCTCTTGAATTCATAAAAAGTTCTTTAAAAAGATGGAAAAATTAAAAGTTAATGTGGTTGTTGCCGGACGAACTTATCCTCTAATAGTAAAAGATGAACTAGAGGAAGAAGGGATGAGAAAAGCCGCTAAACAGATTAACAATTTGATTTTAAATTTTGAACAAAATTATGCGGTAGCTGATAAACAAGATGTTTTAGCCATGTGTGCCTTGCAATTTGCGTCTAAAATGGAGGTGAATTCGTTAAAAACATCTCAAGAAGCTTCGGAAGTATTACATAAATTAAATGAACTAACAAATTTGTTAGACGATCATTTAAAATAAGTTCATTATATAACAGTATAGATACTGCCTATATTAGTAAATAGTTAATAAACTCAACACTATTCAATTAAAAAGAATGAGTCTTGGTTAGTAAAGCAAGCCGTTAAGTCGGATCCTTGATCAGCCAGTTAGTTCTAAACCTGTTTTTCAGGAGTTTATAAAACACTACTAATATGGGCTTTTTTTATTTTTAAGAATATAGATATTCAATTTATGGAAGGATTAGTATTACCAATTTTGGTAGGTGTTGTAGGAATTGCAGTAGGTTTTATTATTGCAAAAATGCTTGAAAAAACAAAAGCCAATAAGCTTCTTAAAGAGACTGATAAAGAAGCTAAAAGCATACTAAAAGAAGCAAAAATAGAGGCAGAAGCCATTAAGAAAGATAAAATTTTACAAGCGAAGGAGAAGTTTATTGAACTAAAAGCTGAGCATGAAAAAGTAATTTTATCTCGAGAAAAAAAGATGTCTGATGTAGAGAAAAGAATACGTGATAAAGAATCTCGTGTTTCTTCTGAATTAGATAAAAACAAGAAACTTTCACAATCTTTAGAAAAGAAAACCTCTGACTTAGATTACAAATTAGATTTCTTGGAAAAAAGAGAATCAGAAGTTGAAAAATTGCATAAACGTCACGTAGACATGTTAGAGCAAATTTCTGGTTTTTCTGCAGATGAGGCTAAAACTGAATTGGTCGCTTCTTTAAAGGAGGAAGCGAAAGCAGATGCAATGAGCTTTATTCAAGAGACTTTGGAAGAGGCAAAAATGACTGCTCAGCAAGAAGCTAGAAAGGTTGTATTAAACACTATACAAAGAGTAGGTGTGGAACAAGCAATTGAAAACTGTGTTTCAGTTTTTAACTTGGAGTCTGATGATGTAAAAGGTAGAATTATTGGTCGTGAAGGTCGAAACATTCGAGCTTTGGAAGCTGCAACAGGAGTAGAGATTATTGTTGATGATACGCCAGAAGCAATTATTCTTTCTTGTTTTGATCCAGTTCGTCGTGAGATAGCGAGATTATCTATGCACAAATTGGTAACGGACGGAAGAATACATCCAGCAAGAATTGAAGAAATCGTTCGTAAAACAGAGAAACAAATCAATCAAGAAATTATTGAGGTAGGTAAGCGTACTGTGATCGATTTGGGAATCCACGGATTGCATCCTGAATTAATAAAGACGGTTGGTAGAATGAAGTATCGTTCGTCATACGGACAGAACTTACTACAGCACTCTCGTGAAGTAGCTAACCTTTGTGGTTTAATGGCAGCTGAAATGGGCTTAAATGCAAAAGCAGCTAAGAGAGCTGGTCTTTTACATGATATAGGTAAAGTTCCTGAAACTGAAAGCGAATTACCTCACGCATTATTGGGAATGCAATGGGCCGAAAAATATGGAGAAAAACCAGATGTGTGTAATGCTATTGGAGCGCACCACGACGAAATTGAAATGAAGAGTTTAATAGCTCCAATCGTTCAAGTTTGTGATGCAATTTCGGGAGCAAGACCAGGAGCAAGAAGACAAGTTTTAGATAGTTATATTCAGCGTTTAAGAGATTTAGAAGATATAGCCTTTGGGTTTACAGGTGTTCAAAAAGCTTATGCAATTCAAGCAGGTAGAGAATTACGTGTAATGGTTGAAAGTACTAAAGTGAACGATGAAAAAGCTGCTGAATTATCATTTAATATTTCTCAGAAAATTCAAAATGATATGACATATCCTGGTCAAGTTAAAGTAACTGTGATTAGAGAAACTAGAGCTGTTAACGTAGCTAAATAGAACTATACTTTAAAAAGTTCGAAATTATAAAGTTCATAAGTAAATGATTTATGATTTTACTTATAAGTTATAAAAAAACCACTGTTATCAATAGTGGTTTTTTATTTGTACAGTATTATAATTTTTTATGATCTTCTTCTAGATCTTCTTGAATCTCGTCCTTTGTGAGAACCTTCTTTTTTAGGGAATGATTTTTTACTACTATTTCTACTTCTTCCAAAACCTTTTGAAGGATTACTGTTTTCCGAGCTTCTTCTTGTTCTATTTCCTCCGTTACTGTTTCCGCTTCTTCCTCTTCGTCTTCCACCACCACCTTTTCTCTCGGTTTTAGTAATTTCAATATTCACATTTCTTCCGTTGAATTCAGGAGAATTAGCCGCAAAAGCATCTAATGTATCGCTTTCAAAGTTTTTATCAATTTCAAAGAAAGAGAATGTGTCTAAGATGTCAATAGCACCAATCTCTACATTTTTATTAATTCCTTGCTCATTAATTAATCCCATTAACTTTGCAGGATTCAATCTGTCTTTTCTTCCTAGGTTAATAAAGAAACGAGTCATGTTTTCACTTGACATTCTACCGTTTCTGTTACTAGCTCTATCTCCTCGATCATTAGAAGAAAGATTATTTAAATCAGGCGCGTTTTCGTAATACGAAAGGAATGAATTAAATTCTAGAGAAACAAACTTCTGAATTAATTCCTCTCTTGAGAAATCTTTTAACTTATCGTAGATGTTTGGTAAATAGGTATCGATTTCAGAAGTGTTTACCTCGGAATTCTCAATTTTATCAATTAAATGGAATAACTGTTTTTCACAGATTTCTTTTCCAGTAGGAATAGAAGTTTCAACGAATTTTTTCTTTAAAATACGCTCAATAGGGTTTAACTTATTGCGCTCTTTTCTATTAACTAAAACAACAGAGATTCCTTTGTTTCCGGCTCTACCAGTTCTACCACTCCTATGGTTGTAATTTTCAATTTGATCTGGTAACTTATGATTGATAACATGTGTTAAATTATCAACATCTAATCCACGAGCAGCAACGTCAGTTGCAACTAACATTTGAATATTCTTTTTTCTAAACTTATCCATTACACTATCACGCTGTGCTTGTGATAAATCTCCATGCAATGAATCTGCGTTGTAACCGTCTTGAATTAGTTTATCTGCAACTTCTTGAGTTTCTCTTCTAGTTCTACAGAAAACAATAGCATATATATCTGGATTAATATCTGCTATACGCTTTAAAGCAGGATAACGACTTCTTTCACTAACTAAATAATATTGGTGAGTTACATTATCTGATCCTTGATTTTTTTGCCCAGATGTAACTTCGACTGGGTTGTGCATATAGTTTTTAGCAATAGCTTCAACTTCTCTTGGGAAAGTAGCCGAGAAAAGTAATGTTTGTTTTGTCTCTGGAGTAGCATCTAAAACTTTGTCAAGCTCCTCTTTGAACCCCATGTTTAACATTTCGTCTGCCTCGTCTAAAACTAACCACTTTATATTGCCTAACTTTAATGCTCTACGACGAATTAAGTCGACTGTTCTACCAGGAGTACCAACAACAATTTGAGCTCCTCTTTTAAGTTGTTTTATTTGTTGTTCTATATTGGCTCCACCATAAACAGTAACTACTTTTAAGTCTGGAAGATATTTTGAAAAATCTTCGATGTTTTTCCCAATTTGAACGGCTAGCTCTCTTGTAGGAGAAAGAATAATTGCTTGTGAAGCTTTATCTTTATCGTCAGCAAGTTCTACGATTGGTAAACTAAAAGCAGCAGTTTTTCCTGTTCCAGTTTGAGCAAATGCTTTAAGATCCTCTGAAGATGATAAAATTTGTGGGATTGCTTTTTCTTGAATAACGGTAGGAGATTCGTAACCTAAATCTACCAACGCCTTATTGATAGGTTCTTTCAAACCTAAATCTGCGAATTTCGACATATTGTGAATTTAAACGAATTCACAGATGCCCTATCCGCGAATTCTAATATTAATTTATTTTAAGGACGGCGCAAAAGTAGTGAATTTAAAATAAACTGATTATGAATTGTTTAATAAAGTTCAGTTATTTGTTTTTCAATCTTTTTCGAAGATAATGCACAGAATCCGTTAACAACTTTTCCTTTATTATTTACAAGCACCATTCTAGGGTATTTACTCGTTAAAAAGCTATGTGCATCACTTTCCTTATGAAGGTAAAACTGATGTTTTATATTTAAGTCTTTGATATATTCATTTTTATCGTCATTCATGTTAATGACTAAAAATTGTACATCAGGATGATTCTTAATTAAATAATTCATTCTTGAAGAAACCCAATTATCTGATGAATAATCTTTATTTCTAAAATAGATAACAGTACTATTTCCTCTTATTATATCTTTAATACTTTCAATAGATCCTTGAGGAGAATATAGCTTAAAATTAGGTAATAATTTGTTTTTAGGAATGCGTTTAACATCGGAGAGTAAACTTGCAATTTCCTTTTTGTCCGCATCATTTGATGAAAATGTAGCAAAGGCACTGTAAGCTTTTTTGTTAAGGCTACAACTTGTTTTAGTGTAAAAATGTCTTATAATGGTTTCTTTGAGTAATCGATTCTTCAACTCTTGAGAACCAATTTTAGTATTTACAGTTTCCAGTACAGAAATAGTAAACTCATCACTATCGTCTTTGATGTTTTTAGCATAAACATCATAATAGATATTGTTATATACATACTTCCTGTAAGGAGAGAAGAACATTAATGAGTCGCTATTAATATCAATGTTTTCCCTGTGAGAAATAAAGTTAGCCTCATTTAAGTCTTCAGGAGATTCTTTCAATCGATTATTAATGACGTAGGTCTCCAGTTTAGTGTATAGAGGAAAGTAAAGAGCGACTTTTAAAATATCTAAATAGTCTTCCGTAGCCTCAGGATAATCCGATTTAAAATTGTTCAAATAAGAATCCTTCATGGATTTCAGTGAATCAACTGTCTTTAAGAAGTCAAGGTGTGGAAGTTTATAGAATTTATAAAAATCTTTCACCTGCTTTTCATTGATTAAGAAATTCTCTATTAAAGCATTATTTTTTTCTGCATTACTTCCACTAAAAACTAGAGATTCGTCAAAATCCCATGTGTTCAAACGAATTAGTAAACTGTCCTGTGGTTCTAAAAAGATATATTGGAATTCAGTTCCGTGTTTAAAAAGGTATAATCCTGATTTAATATCTTTAAAGGATCCTGTAAAAGTATTGTCAGAATTTAATTTGACTGTATCTATAATTTCCTCAAAATGATCATGTAACGTGATAAAATCAGATTTTGGATTTATGATTTTTCCACCTACATAAGTAAAGTTCTCTTTTTTAACGTCGTTACAACTTATTATAAAGATTGATAAAAGCGGAACTAAATATTTAATTATTCTATTCAAAAGGCATATAAATTAACGCTCAAAAATAGAAATATAGAGGAAATCAAGATGTTAATTCGGTGTTAATATTCTAAAAAATAAGAGATTTTTAACGATGTAATTTATAGTGTATAAATGCTGTAAAAGCGGAGAGATTTCATACTTTTGCATCGAATTTTAAAAAACGCAAAATGTTAACAGTTTCTAATTTATCAGTTCAGTTTGGTAAGAGAGTATTGTTTGATGAGGTAAATACTAAGTTTACTCAAGGAAATTGCTACGGAATTATCGGAGCAAACGGAGCAGGAAAATCTACTTTCTTAAAAATATTATCGGGTCAAATGGATCCAACCTCTGGACAAGTTCACTTAGAGCCTGGAAAAAGAATGTCTGTATTATCTCAAGATCATTATGCTTTTGATGAGTTTCCTGTTTTGGAAACTGTAGTAATGGGAAATAAAGACTTGTATAAAATTAAGAAAGAAATTGACGCGTTATATGCTGATTATTCTGACGAGAATGCTGAGAAAATTGGAGAATTACAAGTTCAATTTGAAGAGATGAATGGTTGGAATGCTGATGCTGAAGCAGCAGCAATGTTGTCCAACTTAGGGATTAAAGAAGACTTACACTATTCGTTAGTAAAAGATTTAGATGGTAAGCAAAAAGTACGTGTTTTATTAGCACAAGCTTTATTTGGGAATCCTGATGTGTTAATTATGGATGAGCCTACCAACGACTTAGATTTTGAAACTATTTCTTGGTTAGAGAATTTCTTAGCTAATTATGATAATACGGTTATCGTTGTATCTCACGATCGTCACTTTTTAGATGCTGTTTGTACACATATTTCTGATATTGATTTTGGAAAGATTAATCATTTCTCAGGAAACTATACATTCTGGTATGAGTCAAGTCAGTTAGCGGCAAAACAAAGAGCACAACAAAATAAGAAAGCTGAAGATAAGAAGAAAGAGTTAGAGGAGTTTATCCGTCGTTTTTCAGCAAACGTAGCGAAATCTAAACAAGCTACATCTCGTAAGAAAATGATTGAGAAGTTGAATGTAGATGAAATAAAACCATCTAGCCGTCGTTACCCAGCAATTATTTTTGAAAGAGATAGAGAAGCTGGTGATCAAATTTTAAATATAGAGGGATTAGCAGCTAAAGATGCTGAAGGAGAATTATTATTTTCTAATGTTGATATTAATTTAAATAGAGGCGATAAAGTTGCTGTAATTTCTAAAAATTCAAAAGCAACAACTGCTTTTTATCAAATAATAGCTGGAAATGAAGAAGCGTTAGAAGGGAAGTATAACTGGGGTGTAACAACCACTCAATCTTATTTGCCTTCTGATAATTCAGAGTTTTTCCAAAATGGAGATTTAAACTTAGTAGATTGGTTACGTCAATACGCTAAAACAGAAGAAGAAAGAGAAGAAGTGTTTTTACGTGGTTTCTTAGGGAAAATGATTTTCTCTGGAGAGGAAGCATTAAAGAAAAGTAATGTGTTATCTGGAGGTGAAAAGGTTCGTTGTATGTTATCAAGAATGATGATGACTAGAGCAAACATTTTAATGTTAGATGAGCCAACAAACCACTTAGACTTGGAATCAATTCAATCTTTAAACAATTCATTAATTAACTTTAAAGGAACTGTATTGTTTACAACGCATGACCACGAGTTTGCGCAAACAGTAGCTAATAGAATTATAGAAATTACGCCAAATGGAGTAATTGATAAATACGCAACATTTGATGAGTATTTAGATGATCCTAAGGTAAAGGAATTAAGAGAAAAAATGTACGCATAAAGTGTTGTGTAATTATAAAACAAAAAAAGGAAGCTATTTAGCTTCCTTTTTTTGTTTTTATTCCTTTTTAATCGGACTTATAATATCTACATCACTAAAAGCAATTGCACCGCGAATAATTCCATCGATACTTGATTTTAATGCTTCAATTAATTGCATTTTCAATTGGGATTTATGGTAAATCAAGCTTACTTCTCTTGCAGGTGGCGGTGTTTCAAATTCTCTTAAATGACTTTTATCGTTCTCATTTAAGTCAAGTGTGTTTAAATATGGAAGAAGGGTCATTCCTAAACCATCTTTCGATAGCTTAATTAAAGTATCAAAGCTTCCACTTTCTAATTGAAATCTTTTAAGTTCATCCTTTTTATTCATTTTACATAAATTGATGACACTATTTTTAAAACAATGTCCATCTTCTAAGAGTAAAATGTCTTCTAATTCTAAATCTTCAACAGTCAGTTTTTCTTTTTCATATAATCTATGTTCACTAGGAATTAAACCTACAAAAGGCTCGTAATATAAAACACGTTCTTTTATCGCTTCATTGCCCAATGGTGTTGCAGCAATTGCAGCATCAATATATCCATCAGTAAGCTTTCTAATGATTTCCTCGGTGGTTAATTCTTCAATAATTAAATGAACTTTAGGATATGTTTTCGTAAAGTGTTTTAAAAACATAGGCAATAAAGTAGGCATAATAGTAGGAATAATACCTAATTTAAATTCTCCTCCGATATATCCTTTTTGTTGATGAACAATATCAATAATCCTATTACTTTCATCAACAATTACTTTTGCTTGTTCTACAATTTTCTTTCCTACAGGTGTTAATTCAATAGGTTTTTTTGAACGATTAAAAATCTTAGCATCTAACTCTTCCTCCAGTTTCTGGATTTGCATACTAAGTGTAGGTTGTGTTACAAAACAGTGTTCAGCAGCAACTGTAAAGTTTTTATGTTCAGCTACAGCTAATGTATATTTTAATTGTGTAATGGTCATTAATAATAATTTTCGATAAAGGTATTAAAACTTATCAATTTACCTAATTCTAAAGAGAACAACTTTTTTAGTTCAAAGTTCTTATTTAAAATAATTCTAATTATTAAGACTTAGTTTAATTGTATAACATTTTCTTAAAAAGAAATTAAAATAGGATTGATTTAAACTTTAAACTCCTGGTCTTGTTTTGTAGCATCAAAAAACAAAACTTAAATAAGGACACAATGAAAAATCTTAAACTAAGCTTAACTACTTTATTAGCTTTATCTATTAGTTTTACAACACTTACTTCTTGTGAAGACGGAAAAGACGGAATTGACGGTGTTGATGGAGTAAATGGACAAAACGGTGTCGATGGAGCAACAGGAGCAACTGGTCCAAACGGTTCAGATGCTTCAGTATATTTAGCATCTTCTAAAACTCCAAATTTCTTAAAAGTAACTCCAGATTTCGTAGGATTAAAAATTACTCCAATTTTATCTTCTGAAGATGTAATTCCTAATACACCTGATTTCGTTTACGGATCAATGGCGGATGGAGCTGGATTATTAAGAGAAGCTGATGGAACATTCACTTTAATCAATAATATTGAAGCTGACTATTCTATTGCTAGAATTAAATTAAATGAAAACTTAAGACCTACAGAAGGAGAGTATATCTTAAATGCTGCTGCTACAGCCGAAACTGCACAGTGTTCTGGTTCTATGATTTCTATGGAAGAGCATGGTTTTGGACCAATGTACTTGTCTGGTGGAGAATGGGGTGGATCTTCGAAAGGAGTTTTCGCTACAGATCCATATAAACCTGTAACCGATGCTGGAACTGGAAGATTATTATCTGCTTTTGGACAATGGTCAACTGAAAATGCTGTGGTTATTGGAAAAGATGCTTATCCAAACAAAACTGTTGCTTTTATTGGAGATGATCATTCTGATAATGATGTGCCATCAGGACAATTAGGAATGTATGTTGGAAACAGAGGAGACTTAGAAGGAGGTAAATTATACGGATTAAAAGTTTCTACTGCTGGAATCACTTATGAAGTTGATATGGTTGAAGGAACTGAGTATGATGCTGAATTCGTTGAATTAACTGAAAGAGAAATCAACGCTTTAGATGCTGAAGCAAAGTCTAAAGGTGTTATGGGATTCTCACGTTTAGAGGATATCGACTGGAGAAGAGGAGTTGCTGGAAATCAAAGAGAAATTTACTTTGCTGTTACAGGTAGAAATAAATCAGGATTAGCTGGTAAAGGAACTTTCTTAGGTCGTATTTATAAGGTTGTTTTAAACGATACTGATCCAACAGGAGCTGCAAAAATCACATGTGTTTTAGATGGAGATAAAATTGGTGGTAAAGCAGAAGGTTTCCATTCACCTGATAATATTTTAGTAACTGAAAACTATGCTTACATTCAAGAAGATCCAAACGGATATTTAGATACTTCTGTAAACGGTTTTGCTAAGTTATATCAGTACAACTTAAATACAGGAGAAATTAAAACTGTATTAGAGTGTGATCAAAATAGAGCTGCTGATATGGGATATGGTTCAAACACAAGAAACTGGGAAATTACTGGAATGATTGATGTTACTGAAATCGTTAATAATGGTAAAAACACATTCATCGTAATTACTCAAAATCACGGATGGGAGCCAGCTGATGGAACTTCATTTACAGACCCAATGGCAAATCCTGATTTAGGAAACAGAAAAGAAGGTTCTGTTTTACACGTAATCACTGGATTAGATAGATAAAAAATGAAAGACATATTTAGTCGAGTTAAGGCATACCTTTGTGTATGTCTTTTGCTTTTGATAATAGGATGCGACAAAGGGGAAAAAAAATACACATCTGTAGATGCATTTTCTGCGGATATTTCTGCTTTATATAATGAATATTTAACGAATTCAATTGCTAGTTTAGAGAAGTTGAATTTAGAAATCCCTTCAGAGGAAAGAAAGGAGAATTACAAGGAGGCTCGTAGATATTTCAAAATGATGGAGCCAATTTTAGCCTATTCAGATAAGAATAATTATAAATCTTTAAATGCTCCAAATATTATTCAAGTAAAGGGTGAAGAATCTCAGGATACTAGAGTAATTAATCCAATCGGTTTTCAAGTTATTGAAGAGAATCTTTATGAAGAAGAGATTGATACAGTTACCTTAACTCGAGCGATTAATGTAACAAGAGATCGATTAAAATTAATCAAAGAAAATCTTTCTTTAAAGCTGAAAGATTATCATATTATTTGGTTGCTCAGAGAACAAATTGTAAGAATTGCAACAACAGGTATTACAGGTTTTGATTCTCCAGTTTTAAGCCAGTCGTTATTAGAAAGTAAATATTCTTACAATACATTAATTGAGATTATTAAAATGAATGAAAACAAGTTCAAATCAAAAGAACTAAAAGATAAATTCATTAAAGAAATTATTGCTGCTCAAAAAGATTTAGATCATGATTTTGATGCTTTTGATCGTTTTACATTTATAAAAAAGCATACAGACTATCAGTTGAAATTACTAGTTGAGGTTCAAAAAGATTGGAATGTGAAATTTCCTTTTGAAATGGCTTTATTAAATACATTAACAACTCTTTTTTCTAAGGATGCTTTAAATATAAATTACTTCTCTGATCAATTAAGTGACACAACAAATCTTGCTAAAAAAGTTGAGTTTGGTAAGGAATTATTTAATGATAAATCTTTGTCTAAAGATTATTCAATGGCCTGCGCTACTTGTCATGTAAAGGAATTAGCATTTACAGATGGAAAGAAAACATTTGATAAAAATCAAACCAGAAACACACCTACGGTTACTTATTCTGCTTATCAACAAGCATTTTTTATGGACGCAAGAGCCGGTAGTTTAGAAGGTCAGGTTGTTGGTGTTGTAAAAAATCATAACGAATTCAATATGTCCATGGATTCAGTTGTGAACAGAGTTCAACAAAATGATATTTACAAGAATAAACTTGAGAAACTGTATAACAATAAAAGGATTGATTACAATATTAGACATGCGATTGCTTCGTACATCAGGAGTTTGAATTCTTTCAACTCTAAATTTGATAAAAATATAAGAGGAGAGGAGAATACATTAACTGAAGAAGAACAGTTAGGATTTAATTTGTTTATGGGAAAAGCAATGTGTGCTACGTGTCATTTTGCTCCAGTTTTCAACGGAACGGTGCCGCCAAATTATACAGATACTGAATTAGAATTCATTGGAGTTCCGGCAACTTACGATACCATAAATGCAAAATTATCTCCGGATTTAGGAAGATATGAATTGTTTAAAACTCCAGAAAGGAAACATTTTTTCAAAACTCCTACGGTTAGAAATGCTGGAGTTACTGCTCCTTATATGCATAATGGTGTTTATACAACTTTACAAGAAGTGATAGATTTTTATAATAAAGGCGGAGCAGCGGGATTGGGAATTGAAAATGAGTATCAAACCTTGCCCTTCGATAATTTGAGTTTAACTAAAGAAGAAATAAAAGCGCTAATTGCGTTTACTGAGACTTTGACAGATACCGAATAGTGGTTTTTGTAGTTGTGTTGTAAAAACTCTTTGATACCATTCAAGGAGTTTTTTTGTTTTAAAAATGTAATTTTAGAAAATATCTTCGACGAAGTAGTATAAAATCAATTTTCAATGAGAAAACTAATAACATTATTTTTACTAGTAGTTTTAGTGGCTGCTTGTAAAACAGAAACTAAAAAAGAAATTAAAGAAGAGGTTAAGGAAGAAGTTAAAAAAGAGCCAACATATCCTAAAGCTTTAGAGGAAGTTTTTGAAAAGCATGGAGGAATAGATGCTTGGAGAAAAGCCAAATTTTTATCGTATAAAGTAAAAGGAGAAGAGCATACTACGGATTTACATTCTAGAAAAGCTGTAATTCATGGAGAAAAATTTTCACTAGGTTATGATGGAAAGGACGTTTGGTTAAGTCAAAAAGATTCTGTTTTTAAGAAAAATCCTGAATTTTATTACAATTTATATTTCTACTTCTATGCAATGCCATTTGTGTTAGCAGATGATGGAATTGTATACTCGGATATTGAACCGATGACATTTGAAGGAGTTACATATCCAGGGATTAAAATATCATATAAAGCAAATATTGGGGTTTCTCCAGATGATAATTATTTTATATTTTACCATCCCGAAACGAAACAAATGGCTTGGTTAGGCTATACAGTTACTTATTTTAGCAAGAAGCCATCTGAAAAGTTTAATATCATTAGATATAATGATTGGGAAAATGTTAACGGTTTCATTTTACCAAAATCAATAACTTGGTACAATAAAAACGAACAAGGTGTTCCAACAGAACCAGCAGGAGAACCAACAGTGTTTTCATCGGCTTTAGTAAGTCAAGCGCCTTTAGCAGATAATTTTTTTAGTAAACCTGCTGAATAATTAAAACTATCAACAAAACAAACTAAAGTATTATGAGTAAAAAGTATATGTGGAAAAAAGAGTACACACTCGTTCTAGTAGCAAATCTGGTGTACATAGTTCTTTTTTATTTAATCACTAACGCATATACCAAATAACATACTCATGCAAACTTTAGACTGGATTGTACTTTCGCTTACCCTATTATTTATTGTATTATATGGAACTTGGAAAACAAGAGGAAGTGAAAATGTAGAACAATATATAAAAGGAGGAAACGATACAAAGTGGTGGACTATCGGATTGTCAGTAATGGCAACTCAGGCTAGTGCCATCACTTTTTTATCTACACCAGGTCAAGCATTTCATAGTGGAATGGGATTTGTGCAATTCTATTTTGGATTGCCGCTAGCAATGGTGATTATCTGTTTAGTTTTTATTCCTATTTATCATAAACTTAATGTTTATACAGCTTATGAGTATTTAGAAAGCAGATTTGATCTTAAGACTAGAACTTTAGCTGCAATTTTATTTTTAATTCAAAGAGGATTGGCAGCAGGAATAACCATTTTCGCTCCTGCAATTATATTATCTGCGGTTTTGGGATGGGATTTAATCAGTTTGAACATTATTATCGGAATGCTGGTAATAATCTATACGGTTAGTGGAGGAACCAAAGCTGTAAGTGTTACTCAGAAACAGCAAATGGCAATTATATTCTCAGGAATGTTTATTGCATTTTATTTAATTCTACAATATTTACCAGACGGAATTACATTCGGTAAAGCGCTTGAAATTGCGGGAGCTAGCAATAAAATGAAAGTCCTTGACTTCTCTTGGGATTTGAATAATCGTTATACAGTTTGGACAGGTTTTCTTGGAGGAACATTTTTAATGTTGTCATACTTCGGAACGGATCAAAGCCAAGTACAGCGTTATTTATCTGGAAAATCGGTACGTGAAAGTCAGCTAGGATTAATTTTTAATGGATTGTTAAAAGTTCCTATGCAATTTTTTATTCTTCTGGTTGGAGTGATGGTTTTTGTGTTTTATCAGTTTAATGCATCACCTTTAAACTTCAATCCAAAAGCTCAAGAGGCAGTTATTAATTCTGAATTTGCATCTCAATACAAAGTTTTAGAAGATAAACACAGAAAAATAGAGGCAGAAAAGAAGACACTCATTTTAAGTGGAATTACAGAAGAGAATAAATCAAAGCTTCAGTCTTTAAATGAAGAAGATTTAAAGTTAAAAAAAGAAGCAAAAGCTATTATAGAAGAGTCAGATGCTACTGTTGAAACGAATGATAAGGATTATGTATTTATCCATTTCATTTTAAATAATCTTCCAAAAGGATTAATAGGTTTATTATTAGCTGTTATTTTATCTGCTGCTATGTCATCTACAGCTTCAGAGTTAAACGCTTTAGCTTCAACAACAGCAATAGACTTATATAAAAGAAATGTAAAAGAAGAAAAGAGTGAACAGCATTACGTGAAAATGTCTAAATGGTTCACTTTAGGTTGGGGAGTTTTAGCAATTTTGATTGCATGTGTTGCAAATCTTTTTGATAATCTAATTCAGTTAGTAAATATAATTGGATCTATATTTTACGGAAATGTGTTAGGTATTTTCCTGTTAGCTTTCTTCTTCAAGTTCGTAAAATCGAACGCAGTATTTATTGGTGCAATTATTACACAATTGCTAATAATAGGGATTTACTTTTTTGGAATATTTTTACCTGAACAAAATGGTCAGCAAGCATTAATTAGTTACCTATGGCTAAACGCTCTTGGTTGTGGATTAGTTATTATAATCTCTTCAATACTCCAGGCAATCAATGGAAACTCTAAAAATGGAAATCCAAGAATAAGTCAAATAGGAGAAGAGTAGATATTATTTTTTATTTCGTTTGTTTTTGTAAAACTTTTTATCTGCAATATAAATGGTTTTATGAACCTCGCAGAATGTTGTGTCTTTTGATTTATTTGTAAGAAAAGTCGTTTTTATAATTTCAATTTCGTTTTCTTTAGCCACACGTTTTTTAATGTCGTCTAATTCATCTAAAGAATAATTGAAGTCAGCAAATAGATGTTCTTTTGCCGGTCTTTTAAATTTGATTTCTGCAGATTTATCCCAAACAACATAATCATCACCAATTAAATTGATTAATTGTACCATGGGTATTGGGTCAACTGCAGAGAACAAACTGCCCCCGAAAATAGAGTTTACATAATTTCGGTTTTTATAACTAAGTTTAACTTTAATTACAATTTTTAACAAATCATCTGAAACTTCAATAATACGTCCTGTACTTCTTCTATACATTGGAGATAAGTTAAATCCATGTTTAAATATTTTAGCTTTTGAAATGAATTTTGGACCTATTTCAGCGATTTTTTTATAGATAGACATGATTATGATTTTGGGAATGTAAAAGTAAGAAGAATAAAAAAACTCGAGTTGGTTCGACTCGAGTTTTACTTTTAATTAAATTTAGATAGATATACTAAGCTCCCCATTCTTTTAGAGAATCTTTGTTCATCTTTATGTAGTCAGCGTTTTTAGCTTCCTCTGCGTACTTTAAAGAAGCTTTTGCCGCTTTAATAGCACCTTTTTTATCTCCAGCTTTAGCATGAATTAAAGACTGCTTACGTAAGTACCAAAAACGAGGTTTTGCACTTGTCATTTCAACAGCTTTGTCAATCCACATCATAGCTTTCTTAATATCTTTTCCTTCATCCATGTAATAAGATGCAGCAGCGTAATAATCGTTTGGAGCTGGTCCAGCCATTACAGACTCGATACTAGCTTCTACAGCCTTATCAGTTGGAACGTTAAACTTAATTCCTGCGTATGTGTTTTCCCATAAAATTCCTAAAACGGCAGAACTATTTGTAAGGTCATCAATAGTAATAGTAAAAGTTTCGATGCTCATTGGCATGTTCTCAACTTTAGCAGTTGTTGTTAATGCTACTTTACTATCATCCCATTTTCTTGGAGTTCCCCAGTTGTTAGTATCGCTGTAAAACATTACTTCCCAAGAAGTAGCTCCTGGTTTAGTAAAAATAGCATAAGAACCTTTCTTTAATGTTTTTCCATCAATAGTAACATCTTGACTAAAAGTTACCATTGTATTTTTATTAGCTCCTGTTCTCCATAATTTTCCAAAAGGAACTAAATTTCCAAAAACTTTTCTTCCTTTTACTCCAGGTCTTGAATATTCTACAGTAACATCAGTTAAACCTACTTTTTGTTCTATTTTAGAAAGTGGACTTGGTTGAGGGGTTTGAATTTGTGCATTCACAGATAGAGTTAATGAAGCAACAAATAATCCTAAAAGTATTTTTTTCATGATAATAAATTAGTTTGTTTTTTTAGTTGCCTAAAATTACGGCTAAAAGATGCGATTAATGTTAACAAAAACTTAAAATACCAGATTGTATCTTTGTCTACATGAAAAAATACATTTCAGAATTTATAGGAACTTTTTCCCTGATTTTTTGCGGAACGGGGGCAATGACCATTAATGAAGTTACCAATGGTTCAATTGGTCATGTTGGTATTGCAATTACTTGGGGATTAATTGTGATGGCAATGATTTATGCTTTTGGAGAAATTTCGGGAGCACATTTTAATCCCGCAGTTACTATTTCTTTTGCTTATGCTAAAAAGTTTCCTTGGTCAGAAGTACCGAAGTATATAATTTTTCAAATTTTAGGAGCAGTTTTAGCAAGTTTACTATTATGGTTTTTATTTCCTGAAAGTGAATTTTATGGAGCTACCATTCCTTCGACTGATGCCATGCGAGCATTTATTTTAGAGCTGTTATTGACATTTTTCCTAATGGTAACGATTATTAATGTTTCTACGGGAAGTAAAGAAGTAGGAGTAATGGCAGGAATCGCAATTGGAGGTGTCGTTTTATTAGAAGCTATGTTTGCTGGTCCAATTACTAAAGCGTCTATGAATCCAGCAAGATCTTTAGCTCCGGCACTAGTATCTGGACATTTTGAACATCTTTGGTTGTATATGATTGCTCCGATTATTGGAGCTTTACTTGCGGTGGCTACTTGTAAGCTGGTAAAAGATGATAATTGTTGCGATGGAGAATGTTAAGATATGAGTAAGAAAGTTTATAGTATTTTAGGTTGTGGCTGGCTAGGTTTACCTTTAGCGGAGCATTTTATTAAAAATAAAATTACTGTAAAAGGTTCAACCAGATCAGAGGGAAAAATTGAAAAGTTAGAAACTCTGGGAATTAATCCTTTTATAGTTGATATTGAAGATGAAATATCGAACAAAGAATTTTTCAATTGTGATGTTCTTTTAATTATGATTACTTCCAAGGATATCAATGCATATCAAAGACTGATTGAACAAATAGAAGATTCATCTGTTAAAAAAGTGATTTTTATAAGTTCGACTTCTGTATATCCTAGAAATAATAAAACTTACACCGAAGAAGACGAAACAGTGTCTGAAGCTTTGTTGGTTAAAGTTGAAGGTTTATTCCGAAAGAATACAAACTTTACAACTACTATCATCAGATTCGCTGGATTATATGGAGGAAAAAGACAACCTGGAAATTGGTTTACGGAAAAAGAGATTCCACAACCAGATGGTTTTGTGAATATGATTCACAGAGATGATTGTATTCAAATTATTTCTAAAATTATAGAGAAAGATATTTTTGGAGAAACGTTCAATGCTTGTGCAGATCATCATCCAACACGCAAAGATTTTTATACTGCAGCTAAAAAGAAACTAGGTAAACCAGAACCTGTGTTTAAAACTGAATCAGAATTAAGGTTTAAAAAAATTAGTCCAGACAAATTGATAAGCCGATTAGATTATCAATTTATACATAATAATTTATTGGATTTGGAGGAGTAGAAGTTAAAATCCTAACTATACTTCCTTTTCCTCCAGTAGTTAAACCCAAAACCAAATAATAACAGTAAGGTAAGCGGTAAAACAATATTGAAAAATTGCCAAAATCCACGTTCTTGGAATGCTTTCTTTTTATCTAAATTATTTAATTGAACCGTTTTGTTTCTTAAAGTAATTAAACCAGTATCATCTAATAAATAATCGATTGTGTTTAATAAGAAATCTTTATTTCCAAAACGTTGTTGTGTCCATTTGTCTAAACCTAAATCGTAAGGTTTTCCTTTTAAAATCTGATTTTTTGCAATGTCTCCATCAGCAATAACCACCATTTTATTTTCTGTAGAAATTTTCTTGTAATCAGGATAATTAAATGGTTTGGTCCTGTTTTCGTAAGCAGAATTGAAATTACCTTCTAATAAAACAGCCAATAATTGACTTCCAGCCGAATATTCTTGTTGAATTGGCTCTTTAGCAATACTTTCTAACTCAACAATAGTTGGAGCTCCAGAAAGTTTCGACAAAACAGAACTGACTAAAAGAGGTGTTTTTTTGAGATCTTTTTTTAAGGTGTCAATTTGCGTTGTAAACTGGAAACGAACAGGTAATACGTTTTTGGTAATCGGATGATTTGGATTTCCCTCCACTAATGGATGATAAAACCAATCATAACTTTCAAACTGAGCTTGATTTCCTAGATTCCCAGACGCTAAAGTCAATTTAGAAGCATATAAATCTTGAACTAATTTGTTATTGATTCGAACTCCGTAGCTAAATAATAAATCTGTTAAATCAAGATCCCTTCTATAAGCAAGCATTTTCCCTTCATTATATAAACTATCTGTATCAGCGTATAAATTATCGATCATCCATAACGATTTTCCACCGTTCATGATGTATTGGTCTAACACCATTTTTTCTTCGTGAGTAAACTTTTCAGAAGGCTTTGCAATAATTGATAAATCGAATTGCTTGAGTTGTTCAATTGTTTTTGTTGGATTTTTTTCAACTGAATCTAAAGTAAACTTACCTAAGCTATATTTTTTTCCAAGTTCACTTAAAAAGCTGAATAATCGAATATCTTCTAATTCTCCATTTCCAGATAAAACAGCAATCTTTTTTCTTTTATTTTGAGTGATTAGTTCAATGGCATTTCCAAATGAGTATTCTAAAGAAGAAATAGCATTAGCTAATTGCTCTTCTTGAGATTTTGCCATTGTGTTTGGAAGTAAAGGAACAGTAATCGCTCTTTTTCCATAAAATAATTCTGCCCAAGGAAATATTAGCGCTTCTGAAAGTTTTCCATCTTCTTCAACAGTAAGTTGACTAGGCATCATTCCGTTTTTAATCAATTCTTCTCTAATGTCATCTGGGTTGATAAAACGAAAACGAATATTAGTGTTTTCTGCTTGAAGTTCCTCTAAAAACTGACGAGTTTCAATTTGTAAACGTTTAAATTCTGAAGGGAAATCTCCTTCTAAATACACATTTATAATTAAACTATTATCCAGTTTATTGACAATGTTTTTTGAAGTTTGAGAAAGTGTGTATCTCTTGTCCTTTGTTAAATCAAAACGAGTAAAAAACGAAGAACTAACAAAATTGACAAGAATTAAACCGGCTAAAACAAGAAGAATCTTTTTCAAATTTTTACTCATGATCTAATTGTTTTTTAGTTACAAATAAAAAGAAGAATGTCACACTAATAAAGTAAATAATATCTCTTGTATCAATTACACCACGACTAATACTTTTAAAATGTTCGTTAAATCCAAATTGACGAACATAAAAATCAGAACTTCCTAATAAATTAGCGATCGCATCAAATCCATAAAACGTAAAAAATGAAATAAAAACGGCTAGAATAAATGCCACAATTTGATTTTTAGAAAGGGTAGAGGTAAATAATCCAATAGCACAATATCCTGAAGCTAAAAACAACATTCCAAAATAAGATCCGATGATACTTCCTAAATCTAAATTTCCTACTGGGTTACCTAATGCATATATGGAATAAACATAAGTCAATGTTGGAATAAGAGCTATAATAACTAAAAACAGAGAAGCCAAATATTTTCCTAAAACAATTTGCCAATCCGTTAAAGGTTTCGTTTTTAAAATTTCAAGAGTTCCAGTGTTAAATTCGTCTGCAAAACTTTTCATGGTTATTGCAGGAATTAAGAATAAAAATAACCAAGGAGCGATAAAAAAGAAAGAATTTAAATCTGCAAAACCTGCATTTAAAATATTGAAGTTGTCTTTTAAAACCCACAAAAACAATCCGTTTACCAGTAAGAAAACTCCAATAACCAAGTATGCTACAGGAGAAGCAAAAAACGAGTTGAATTCTTTTTTAAATATTGAAATCAATGTGTTTAAATTTTATAATTCTCTTTTAAGGCAAACTTACAACTTTATCTACACTCCATGCTTGTGGTTTATCGTTAAAAAACACCTTGGTTTCTACCCAAATGTTTTTAAAGAGTTCAGAGTGTCTGTAATTTTCTAAATCTTCTTCTTTGTCCCAATAGCTATAAGTGAAAAATATATTAGGATTTGTTTTGTCTCTATACAATTCTAATAAACGGCATCCTGGAAAGTTTCGTATAAATTCTTTCTTTTTATCAAAGTTCTCGAGAAAAGTTTGAATTTTTTCAGGTTGAAAACTCATTTTTACAATACGTACAAACATATATCTTGTATTAAATAGTAGTGAAATCTTCTTTACTTGGATTAATAAATTCAACAGTAATTCGGTCTCTGTAATCTAATCCTAGTAGAGTAGAAGCACCACCAACAGTTTTTAAGTTACTTCTATAAATAGCAATTTCTAAATAGTCAGCTGAATTAAATAAAGCTAATTTTTTTCCATCAAACTGACGAATATCGGCTGAATCAAAATTAACAATGTCATTATACTGATTGTTGATTTTATCAAAAGTATAGCGTCTGGCTGTAATTTTAAAAGGACGATCTTTACCTATATCATTAAACATTTTTTTACTGATGTTGCTAATCACATTACCGTAATTGTCAATATAAATTACACCACCAACAATAATAGTTTTTTCCTGATTTACTTTAGGTTGAATTTCAACCATCTTTTTATAATTGTCTGTTACTTTACCAATAACTTCAAGTTTTCCTCCTCTAGCTATAAAACTGGCGACTTTTACAAAAACATCTAAAACCGGAAAACTACTTTCAATATGATTATGAATATTGATTTCAACAATTTTTGTAGGATTAATTTCTGAAGCAATCATTGAAATAATTCCGTTGTCTGGACAAATAAAATAATGTTCATCTAAAAGAATTGCTATGTGTTTATTTTGTACACTTAGCTCAGAATCTACACCAATAATATGAATAGTCCCTTTTGGAAAGCTTTTGTAAGCGTTTTTTAAAATGTAAGCTGTTTCGGCAATATTAAAAGGAGTGATTTCATGAGTAATATCAACAATACGAGCTTCTGGCAATTCAGAATAAATTGCACCCTTCACTGCACCAACAAAATGATCCTTCAGGCCAAAATCAGTTGTTAAAGTAATAAGCGCCATTTAAACTATTAATTGTTAATTATTTTGTGAAAAACTCAATTGAAAATTAAGACAAAGCTACATAAATGAATAAAATAATTACTACATTTAAACATAATAAAATTAAAAAAGCTTAGCATTTGAACGAAAGAGTAATTGAACTTACAGAAATCAATCCAAAAGAATTCTTTGGAGCTCAAAACAGTACTATCTCCCTTTTAAAAACTAATTTTCCTAAAATCAAGATTGTTGCTCGCGGTAATAAACTGAAAATCTATGGAGATCCAGAAATTTTAGATGAATTTGAAAAACGACTAGAGCGTCTTATTAAGTATTATAATCGCTATAATAAATTAGATGAAAATAGTATTGAAAGAATATTAACTTCTAGTGGAAAAGAAGAAGATGAACGCAAATTTGGAGATAATAGTGAAATCCTAGTGCATGGTGTTAGTGGAAAGATTATAAAGCCTCAAACTGAAAATCAACGCAAGATGGTAAAACTCATGAGAGAAAATGATTTACTATTTGCCGTTGGACCAGCAGGAACAGGAAAAACATATACGGCAGTTGCTTTGGCTGTAAAAGCCTTGAAAGAAAAAGATGTAAGAAGAATAATTTTAACAAGACCAGCTGTTGAATCTGGAGAGAATCTAGGTTTTCTACCAGGAGATTTGAAGGAAAAGTTAGATCCTTATATGCAGCCATTATATGATGCACTTCGTGATATGATTCCTTCTGAAAAATTACAAGTTTATCTTGAGAATGGAACGATTCAAATTGCTCCGTTGGCATTTATGCGTGGTAGAACTTTAGATAATGCATTTGTAATTTTAGATGAAGCTCAGAATACAACCCACGCACAAATGAAGATGTTTTTAACACGTATGGGAATGCATGCGAAGTTTGTGATTACAGGAGATCCAGGTCAAATTGATTTACCAAGAAAACAAGTCTCTGGATTAAAAGAAGCATTATTAGCGTTAAAGAGTATAGATGGTGTGGGACAAATCTATTTGGATGATAAAGATGTAGTGCGTCATAGATTGGTAAAGAAAATAATCAAGGCTTACAAGAGTATAGAGACAGAGTAATTGTATGTTTAAAAATCTTAATTTTCAAGAAATATTATATTTAGCTTATATTATTTTAATTATCGTTGGTGTTATAAGCGAAAGTATTTTTTATGGAGTTTTAGGAGTTCATTATTTAGAGTATACTTCCATATTAGATGCGTTAATTTCTCCTTTTAGTTTAATAACAAGCGATTTGAGAGTTTTCTTGATTGTTGTTGCGTTGATGGTTTTCTATTACCTGTATATGGTGAAATTTTTGCCTTGGGTTTTTAAGAAAACTAATAAAGAAAAATCTCTAAAAGATGTTCAGAATAAAAGAACTTTATATTTTGCTTTGTTGATGGCCTTTATCATTTTATTTCCAAGTATGAGGATTGGAATGTCAATTAGTTATAAAAATAGATTAGAGGAGAAGACTTTTAAAAACGACTATTCACTGGTGTTCAAAAGTGGAGAAGTTCTAAATGTCAAGAAAATCGGGCAAAACACGAGCTATATATTTTATGTTCAAGATGGAGACAATGTAGTTACAGCGACGCCTATTTTAGATAATATAAAGCAGATAAAAAGAATTCCTAAAAAAGATTAAAAAGTTTACTTTTGCCGTTTACAACAACGCAACACTAAATGAATACAATTAACGAAACAAATTTTAACTTTCCAGGACAGAAATCTGTTTACAAAGGAAAAGTTAGAGAGGTTTATAATATCAACGATGAGGTTTTAGTAATGATTGCCTCGGATCGTTTATCAGCTTTCGATGTAATTATGCCTCGTCAAATTCCTTACAAAGGACAAATTTTAAATCAAATTGCCACTAAAATGATGAATGATACTGCTGATATCGTTCCGAATTGGTTGGTTGCAAATCCCGATGAAAATGTAGCAATAGGTCACCTTTGTGAGCCTTTCAAAGTAGAAATGGTAATTAGAGGTTATTTATCAGGTCACGCTGCACGTGAGTACAAAGCTGGCAAGAGATTGTTATGCGGCGTAGCCATGGCAGAAGGAATGCAAGAGAATGATAAATTTCCTGAACCAATTATTACGCCATCAACAAAAGCTGATAATGGAGAGCACGATGAAGATATTTCTAGAGAAGAAATTTTAGCTAAAGGAATCGTTTCCGAAGAAGATTATCTTGTTCTAGAAGATTACACAAGAAAATTATTTGCAAGAGGAACCGAAATAGCGGCTAAAAGAGGATTGATTCTGGTTGATACGAAGTATGAATTTGGTAAAACTAAAGACGGTAAGATTGTTTTAATTGATGAAATACATACACCAGATTCATCTCGTTACTTTTATGCTGATGGTTATGCTGAAAGACAAGAAAAAGGAGAGAAGCAAAAACAATTATCGAAAGAGTTCGTGCGTCAATGGTTAATTGAAAATGGATTTCAAGGTAAAGATGGTCAGCAGATACCTGAAATGAGTGATGAAAAGATTGTAGAAATCTCTAATCGCTATATAGAGTTGTATGAGCAGATTACTGGAGAGCAATTTGTAAAAGCTAATACAGATAATATTTTAAATAGGATAGAAGATAACGTCACTAACTACTTATCAAAGTAAAAAAAAGAGAAGTTAAGAACTTCTCTTTTTTTATTTCAAATAGGCTTGCTTTAATTATTCCGGCATTACAACAGTATCAATGGCATGAATAATTCCATTACTAGCTTCTACATCTGTAATAATTACTCGAGATATATTTCCCTTAGCATCTTTTAAAAGAACATCTCCACCTTTCATCATAGCTGTTAGAGAGTTTCCTTGTACAGTTTTAATAACGAATTTTCCATTATTTGCTTTAATAGCTTTTACTACAGCTTTTGCATCAAACTTGCCTGCAACAACGTGGTAAGTTAAAACTGCTGTAAGCAATTTTTTGTTTTCTGGCTTTAATAAGGAGTATACAGTTCCTTCTGGAAGTTTGCTAAATGCATCGTTAGTTGGTGCAAATACCGTAAAAGGTCCATTACCATTAAGAACATCAACTAAATTAGCAGCTTTAACGGCGGCTACTAATGTTGAAAAGTTTTCATTTGAGGCAGCTACACCTACAATTGTTTCCTCTGTTTTTTCTTTCTTTTTATCGTTTACAGGATCTGTGGAAAGGTTATTCGAGTAAATTGAAACTGATGAAAAAGATATTAATAATAGAAGTGCTAAATTTTTGAATTCCATAATATTAGTTTTAGTTTTTCACGAAGTTATGACTTAATAAAACACAAAATGTTTAATGTTTTGTTAAAAAAAATAAACAAAATGGTATTTTTGAAAAATCAAATCGTATTCATGTTAGATAAAAAAGATATTAGGCCCAAATTAGAATTAACAGCAATTGGTAAAACCGAAGGATTTCAAAACGTAACATTACGACCAATTTTGAAACTACAACATGATATTATCATTCTTGTTTTTAAGAATTGGGCGGTAAAGCATAAAATCAAATTAACTGCTATGAAGAAGGATGAGCTAAGTAAAGTTCTTGATAATTCTTTTTCTAAAAATAACGTTGTTAAAAATCAATTACTAGGAATTGTTATTGGCCAGTTCACAGCTGATGAATTTGAAGAGTATCAAATAGATTCGTCAGAATACAATAAAAGGATTTTTACAATGATAAAAAAGAGACTTTTTGATAGTTTTGAGGAATTAAAGAATAATTAGTTTATATGAAAGCAGCTACAATAAAAGTTTTGAAAGATGAATTAAAACATCAAAATCAAGCTGAATTATTAGAGTTATGTTTAAAATTAGCTCGTTTTAAAAAAGAAAATAAAGAGTTGCTAACGTATTTACTTTTTGAAGCTTCCAATGAAGATCGCTATATAGAATCAATCAAGCTGGAAGTAGATCAGTCTTTTAGTCAAATAAATACGAAGAGCTTCTTTTACATCCGAAAAAGTATACGCAAGATTCTTTCATCATTGAAGAAATATATTCGCTATTCGAAAAAGAAAAGCACGGAAGTAGAACTATTGTTGTATTTCTGTTTAAAACTAAAGCAATTTAAACCTTCGATTTCACGAAGTCCAAGGTTACAAAACATTTTTGAAACACAAATGAGAATGGCAAAAAAAGCTATGTATACCTTGCATGAAGATTTGCAATACGATTATACAATTTTAATTGAAGAAATAGATAATTAATTTGTGAATATGTTAAAGTTTGCAGGTTAAAATTTATTATATCTCATAATTAATTGCTTTTTATTGGTGATAATTTATGCTAATTTGATATATTTATGCTAAAATAGTATATCTAATGATAAAATCTTGCCCCAATTGTAATTCTGAGGATGTTGTTAAAAGTGGAATAGTAAAAAATCGACAACGATTTAAATGCAAATCTTGTAACTATTACTTCACAGTAAATAAGTTAGGTAAGAAAATTGATGACTACTACGTCAATAAAGCATTGCAACTATATTTAGAAGGATTAACCTATAGGGAAATTGAACGTATTCTAGGGATTTCTCATGTGTCTGTAATGAATTGGGTTAAGAAGTTTAATATTAAACGGCCTTACTCAGGGAACTATCATCCAACATATAAGATATTAAGTGCTTCCGAGTTGACTAAGTTTTTTCAAAATACAGATAATTTATATAAATCCGGAGTGTTAATTACCGAACTTGGAGATAAGTTTATGATGATAAAATGGGAGCGCTTCAAAGATTAACTATAGTAATTTAACAAAAATATATACTAATTTTTATTTAGCTATTGAATTTTAAGAGATTAGCAATGCACACAAACCAAGTTTAACGTATAACTAATTCTTAAAATTTATGAAAAAATCAATGGCTTTACTGTTCGGATTGGCTCTATCCTTTCAGTGTTCCTTTTCTCAAGGATCTCCCGATTATAAAGGAGGTTTAAAAGTAAAACTTGATGAAGACGGAAAAAAGTACTTACGAATTATTTCTTGGGCACAAGTTCAAGGGATTTATAATTTCGATGCTCCTGCAAATAGTAGTGATGTTAGCTTTAATCTAAGACGCGCGAGAGTATTAATGTTCGCGCAAATTAATCCTAAGTTTTTAATTCTTACCCATTTTGGTTTAAATAGTTTAACAGCTGAAACTTTAAGTCCGACAGGAAAAGGTGAAGGTTCTCAGTTATTTTTCCATGATGTTTGGGCGCAGTATAATATTGCAAAAGACCACGTAGTTGGTGCAGGTTTACATTATTTCAATGGTATTTCGAGATTAAACAATCAGAGTACATTAAACATGATGACGCTTGATAATAATCGACAATCTTGGGCGACCATTGGCCTGTCTGATCAGTTTGCTCGTCATTTGGGAATTTTTGCTAAAGGAAAATTTGGAAAACTACAATATCGAGTGTCTATAAATGATGCACTAACAAATGGTTTAGACGGACGTGATCCAAGTACAGAAGCTTCAGCTGTGTACGCGGGAAGACGTGTTCTAGGTTCAGGTGATGCTGGAAAAACATATGCAGGATATTTTGATTATCAGCTTCTAGATGAAGAATCTAATTTTTTACCATATAAAGTTGGATCTTATTTAGGAGGCAAAAAAGTTTTCAATGTTGGTGCTGGTTTCTTTTTCCATCCAAGCGGTTCTGTCTTTAATGATAATGGAAACTTAGTTGGGGAAGATGTTAGTATTTTCGCAGTAGATGCTTTTTACGATGCTCCAATTGGTTCAGATGGAAGCGCCATTACTGCCTATGCAGTTTATCAGAATAACAACTACGGAACAAATTACTTAAACAGTGCGTATGGAACTGGTAATATGTTGTATAGTCATGTAGGTTATGTATTAGCAGGAGATAAAGCTAAAACAAGATTTCAACCTTACGTGTCTTTTGCATCAAATAGTTACGATGCTGTAAACGATAATAGAAATATTCTCGGATTAGGAATAAACGCTTACATGAGCGGTCACAATTCAAAGTTAACATTGGAGTATAAGAATCAAGATTTTGGTACTTCTACGAGTTCGTTAACACTACAAGCAATGATTTATTTATAAAAACTTCAATTATGACAGATAGAGAAAAAGCAGTCGCATATTGGAAAGAGAACTTAAGGTATCTTGTAATTTTACTGATTATCTGGTTTGTAGTTTCATATGGGGCAGGTATAATGTTTAAAGATGCATTAAATGCGATAAAAATAGGCGGATTCAAATTAGGTTTCTGGTTTGCACAACAAGGATCTATTTATGTGTTTGTAATTCTGATTTTCGTATACGTACGATTAATGAATAAACTGGATAAGAAATATGGCTACGATGAGTAGTAGCTAAAACTAATTTAAAAATTAACTATTATGAGTGTTCAAGTTTGGACTTATATTATCGTAGGAATCACTTTTGCTCTTTATATTGGAATTGCAATTTGGTCAAGAGCGGCTTCTACTAAAGAATTTTATGTTGCCGGAGGAGGAGTTTCTCCTTTAGCAAACGGAATGGCAACCGCAGCAGATTGGATGTCTGCAGCTTCTTTTATTTCAATGGCAGGTTTAATTTCTTTTATGGGATATGATGGATCTGTTTATTTAATGGGATGGACTGGAGGTTATGTTTTATTAGCATTATTATTGGCTCCATATTTAAGAAAGTTTACAGTTCCAGATTTTATCGGAGAAAGATATTATTCTAAAACAGCAAGAATTGTAGCTGTACTATGTGCGCTGATTGTGTCGTTTACTTATGTTGCTGGACAAATGCGTGGTGTTGGAGTTGTGTTTTCAAGATTTTTACAAGTAGATATAAATACGGGTGTAATCATCGGTATGATTATCGTATTGTTCTATGCAGTTTTGGGGGGAATGAAAGGAATTACCTATACGCAAGTTGCTCAATATTGTGTTTTAATTTTTGCCTTCATGGTTCCTGCTATTTTTATTTCAATTCAAATGACAGGAAATCCAATTCCACAGTTAGGAATGGGATCAACGATTAACGATGGTTCAGGAGCTTATTTATTAGATAAATTGAATGGGTTATCTACTGAATTAGGTTTTGCTGAATATACAGATGGCTCAAAGTCATTAATTGATGTTTTTGCAATTACATTGGCTTTAATGGTTGGTACTGCTGGGTTACCGCACGTTATTGTAAGATTTTTTACAGTTAAAAAAGTAAAAGATGCTCGTAAATCTGCAGGATTAGCATTATTACTTATCGCTATTTTATACACAACAGCTCCAGCAGTCGCTGTATTCGCTCGCACGAATTTAATTAATACCGTTAGTGAGAAAAAGTATGCTGATATGCCAGAGTGGTTTATGAATTGGGAAGAAACAGGTTTATTGAAATTTAAAGATAAAAATCAGGATGGAGTTATTCAATACGTTGCAGATAAAAGTAAAAATGAGTTAACTGTTGATCGAGATATCATGGTATTGGCAAATCCTGAAATTGCGAATTTACCTAACTGGGTAATTGCTTTAGTTGCTGCCGGTGGATTGGCTGCTGCTTTATCAACTGCTGCTGGATTATTATTAGTAATCTCAGCTGCGGTATCACATGATTTAATTAAAAATGTATTTAAACCCGATATTTCCGAGAAACAAGAATTAGTCGCAGCTCGTTTATCGGCAGTAGCAGCAGTAGTGGTTGCAGGCTATTTCGGAATTAACCCGCCAGATTTTGTCGCCGCCGTCGTCGCGCTAGCTTTTGGTTTAGCTGCGGCATCATTTTTTCCGGCGATAGTTTTAGGTATTTTCTACAAGAAAATGAATAAAGAAGGAGCTATTGCAGGAATGGTTGTTGGAATTTCATTAATGGTATTTTACATTTTGAAATATAAATTCGGAATTTTTGATGGAGGAAAGTCGGCTGTGGCAGCTTTAAAATCTGAATGGTGGTTTGGAATTTCTCCAGAAGGATTTGGAACAATCGCGATGATCGTAAATTTTGCAGTTGCAATAATTGTAAATTCATTTACACCAGAACCACCAGAAGATGTGCAGGAAATCGTTGAGAATATCAGGATTCCAAGTGGAGTTGGAGAAGCGGTAGAACACTAAATTAGGGATGTCTTGCTAATTTATTTTTTAAATAGCTAAATTGAAGCAGTGTTATTTTTTCATAGCACTGCTTTTCAACTTGAAGATTATGAAGAAACGTCACGAGCAAAAATTGGTTGTTTTGTCAATTGCATTAATTCTTTTAATTAATGTGCCAATGATTCTTATTTTTAATCATAACGGAGAAGTATTCGGTTTTCCGACGTTGTATTTTTCAATTTTCGTATTATGGATTTTGTCAGTATTAATTTCATACTATATACTAGTCAGATTTTATGAATAATTATTCGCTTCTACTTATCATAGTTGTTTATTTATTTGCACTATTTTTTATTGCTTTTGTTGCAGAAAAGAATTCACGCAGTAGATGGGTTAATAATCCTTATGTTTATGCTTTATCATTAGGAGTATATTGTTCGGCATGGACATATTATGGAAGTGTTGGTATTGCGGCTTCCTCAGGGATTTATTTTTTACCTATTTATCTCGGGCCGGTAATAGCAATTCCATTATGGATTGTTGTAATGCGTAAAATTATTAGAATTTCGAAACAGCATAAAATCTCTTCCATTGCCGATTTTATTTCTCTTCGTTATGGAAATAATCGATTTCTAGGAGCTCTTGTCACAATAATATGTGTTTTGGGAATTGTTCCATATATTTCATTACAATTGAAAGCAGTTTCAGAAACTTTCATAATTATGACAGGGAGAGAAACGAATACTTCTTTGGGAATTCTATCAGATTCTACTTTTTACATCGCCGTTATTCTAGCAATTTTTTCTGCGTTTTACGGAACTCAAACTACCGATGCTTCTAAGAAAAGAAAAGGTATTGTGGCGACCGTGGCTTTAGAGAGTGTTTTAAAATTAGTCTTTTTTTTAATTGTAGGAATTTATGTCACTTTTTTTCTGTTTGATGGAACTGGTGATATCTACAATAAAATCTCTGTTACCGAAGGATTTGAGAAACTGGTAACTATTGATAGTTTAGAAAATGGATTTAATTGGTCGTTTACCATAATTTTATCTTTATTCGCAATTTTTTTATTGCCTAGACAGTTTCAAGTAACTGTTTTAGAGAATACAAAATCAAAACATTTGAAGAAAGCAATTTGGTTGTTTCCGTTGTACTTGCTTTTATTTAATGTCTTTGTTATTTTCATTGCTTGGGCAGGAAAACTAAGTTTAGATGATACTTTTAATCCTGAATATTACACGTTATTTCTTCCATTAAATAATGATAATACCATTTTGGCGCTGCTAGTTTTTCTAGGTGGATTTTCAGCAGTTATTTCTATGGTAGTTGTTTCTACGTTGGCACTTTCAACAATGGTGAGTAATAATTTGGTCATTCCTTATGGGTATTTAGACAAGTTTATAAAAGGACAATCAGCAGAAAATGCTACTTATATAAAAACGATACGAAGGGTTTCTATTTTTATATTGATTATTGCGGCTTATCTATTTTACTATTATTTCTCAATTCAACTGTCTTTATATTCAATTGGTTTAATTGCTTTTGTGGTAATTTCTCAATTAGCTCCATCATTTTTTGTTGGGTTATATTGGAATCGAGGTTCCTCAAAAGCTGCAATTATTGGAATTTTAGTTGGGTTTTTAATTACAACCTACACGCTAATACTTCCTTTTACAATCGAAGGCTTCACAGGTTCAAGAGAATTTACTGAAAATGGATTGTTCAATATACAAATGTTGAGACCGCATGCTTTATTCGGAATTGATTTTCTAACACCTCCTGCACATGCTTTCTTTTGGAGTATGTTTTTTAATATTTTGACTTATTTAATTTTTTCGTTGACTTCTAAAGGTCATTATCGTGAACGTAATTATGCAGAAATGTTTGTTGATACAAATAACTTTTCGTCACTGCAGGATAGTGCTTTGGTTTGGAAAGGAGAAGCTTATGTAGCAGATATTAGAAATGTTTTGGTGAAGTTTTTAGGAGAGGAAAGAACAGAAAATGCCTTGAATTTATTCTTTGAGAAGTATCAACTTTCTAAAACTGCACACATGGCAGATGCTAGACTTGTTAATTTTTCAGAAAAATTACTAACGGGAAGTATAGGATCTGCATCGGCTAAAATTTTAATTTCAAGTGTAGTTAAGGAGGAAGAAATTAGCTTAGTTGAAGTTCTTGAAATTTTAGAAGAGTCAAAAGAAGCCAAAGCAGTTAATAAGGCTCTAACAGAAAAATCAAATGAATTAACTGAACTAACGGGTCAATTGAAGGAAGTAAATAAAGAATTAATTCAAAAAGATAAACAGAAAGATGAATTTTTAGATACTGTTGCACATGAGTTAAAAACTCCTTTAACGGGTATAAGAGCCGCAACCGAATTAATTTTGGAAGAATCGGATGAAATGCCTGGAGAGATGAAAGCTCAATTTTTGAAAAATATACTTCAAGACTCGGAGCGTTTGTCAAGGTTGATTAATAATATTTTAGATTTCGAAAAACTTTCTACAGGTAGACAACAATTAATATTGTCGGAACAGGATATTCAAAAAACAATTGCGAAATCAGTAGTTAGTTTAAAGCATGTGGCATCAAAAAAGGAATAAAGATTAAAGTAGGTAATGATGAAAGTCTAGTTTTTCATTATGATGAAGATAGAATTGTCCAGGTTTTGATGAACTTAATATCAAATGCCATAAAATTTTGTGAACCTGAAAATGGAGTTGTAAAATTGAATTACTCCGTTAAAAATGACTATGTAGAAGTCCTGGTAACTGATAATGGTAAAGGAATTATGGCTGAAGATTTCGATTATATTTTTGATAAGTTTTACCAGTCCGAAAATCAAAATACAATTAAACCAATTGGAAGCGGGTTAGGGTTAGCAATTAGCAAACAAATAATAGAAAAACATAACGGTAAAATCTGGGCAGAAAAAGGAAAGAAAAAGGGAGCAACTTTTGGTTTTAAGTTGCCTTTTAATTAAATTGTACCTCATATGAATAGAAAGATTTTAATTGTTGATGATGAACCAAACATCGTAATGACTTTAGAATATACTTTTAAGAAAAATAACTTTGAAGTGTATATTGCAAGAGATGGAGGAGAGGCAATAGAAATAGTAGAAAACGTTAAACCAGATGTGGTCTTGTTAGATATTATGATGCCAAACGTTGATGGTTATCAAACATTAGAATTTATAAGAGAACATAAAGAGTTAAAGAATACTAAAGTAGTGTTTCTTACAGCAAAAAATAAAGCTTCAGATATTGATAAAGGCTTAAAACTTGGAGCAGATAAATATTTATTAAAGCCGTTTTCAATTAAAAAAATAGTTTCGGAAATTAATGAGCTATTAAATTAAAACTTGGTGAAGTGTGCAAAAAATCTAGTTTTTAATTTATAGAGTATTAAAATGAAATTTCAAATATCACCACGAGCCTCAGACATATTTATTCTAATTTATGTTATTGGTTCTTTATATCTTCGATTTTACTTCGAAAGTAAAGTCCAAATCAGTCCATTAAATTCTATTGTAATTGGTTTATCATTTGTTGTGATTATCTGGTCACTAGTCAAATTAAAAGTCTTAAACCCAAATTGGTTCGGACTTTTTAGTAAACCATCAAATCTTAAAGCTTAATTAAAATGAGTAACTACCACATTAAAAATTTAGAAGAATATTTTCAAGTTTATAGAAGATCGGTTAGGAATCCAGAAAATTTTTGGGAAGAAATTGCTGAAGAACATTTCCTATGGAGAAAACGATGGGATAAAGTTTTAGATTGGGATTTTACCAAACCTGAGGTAAAATGGTTTGAAGGAGCTGAATTAAATATTACTGAAAATTGTATCGATCGTCATTTGGTAACTCGAGGTAATAAAACGGCAATTTTATTCGAGCCTAATAATCCAGATGAAGAAGCGCAACTTATTACTTATAAAGAATTATATGATAGAGTAAATAAGTTTGCGAATGTTTTAAAAGCAAAAGGAATTAAAAAAGGGGATCGAGTTTGTATTTATTTACCAATGATTCCCGAACTAGCTATTTCATTATTGGCATGTGCTCGTATTGGTGCAATTCACTCAGTTGTATTCGCAGGTTTTTCTTCAAATGCCTTAGCTACGAGAATTAATGATTCAGAATGTAAAATGGTTATAACATCTGATGGTTCATACAGGGGAAGTAAAACAATCGATTTAAAAGGTATTGTTGATGAAGCACTGGAAGATTGCACTACGATAGAGAGTGTATTAGTTGTAAAGAGAATTGATTCGGAAATTACAATGAAAGATGGAAGAGATGAATGGATTCAACCTTTATTAGATAAAGCTCCTGATCACTGTGAGGCAGAAATAATGAAGGCTGAAGATCCATTGTTTATTCTATATACTTCTGGATCAACAGGAAAACCAAAAGGAATGTTACACACTACAGCAGGATATATGGTGTATACTGCCTACACATTCAAGAATGTATTCCAGTACAGAGAGAATGATGTGTATTGGTGTACAGCAGATATTGGTTGGATTACTGGTCATAGTTACATTGTATACGGACCATTAGCTAATGGAGCAACAACCGTTATGTTTGAGGGAGTTCCGAGTTATCCAGATTACGGACGTTTTTGGGAAATTGTAGAAAAACATAAGGTAAATCAATTTTATACAGCACCAACTGCAATTAGAGCATTGGCAAAAGAAGGATTGGGTCATGTTGAATCTCATGATTTGTCATCACTGAAAATTTTAGGTACTGTAGGAGAACCAATTAATGAGGAAGCATGGCACTGGTATGACGATAATATCGGAAAAAGACAAAGTCCGATTGTAGATACTTGGTGGCAAACAGAAACTGGAGGAATTATGATTACGCCAATTCCTTTTTCAACTCCAACAAAACCAACATATGCAACATTGCCTTTCCCAGGAATTCAGCCTGCATTAATGGATGCTGAAGGAAATGAAATCAAGGGTAATCAAGTAGAAGGAAGGTTATGTATTAAGTTTCCTTGGCCATCTATGGCAAGAACTATTTGGGGAAATCATCAACGCTATAAAGAAACGTATTTTTCAACTTTTGAAAATAAATATTTTACAGGAGACGGAGCTTTACGTGATGAGGTAGGATATTATAGAATTACAGGAAGAGTAGATGATGTTATTATTGTTTCCGGACATAATTTAGGTACTGCACCAATTGAAGATGCTATTAATGAACATCCTGCCGTTGCTGAGTCTGCCATTGTTGGTTTTCCTCACGATATCAAAGGAAATGCGCTGTATGGATATGTTATTTTGAAAGACACAGGAGAATCTAGAAGACATGAAAATGTTCGTAAAGAAATCAATCAAATAATTACCGAACAAGTTGGCCCAATTGCAAAGCTGGATAAGATTCAATTTACAAAAGGATTGCCGAAAACACGTTCTGGTAAAATTATGCGACGAATTTTAAGAAAAATAGCTTCAAATGATTTGAGTAATCTTGGAGACACGAGCACGCTTTTAAATCCAGAGGTTGTGCAAGGTATAATAGATGAAGCATTATAGAATTTAAAACGAATATATGGTCAAAAAGGAATTACTGTAAGGTGATTCCTTTTTTATTAAATATATCTTAAAAAAGATGATGTAAGCTTTGGTAACGATATTTTTTGTAACTTAAAAATCGTTAAAAACTTACACAAAATGCCAACCTATAATTTAAAAATCAACGGAGAATCGGTTACAGTTAATGCCGATTCAGATACTCCTTTGCTATGGATTTTACGTGACGAACTTAATTTAGTAGGAACCAAATTTGGATGTGGAATTGCACAATGTGGTGCATGCACAGTTCATGTTGATGGTGTTGCTACAAGAAGCTGTCAATTGCAAGTTTCTCTTTTAGATAAAGAGGAAATTACCACAATTGAAGGACTTTCTAAAGATGGAAGTCATCCTTTACAAGAAGCTTGGGAAGAAGTAGACGTGCCACAATGTGGTTATTGTCAAGCAGGTCAAATAATGACAGCCGCTTCTTTCTTAAAAGAAAATCCAAATCCAACTGCACAGGAAATTCGTGAAGCAATGCACGGAAATCTTTGTCGTTGTGCATCATATAATAGAATAGAAAAAGCAGTAGCGAAAGCTGCCACTAAAATGTCTTAAAACTAATAATCATGAGCACACAAGAAAACAATTTAAAATTTAGTAGAAGAAATTTCTTAAGAACTTCTGCATTAGCAAGTGGAGGGTTATTAGTTGGTTTTAATTTATTTACAGCTTGTAAGTCTGAGGCAAAACCACCTGTTGATATTACAAATTTGAACTTTAATGATTTCAATGCATTTATTAAAATTGCTGATAATGGTTATGTAACTATCTATTCACCGAATCCCGAAATCGGACAAGGTGTGAAAACGGCAATGCCAATGATTATTGCTGAAGAGTTAGATGTAGAATGGGATAAAGTAAATGTTGTTCAAGCAAAGTACAATAAGAAAGATTATACGCGTCAAGTTGCAGGAGGAAGTCAATCTATAAGATTCGGTTGGGATGCATTAAGGCAAACAGGAGCAACAACAAAGCAAATGTTGATTAATGCAGCTGCTGCAAAATGGGGAGTTGAAGCCTCTAGTTGTAAGGCTTCAAAAGGAATTATCACAAATGCCAATGGAGAATCTTTAGGTTATGGTGATGTTGTTAAGGAAGCTGCTGTATTAGAAGTTCCAGAAAAAGTGGAGTTGAAAAAGCCTTCTGAGTATACAATTATTGGTAAGGATGCTATCAATGTTGATTTAAAAAAGATTGTAACTGGTAAACCTTTGTTTGGTTTAGATTATAAAGAAGAAGGAATGTCTTATGCTTCCGTATTAAGGCCTCCAGCTTTCGGTCAAAAATTGGTAAGTTTTGATGATTCAGCAACTAAAAAGGTAAATGGAGTTACACAAGTTGTGAGATTTGGAGATAAAGTTGCTGTTCTAGGAACGAATACTTGGGCGGCAATGAAAGGTAAGAAAGCGTTAAAAGCTGAATGGAGTAGTGATAAGGATTTAGAAAATACAGAAGATCATGATAGAATATTAACGGGAATTCTTGATGGTAAAGATTTTGATGTGCCAAGAAACGATGGTGATGTTGTAGCTGCATTTAAATCTGCAGATAAAGTAATTGAGAGAACATACCATTCTCCATTTTTACCTCATAATTGTTTAGAACCAATGAATTTCTATGCAAATGTCACTGATGAAAAAGTACATTTGGTAGGACCAATTCAAACTCCACAATGGACTGCAGGAAGAATAGCCAAATTATTGGAGCGTGAAGAGAGTGATATTGAGTTAGAAATGACGCGTATGGGAGGTGGTTTTGGTAGAAGATTGTATGGAGATTTCGCAGAAGAAGCGGCTGAAATTTCTAATTTGACTAAAAAGCCAGTTAAAGTTGTTTTTTCTAGAGAAGATGACATGACGGATGGAATTTATCGTCCTGCAATAAAGTATAGAATAGCTGCATCAATTAAAGACGGAAAATTAACTGGATATCATTTAAAAGAAGCGGCAGTTAATGGAAATATGTACGGATTAATTCCTAATTTCTTTCCAGCGGGTTGTATTCCGAACTATAAAGTTTCCACTAAAAATTATCAAAGTAAAATTACAACTGGTGCTTGGAGAGCTCCGTATACAAATTTCTTAGCCTATGCTGAGCAAAGTTTCTTTGACGAAATTGCCGAAGAATTAGGTCAAGATACAGTGCAGTTACGTTTGGATCTTTTGCAAAACGTGAAGAATACTACCGATGATAGAATTGAATATTCTGGACAAAGAATGGAAGATACTATTAAGTTGGTAGTAGAGAAAAGTAACTGGAGCGAGAAAAAAGAAGGAGTTTACAAAGGCTTTGCTGCTTATTACAGTCATAATACTCATGTTGCAGAGGTTGCTGAAATTGAATTAAAAGATGGGCTACCAGTAGTAAAAAAAGTGTATACCGCAGTTGATTGTGGGATTGTAATCAATCCAACAGGAGCAATAAATCAAATTCAAGGTGGAGTTCTTGATGGAATTGGCCATGCAATGTATGGCGATTTTTCTTTCAAAAATGGAAAACCAGCGCATAAAAACTTCGATACATATCGTTTAATACGAATGAATGAAACTCCTGAAGTTGAAGTTCATTTTGTTGAGAACGAACTTTCGCCAACAGGTTTAGGTGAACCAGGTTTACCACCAGCTGGTGGAGCAGTAGCAAATGCAATTTACAAAGCATATAATAGTAGACTCTATAGTCAACCATTTATAAAACAACTCCAAGACAAGAATGTCGGGGTCAAGAGTTAGTTTTAAAATTTTTTAAAAGATGTCGTTTTTAGACATCTTTTTTTGTTTAAAAGCTCTACTAAAAAATTATAATTAAAACGAAAACGTTTTTGTTTAATTCTCGAAATCAAGCCTAAATTATCAAATTAACAAATCGATAATAAAATAATACGAAATCGATTTTTCTCTAAACACTTTTTTACGAATCTGTTAATTTATTAACTTGTGTAAGTAAAAACGCTTGATTTTTTCAATAAAAATGATTTTTAATTTAACTTTGAGGACAAACAGAATCACAACAAAACAAAAGAATGAACATTAAAAAAGTACTCGTTGCTAATCGAGGAGAGATTGCAATTAGAGTTTTTAGAGCCTGTGTAGAAATAGGTATTAAAACTGTGGGGATTTATACATATGAAGATCGTTATTCTTTACATAGGTATAAAGCAGATGAATGTTATCAAATAGGAGAAGATAATGAACCGTTGAAACCGTATTTAGATATCGACGCCATTATTAAAGTAGCGGTGGAAAATAACGTTGATGCAATTCATCCAGGTTATGGTTTTTTATCTGAGAATGCCGAATTTGCCCAGAAATGTGAAGACAATGGAATTATTTTCGTTGGTCCAAAAGTTTCAGTTTTAAAAGCTTTAGGAGATAAGATTACAGCAAAAGAAGTAGCAGTTGCTAATAATGTTCCAATTATTCAAAGTAGTGATCAAGATTTAACTTCTATCGAAATTGCTTTAGAGGAGGCTGAAAAAATCAGTTATCCAATAATGTTGAAAGCGGCTTCAGGTGGTGGAGGTCGTGGAATGAGAGTTATTCGAAATGCAGAAGATCTTAAAAAGGCGTATCCAGAGGCACAAAGAGAAGCTTTAAATGCATTTGGAGATGATACAGTATTCTTAGAAAAGTTTGTAGAAAATCCTAAGCATATTGAAATCCAAATTGTTGCCGATACCCATGGTAATATGGTGCATTTGTATGAGAGAGATTGTTCGGTTCAAAGACGTTATCAAAAAGTTATTGAATTTGCTCCTTCTTATGGATTATCAGAAGAAACTAAGAACAATTTATATAAATATGCTCTAGATATTTGTGGAGCTGTTGATTACAATAATATAGGTACGGTTGAATTTTTAGTAGATGAGGATGATAGTATTTATTTTATTGAAGTGAATCCTCGAATCCAAGTTGAACATACAGTTACTGAGATGGTAACAAATATTGACTTGGTAAAAACTCAATTGTTTATTGCTGGAGGTTATAAATTAGCAGATCAACAAATAAAAATACCAAGTCAAGAATCAATTACCGTTTCAGGTTATGCGCTGCAGTGTAGAATTACTACAGAAGATCCAGCAAATGATTTCAAACCAGATTATGGTACTGTAACTACATATCGTAGTGCTTCAGGATTCGGAATCCGTTTAGATGCTGGAAGTATTTATCAAGGAGTAAAGATTTCTCCATTCTTTGATTCGATGTTGGTAAAAGCGTCTGCGAGAAGTAGAACTTTGGACGGAGCTTGTAGAAAAATGTTGCGTGCTTTGGTGGAATTTAGAATTAGAGGTGTTCAAACTAACATTGCTTTCTTAAGAAACATTCTTGAACATTCTACTTTTAGAAATGGTGAGGTAACCGTTAATTTTATAAAGAACGAACCGAAGTTATTTGAGTTTAAAGAACCAAAAAACAGAGCAAATAAGTTAATTAATTTCTTAGGTGAGGTTGTAGTAAATGGAAATCCAGATGTAAAGAAGGTTGATCCAAGTCGAAAATTTTCTACTCCTAAAATTCCTAAGTTTCCTAAACTGGAAAACCATCCGAAAGGAACAAAAGATTTATTGACAGAATTAGGTCCTGAAAAGTTCGCTGAGTGGTTAAAGAAAGAAAAGAAAATTCACTTCACAGATACAACCATGCGTGATGCGCATCAAAGTTTATTAGCAACTCGAATGCGTACCACTGATATGTTGAAAGTAGCGGAAGGTTATTCTAAGAATTTTCCAGATATCTTTAGTATGGAAGTTTGGGGAGGAGCTACTTTCGATGTTTGTCTCCGTTTTTTACAAGAAAACCCATGGGAGCGTTTAGCATTGTTGCGAAAAGCGATGCCAAATGTGTTGCTTCAAATGTTAATTAGAGGATCTAATGGAGTTGGTTATACTGCGTATCCTGATAACTTAATAGAGAAATTTGTAGAAAAATCTTGGGAAACTGGAGTTGATGTATTCAGAATTTTTGATTCATTAAACTGGATGAAGTCCATTGAGCCTTGTATTCAACATGTTCGAAATAGAACGGAAGGTTTAGCTGAAGCTTCAATCTGTTACACTGGAGATATTTTAAATCCTAAGAAAACAAAATACGACTTAAAATACTACATTCAGCTGGCTAAAGATGTTGAAAATGCAGGAGCACATATTTTAGGTGTTAAGGATATGGCAGGTTTATTAAAGCCGCAAGCCGCTTATGAATTAATTTCTGCGTTAAAATCTGAAATAAATATTCCTATTCATTTACATACTCATGACACTTCCTCTATTCAATCAGCGTCTTATTTAAAAGCTATTGAAGCTGGAGTTGATGTGGTTGACGTTGCTTTAGGTGGGGTATCGGGATTAACTTCTCAGCCAAACTTTAACTCGATGGTAGAAATGCTTCGTTTTAATGAAAGAGAAAATCCGTTAGACATGCACAAACTAGCTGAATATTCAAATTATTGGGAAGCTGTCCGAGGATATTATTATCCATTTGAGTCTGGATTGAAATCTGGAACCGGAGAAGTATATGAGCATGAAATTCCTGGTGGTCAATATTCTAATTTAAAAGGTCAAGCAATTGCACTAGGATTAGAAGATAAGTTTACGGAGGTTACTAAAATGTACGGAGAGGTGAACCAGTTATTTGGAGATATCATCAAAGTTACTCCAAGTTCAAAAGTTGTTGGTGATATGGCTCAATACATGATTAGTAATGATTTATCAATTGAGGATGTAAAACAACGTGGTGATTCTATTTCTTTTCCGCAATCTGTAATTAGTTTCTTTAAAGGAGATTTAGGTCAACCTGTTGGAGGTTTCCCAGAAGATATTCAAAAAATTATTCTTAAGAATGAAAAGCCTTACACTGAGAGGCCAAACGCGCATTTAGAACCAATTGATTTTGATAAAGAATTTAAGAAATTTAAAAAAGAGTTCTCTCAAGGAATGGGAAGAGAATTAGAAATGACTGATTTCTTATCATATAAATTGTATCCGAAAGTGTTTACCGAAGCATATGAAAAGCATGTCAAATATGGAAATGTGATGAATATTCCAACCAAAAATTTCTTCTTCGGATTAGAAATAGGAGAGGAGATTATGGTGGACATCGATCCAGGTAAGAGAGTTTTAATTTCGTTAGTTCATAAAACAAACCCTGACGAGAATGGTAATGTAACGGTATTCTTTAAAATTAATGGACAAATGAGAGTTGTTGCAATTAAGGACAATTCTATTAGTGTGGAGAAGATTGAGAATGTAAAAGCTGATTCAAGCGATGAAAACCAGATTGGAGCACCGTTGCAAGGTTTATTATCTTCTGTTTTAGTAAAAGAAGGAGATATTGTTCAAGAAAACCAACCGTTATTTATAATTGAAGCAATGAAAATGGAAACAACTGTTACTGCTGTTTCAAGAGGTATAATTCAAAAGATACAATTGTCAGCAGGAACTTTAGTTGATACAAATGATTTAGTAATAAAAATTAAATAACACCTAGTTAAGTTTTTTTGATATACACATAAAAAGACTTAGTTTTGCTTTCCCAAAACAAGTAATGTATATATGGTAAAGGATTTATTTGATAGAATTAAGAGTGATAAAGGACCATTAGGTAAGTGGGCAGATAAAGCAGAAGGATATTATGTATTCCCAAAACTAGAAGGGCCAATTTCTAATAGAATGATGTTTAATGGTAAACCGGTAGTTACTTGGAGTATTAACGATTATCTTGGTTTAGCAAATCATCCAGAGGTGTTAAAAGTAGATGGAGAATCGGCTGCTCAAGATGGTATGGCCTATCCAATGGGAGCTAGAATGATGTCGGGTCACACAAAGTATCACGAACAATTAGAAAGAGAGTGTGCTGAGTTTGTTGGAAAAGAAGCTTCTTACTTGGTGAACTTTGGATATCAGGGAATGGTTTCTGCAATTGATGCTTTAGTTTCTAAGGATGATATTATTGTTTACGATATGGATACGCATGCTTGTATTATTGACGGAGTTCGTCTGCATGCAGGTAAAAGATTTGTGTATCGTCACAATGATATTGAAAGTTGCGAGAAAAACTTAAAGAGAGCTACTAAAATGGCTGAAAAAACCGGAGGAGGAATTTTATTAGTTTCTGAAGGTGTTTTCGGTATGAGAGGTGAGCAAGGAAGATTACGTGAAATCGTTGCATTAAAAGAAAAGTATAACTTTAGACTTTTAGTTGACGATGCTCACGGATTTGGAACTTTAGGTGAAGGTGGTAGAGGTACTGGTTTTGAGCAAGGAGTTCAAGATGGTATTGATGTTTACTTCGCTACATTCGCTAAATCAATGGCAGGTATTGGAGCTTTCTTCGCAGGTGATAAAGATGTTGTTCAGTATTTACAATATAACATGCGTTCTCAAATGTTTGCGAAATCTTTACCAATGCCAATGGTAAAAGGTGCATTAAAGCGTTTGGATATGATTCGTACAATGCCAGAGTTGAAAGATAAGCTTTGGGAAATTACAGAAGCGTTACAAAGTGGCTTAAGAGCTGCTGGGTTTGATTTAGGAACTACGCAAACTTGTATTACTCCTGTGTATTTAAAAGGAGATATTCCAGAAGCAATGGCAATGGTACACGATTTACGTGAGAATCACGGAGTGTTCTGTTCAATTGTAGTATATCCTGTAATTCCAAAAGGAATGATAATCTTAAGGTTAATTCCTACAGCACGTCACACTATTGAAGATGTAAATGAAACTATTGAAGCTTTTACTGCTATTCGAGAAAAGCTTGAAAATGGTACATATAAAAAGATAGCTGAAGCTATAATGACAGCTTAATAAAAAAAACTCGTGAGAAATCGCGAGTTTTTTTTTAGAGAAAAAGTAAATTTGGAACTGTATTTGACAGTTGAACGTTATGAGAAAATTGTTTTTTTATTTCTTAATTGCATCTTCTTTACTAGTTGAAGCACAAATAAAAGACACATTACCTAATTTTAATGATGATTATTTCTTGGTAAGAGATGGGGATAGTTTAATGATAAAGTTAAACGAGGTTTCTGTATTGCCAAAGCATAAGTTTAAAAATAGAATTGATGTAAACTATTATTATTGGTTTAAAAAGAAGGTCTTCAAAGCATATCCTTATGCAGTTTTAGCTTCTAAAAGAATAGATAGTTTAAATGCTCGTTTAGATAGAATTGAATCGAAAAGTAAAAAAAGAAAGTACGTTCGTAGAGTTCAAAAGTATCTGGAAGAGGAATTAACAGATCAAATAAAGAAAATGACCAAAACCGAAGGTAGGATTCTAATCAAATTAATACATAGGCAAACGGGCAAAACGGTTTTTCAAAATATTAAAGAGTTAAGAAGTGGATGGAAGGCTTTTTGGTACAATACCACTGCCAATGTTTTTAGTATTTCTTTAAAAGATGAGTATCATCCAGAAACTGAAAATGAAGATTATTTAATAGAAGATGTTCTTCAGAGAGCTTTTATTGATGAAACAATCGAGATGCAGACTCCCAAGTTAAGCATAGATTCTTACGCGATCTTGGAAGAAAGAAAAGGGGAAGTGGATGTTGAGCGATATAAAGAAATGTTCGCGAAGCTTCGTAAGAAAAGAAATAGAAAAAATAAAAGAAGAAATAAGAAAGGAAAAAAGCAATAGTTATCATCTATTGCTTTTTTAGTTTTGAGTTACTAATAAATATAATTCCTCCTGCTTTTTCAGAAATGTTTAATATATTATTTGTCTACATTATAATATAGTTTAGATAAAAAGAGAACTTCAAACGAAATTTGTTAAATTAATTAATGGTTTTCTGTCTGGATTAATACTATTTATAAATTAGAAATTTCGAAGAATAATTTTGATTCTATAATTAGTTAATGTTTGATGTATATTACCATTTTAATATGGTTTACTCCAGTTGTGCTTTTTAGTTCAAAAAAAAGTTTAATGTTATTTTGCTGTGATTTAGTTAGTTGTATTTTTAGTTTTAAAAAAGTTGATTTTTTTTGGTTTAAAAGTTTGCGGGAATGGAAAGTGGTTGTATATTTGCACCCGCAAACGGAAAAACGGTAGTTATGTTTTGCGAAAGTTCATTAACAGATTGTAAATAAAATATAAGTTTAGCGTTAAAAAATAATTCATTTTTTTCTTGCTGATTAGAAATAAAAGCTTGTATATTTGCAGTCCGTTTTTGGGGCGGTGTTCATTGAGATTTTGGTTGCGAATTTGTTTAAAAAATTAATTCAAAAAAAACTTCAAAAAGTTTTGGTCAGATTAAAAATAGTTTATAGATTTGCATCCGCTTTCAGAAATGAAGCGAAGTTCATAGAGAGATTTTGGAATAACAATTTAAGTTAATC
>NZ_JBMKKT010000091.1:0-21617 GCF_049239625.1 Tenacibaculum sp. MEBiC06402
AAACAACGGAAAATGACTCGCGTCCTTTTCCCGCAAAAAATCATACACAAATACGTTGGCTTTAATGCCCAAAACTTAATCTATAATTGAAAAAAGCATTCACTTTTGTTCTAATTTCTTTACTACTTTCTTGTGGAAAGAAGCATAAAATGGACTCTGAATCTTTCGATTGGCAACCTTATGAAGTCGGAGATAAACTAGTTTTTGAATCTAACAATAACGAAGTCGACACAATTTTTGTTAAAGAAATTAAGAGTTACACCAATCCAGGTGACCATTTAGCTATTTTACCTGATTATCACACCACCTACTTCATTACTGGAGAAATAAGCCTAATAAATCCTTTTACAAGTTCAATCGGAAATAAAGTGACTAGAGATTATGTTGATATCTTACAATTAAGTTCTGGGAAAGAAACTGACTATCTGACTCTGAACTTAAAAAAAAGAAGAGATACTTTATCATATTCAGAAATTACATTTAAAATATCTGAATTGAAATCGAAATTTAAAAATAAATCAAAATACAAATCAATCGAAATAGACGCGGAATCATATAATGACATGCCATTTGCGTATGATTTAAAAACAGTTTTTTGGAGTAAAGAATTTGGATATACAAAATATGAATTCAAAAATGGGAATTCGTGGGAATTAATTGAATTCATAAGAAATGATAAAAATATATTAAAGAATTAAAGCACTAAAAGCCAACAACTTGTATAATTAATTTCGGCTGTCCCGAAGCTTCGGGATCTCACCGGAAATTCAATCTTATTAATTATCTTTCCGCATCAAGGGAAAATGACTCGCGTCCTTTTCCCGCAACAAAACATATACAAATACGTTGGCCACAAACTTAAAAACTAAATTGAAATTAAAATCTAATACCTTTTTAGGCAGAACAAACAGTAAATTTGATTTAGATTTATGTACGATCTCTATCGTCAATTATAACGAACCTGTTTCAGAAGAATGGCATTCACATGAAGATATACATTTGTCACTAATTCTTCAAGGAGGGAACCTAGAATCAAGAAAAATTAAAGACACACAAGTTTCTCCTGGGAAAATTATGGTTTATGATCAAGGAGAAATTCATAGAAATAGATTTACATCCTTTCCTTCCAAAAACCTTAATTTGGAATTAAAGAGTGATTTCTTCTCAAAAAATAACCTGAATTTTCATGATCTAACTATTACTGAAAATAGAAGTGTTGAGACATATTTAGACTTAATTCAAATCTATAATGAATTTCAGATTAATGATTCTCACTCCAGTGATTCTATCCAGCTTTCGATGAAATCATTATTTACAAGTAATAAAACTTCCGCTTATAAACCCTTATGGGTTAATCGACTTAAAGAGATTATTGAAGATCGTTGGAATGAATTTATTACGCTAAATGAATTAGCACATATATTAAATGTTCATCCAGTAACAATTTCCAAATATTTTAAAAAATACTATAAAGGTACATTGGGTGATTATATGAGAAAAGTAAAAGTTAATAAAGCATTGTATTTTTTATTTAACACCAATATGTCTATAACAGAAATTGCTCTAACTTGTGGGTTCTCAGATCATAGTCATATGATTAGAGTATTTAAATTATATATTGGCTTTAACCCAAAGAAAATAAGGAAATTTTGATTTTTAAAAACGTGGCTAATTTCATTCTATTTTAAAAAACACAACGGACGTAAATTGCGATTAAAAATATTATTAATCTTTTAAAAGCAATTTAAGTATGCATAAAATTATTTATAACTCTAAAAATAAAATTCGTCCTATATGGAGATTATTATTATTTTTAGTAATCACCTTTATCATTAATATTCCTTTACAGTTAGCTTTACAAGAATTTTTAGATTCAAGTCTTTTACGAGGAGTCATATCTGCTTCAATTTATCTAATATCAGTTGTATTCAGTTTATTTGTACAAATTAAATATTTAGAAAAATCATCATTTAAAAAATATGGCTTAAGCATTAATCGAATATGGATAAAGGAATTTTTTATTGGTATCTTAATTTCATTAATACAGCTATCTTTATTCTTCTTGTTAATGTATTTTTCTGGTAATTTAAAGATTGTAGATTACTTCACTGTATATTCATCGAACTATTCTTTTAATTACTCTTTTTTAGCGGGGCTTTTATCTGAAATATTTGGTTTAATAGTAGGAACCTCTGTTGAAGAAATATTTTTTAGAGCTTTTCTATTTTACATTGCTTATGAAGCACTACGAGTACTTAAAAAAGAGCCTAAGAAAAGAGCCTTAATTATTCTTATTTTAATTGCTCCTTTATTTGGAATTGCTCATATTTTTAATGAAGGTGCTACTATTATATCCACTATTAATTTAGGTGTGGACGCGATAATTATATGCTTACCTTTTTTAATAACGGGAAGATTGGGTATGTCTATTGGAATGCACTTTTCTTGGAACCTATTTCTTGGTGCTCTTTTTGGATTTCCTATTAGTGGAAATATTGCTAAAGTTTCTGTAATTAGTATTAATACACCTAATAACATATTTACTGGAGGAGTTTTTGGACCAGAGGGTAGCGTGTTGTATATTCTTTTAGTAATTATTGCTCTCCTATTCATACTATATTGGAAGAAACGTGAACATTACGATAGTTTTATAAACCCTTGTATTCTAGAAAATGATGTAAGTTCACATTAAGTTATAAATCCATTAAAGTCAATGACCAATACCATAGATAATTCATTGCTAGTTCTAGCCTAAATACGAAAGTCCTCACAGACATTCTATCTATGATTTATTTCCTAACTTTAGTACTTAAACTAAGTAATAAAATCATACACAAATATCTTGTGGGTAATTAAATCAACATTATGAAAACTGAAAAAGATATTCTAATAGGAACTTGGGTTGGAGGAGCCGATGATGGAAGCGGTCTGAGAACTATGATTTATAATTATGGTATTACTTTTAATAATGACGGAACAGGTGAGTGTTTTTTATGGAATAAGGAGAATTATAAAATCAATGAATCAGAAGATGAACTAGAATGGAAATTTGTTGGCGATGGCGTAATTTGGATTAAATATGCGAGTGGAGAAAATGATTTTAATAATTGGGAAAATGTGGAAATCGAAATTTCTGACTTTATTGGCGCATATGAAAGTAAACATTACAAACTAGTGGAAAAAGGGAAAGAAAAGCGGAATTGTACAATTATATCTCGGAGAAAAATTATTAATTTCAAATCTGACTTTGACTGAATGGTATTTATATGAAAACAAAGGATAAAAAAACTAACTACAACAAGATGCATAATTACTTAGAATTGTAATGATAAAGAGAATAATTTATAGAATTAGAAATTTAATTTACAAGCAGAAAAACTCTCCGCTCCACAAAGGAAAAAAAGGGAATTTTATATTTATTCACATCAATAAAACTTGAATAAACTCTGTATAATAAGATATGATAGATTAAAACTATAAAGAGCATTACATGAAAATTTAATACTTTTAAATAGAATGCTTCTCTAATTATTTTTTAGCATTTCAATAATCTTTCTAAAATGAAAAACCTAAATAAGTTAATTGCTTTTCTCCTAATTTCAGTTGGGTTATGGACAATTTTTTATAAAGAAAGTGGTTTTTACGGATGGGGTGGATATGTAGATAAATCCTTAGAAAATATTATTATTAGTTCCCTTTGTATTGGAATTGGAATATTTATACTGAAACGAAAAACATGATAACTTAATTTTTGGAATTGGTAATAGTTCTGCATCATTATAGACATCCGCAGAAATTTAATCTAATTATATTTTCTTTTTTTTACATAAAATATGGAATCACTTTTACTACATGACGTAAAGATGACGTTAACTTGACGTAATCAGTAAGTATGTTTCCAATATATATTTGCTGAAACAATAAACAATATTAAAATGGAAACGAAAAATTTAGCGCAAAGATTAAAGGAATTAAGAGCATCACGTGGAATGTCACAAGAATATTTAGCTGAGGAATCAAAGGTGAGTTTAAGAACAATCCAAAGAATTGAAAATAATGAGTCCGTCCCAACAGGAGAAACTATAAAAAGAATAGCAAATGCATTAGATGTTCAATTAACAGAGCTTACAGGTTCTGATTTAGTTGTTGAAACCAATGATTTAAAATCAACAATTATTTATCTCAAAAAACAACTTTCAAAAACCAATGTAAAATCAGAAATTAAAACATTTAAAAACTTCATATCTATTTTACAAAACCTAAAAGAAAAAGACCTAGCATCTGAACAAATTGAACAGATCGAAAATTATATTCAGTATTTAGAACTTGAGAAAATACCATCATTTAACAATGAATTATTTAAAATAAAACTGATTAATTTTAAAAAACACCTTAAGAGTAAGTTACATTTCGTACCTAATAATTTTTACACTAAATGGACCGCAAGTTTTGGACTTTCATTTGCTGTGAGCTTTGTTGTTCAAAATAATATTGATGTAAGTATTAAAATTGGAGTTGTTTTGGTTGCTCTTATGATAATCGTAATTGGAATATTAATGGATAATAAAACAAAAAAACAAGAACGTACATTGAATTTCTAAAAAACAAATATTTCCGAGTTTAATGAGGTGTTTTTCCAGAAACATAGAGAAAAGATTTTATCATTTTTCTTAATTAAAAACACATTGATAGTGAACCTCTAATTATTTAAAAAATGAGAATACTCATTATATCTTTATTGTTAATCATATTTTCCTGTAAAGAATTAAATAAAGAAAACAATGAAACAACAAGAATAACAACATCAGAATTTGATTTAATGAAATCAGAAAAACAAAACGGACTGTTAATTTTGTTTCCTTGTTTTCCTTGTAATGCTAAAAACACATTATCCGAGTTTAAAATTTTAGAAAGCAGCAAAAAGTATGGATTTTCTGTTTTAGCAATGAACTTGAACGAACATTTGTTCTTAAAACAATCAGAAAAAAAACAATTAGCAGAAAGGTTAGAAAAAATAATATTAGAAAATAACATATCAAAAGAAAGAATCTTTATCGGAGGTTTTTCGAGTGGGGGAAATGTGAGTTTATTAATTAGTAATTATCTAGCGGAAATAAAAAGTCAGATACAACCTAAAGGTGTTTTTGTGGTGGACTCCCCTATCGATCTTTTAGGACTTTACAGAACTGCTGAAAAAAACATAACATCACATTTTTCGAAAACTTCAATTCAAGAGGCAACATGGATTAAAAGTTTTCTAGAAAAAGAATTCGGTAATCCTAAAAATGGAATAGACAAATATGAGATGAATTCTCCATTTACTCTAGAAACACAAAATATCAAAAATTTAAAAAACTTAAAATCTTTAAAAATCAGATTTTACACTGAGCCAGACTTAAAATGGTGGAAAGAAAACAGAAAAAATGATTACGAAGACTTAAATGCTTTTTATCTTAAAAAATTATCAGACAAACTAAGTGCAGAATTCGGTAATGATAAAATAGAACTTATAGAAACTAAAAATAGAGGCTATCGTGCGAATGGAGAAAGACATCCGCATTCGTGGTCCATTGTAAATCAAGATGATCTATTGAAATGGATGAGTGAATAACTCTAAAACTAATAAACTGGTATTTGTTTAGTATTATCAGGATTAGAATTAAACCTACAAAATCGAAAATTTTATTCACTTTATTTGCATCGGCTTACCATATTTTAAATTAACAGCTAACTAAAATCCTAGGTTCTAAATCAAAGAACTTAACTTCAGGTTACTTCTCTCCTACTTCTTATACTACATTACATTAACTTGGAATCCGTTCCATATTCTACAAAAGAAAATCAAGAAAAATCGTATATTCATAGACGTCATAAAACTGAAAAATGGATAACGAGCAGACTGCAATTAAAACAACTTATTTCAGTATTATCAGTAATACCTTTTTAGCACTTATTAAAGGACTCGCAGGTTTCTTTGGTAATTCTTACGCCTTAATTGCAGATGCAATAGAATCAACGACTGATATTTTATCTTCTTTTCTTGTTTTGTTAGGTTTAAAATACGCTAAAAAACCAGCTGACGATAATCATCCTTACGGACATGGAAAAATTGAACCATTAATTACGTTTTTAGTGGTTGCTTTTCTAGTTACATCAGCCACCATCATTGCATATGAAAGTATTCAAAATATTCAAACACCCCATAAAGTTCCTGAATCCTGGACTTTATTTATTCTAGGAGCAATTATTTTATGGAAAGAAATATCATACAGAGTAGTTATTAAAAAAAGCAAAGAAACCAATAGTTCTTCATTAAAAGCGGATGCCTGGCATCATCGAAGCGATGCAATTACTTCCGTAATGGCGTTCATAGGAATTTCTATTTCTCTTGTTTTAGGAAATGGATATGAAGCTGCGGATGATTGGGCTGCATTATTTGCTTCTGTATTTATTCTCTACAATAGCTATTTAATATTTAGACCTGCTTTAGGTGAAATTATGGATGAACATCTTTATGATGACTTACTAGAAAACATAAGAGATGAATCCATCAAAGTAGTGGGAATTCTTGACACTGAAAAATGTTTTATTCGAAAAGCAGGCATGAAATATCATGTCGATTTACATGCTATTGTTGATGGAGAAATGTCAGTTAAAAAAGGACATGAAATAGCTCACAAATTGAAAGATCATTTGAAAGAAGTAATTCCTAATTTAGGAAATGTATTAATACATATTGAACCAAATAATTAAAAAGACAAATAACTATGGCTAATAATAAATTACTTGTAAATGAACGTCAAGCCGATCTTGGAAATTTTATGGTTGGAAGATTACTTCCATTTCGTAAAAAAAGACAAGTGGGACCCTTTACATTTATTGATCACATGGGACCTTCTAAGATTGGAAATGGAAGGTATATGGATGTAGATCAGCATCCACACATTGGTTTAAGTACCCTAACCTATTTATTTGAAGGAGAAATTGAACATAGAGACAGCACAGGGAGTGTACAAATCATTTCTCCAGGTGATGTTGGTTTTATGACATCAGGCAAAGGAGTAACTCATACCGAACGAACTCCAAAGGAAAAAAGAACCAATGAAGAATTTTTAATGCATGGATATCAAATATGGGTTGCATTACCTATCGAAAAAGAAGAAATAAATCCTAGATTCGATTATTTTCCAAATTCGGAAATTCCTAAAATTAATTCTGATAATCTCACCATAAAGGTTGTTGCTGGAAACGCATTTGGATTGTCAGCACCTTTACAAGGATACTCTCCTTTGTTTATGGCAGATATTTTTGCCAGTGAAAGAACTACATTAAACCTTAAAGGACAAGTCAAAGGAGAAATAGCTTTTGTTGTTGTAAAAGGAGCGATTATTAATGAAGAGCAAAAAATTGAGTCAGGTCAAATGTTAATTAGTAAAACCGATAATGAATGTGAAATTTGCTTAGATGCCAATTCTCAAATTTTATTATTCGGAGGAGAACCATTTCCAGAAGAACGATTCTTATTATGGAACTTTGTTTCACATAGTAAAGAGCGTCTTCAAAAAGCTAAAGAAGATTGGGAAAATAAAACCTTTCCTAAAGTACCAGGAGATAATACATACATTCCTATACCAACAATAAAAAAGAGCTAAATGAGCGATAAAATTGAAATTGAAATAAGTAAAACTAAAACCATTTTATTATTTATTGGTGCATTACTATTTGTTGTAGCGGGTGCTGTTTTTATACTTATGCCCGAGAGATTTATAAATCCAATCTTTAAAAGTTCAACAATAATCACCATTGTTGGAATTTCATCCGTTATTTTCTTTGGATTATGTGTTATTTTTATTTCAAGGAAATTATTTAAAACTAAAATAGGTCTAATCATTGATGAAAATGGTATAACAGATAACACAAACGCAACTAATGTTGGACTCATAAATTGGGAAGACATTATTCAAATAAGAACCTTAGAAATTGCCTCTACGAAAATTATGATGTTAGACACAAATAAACCTGAAAAATACATTGATCGAGCAAAAAACGGAATCACCAAGCGAATTTTAAAAGCAAATTATAATATGTATGGATCGCCAATATCAATAACTTCAAATTCACTTAATGTAAAATATGACGAACTAGAAAAAATTGTTCATCAGGCATTTGAAAAACATAGATCGTAATTTGATTATATTTTTACTTTTGTATGAAATTAAATGTAATAGACTGTAAAGATAACTTTAATGAGGAATGCTTAAATCCCTAGAAAAAAATAAATTTATTTCAAATAACACCTTTTTTTCCTTTCTCTTGAAGAAAGAGCAAAGAAACGATCTAATGCTATTTCTTGCCTCCTATGTAATAATTTATATTGTTTTAAAACTTACCTATCCATATCCGGCAACAATGGCGGATACAGGTAATTATATTTTGTCTGCCAAAACCGGTACCATAAATGGATTTAGACCAATTGGGTATTCTTGGTTTCTTGATTTTTTTCATTCTATTTCCGTAAAAACAAGCATGGTTTTTATTGGACAATTTATAATCAACTCCTTTGCTACTATCTTATTTCTTATTTCAATAAGTTTTTTTTTTCATTTTAATAGAATCACTTTTTATATCTTATCATCACTCCTTATTTTTTCTCCAAGTGTTCTTTTTTGCACAAATTATATAATGAGTGATACAATATTTAATTCATTAACACTCTTATATCTAACAACCTCATTATGGATTCTTAAAAAACCTACAACGCTTCTCGTAATTTTACATTTTGTTGTATTTTATTTTACAATTAATGTTAGATATACTGCTCTGTTCTACCCTATTTTATCATTCAGCATTTTAATTATCCATGTCAAAAGGAGTAAAAGATTTCTATTTCTCTCATCAGTTCCTATATTAATTAGTTTACTTATTTATACAATTGATAAAAATGAAATTTATGAAACCTACGAAGTGGATGAATTTTCTGGATTTAGTGGTTGGGCGACTCTAAATAATGCTGTGTCAATTATACCTTATATTGATTTAAAACCAGAAAATATTGATGATAAAGACAATAAATTCATTCATACCGTAATCACCTCTTATCCTGACTCTATTTACTCTCACAAGCACATTAATGCAACAGATTTTATGTGGAAAAATGATTTTCCTGGTAAACAGATGTTGTATTATACAATGAAAACTGAAGGATATAGCTATACAAAAGCATGGGTTTATATGGGTAAAAAGTTCAAAAAACACTCGTCTTTTTTAATAAAGAACTATCCTCTTGAATATTTTAAATATTATTTGTTTCCTAATTTCAAACAACTTTTTTATGCTTATAAAATACCTCACGTAAAAAAATTTAAACCCAATAAATTCATACGAGACTATTTTAATCTCCATATACAGAACTATGATTATGAGTATTCATTTCTGCATAAAATAAACCCAATTAGAAAAATATTTACAACTTTTCTATGGATCATTTTCTTTGGCTCAATTATTACCATATTCCGAAAAAAAGACCATTACTTGGAGGAACAAAAAAATCTTGTTTATTTTCTTTTAATGTTTCTTTTGTTTTATGCTGGATTTAGTATTATTGCGCATCCCATTAATAATTTTAGATATTTAATACCTATTTATTGTGTTCAATTACTAATACCGTCTATTGTTTTAAATAAAGTATTATCAAAATGAGCTTCACCAAATTATCAATAGTTATCCCGACTTATAACGAAGAAGCTACAATACTTCTACTACTCGAAAAAATTAAAAGAGTTCATCTAAGTAATACTATTGAAAAAGAGATTATCATTATAAACGACTTTTCTTCAGATAATACGCATCAATTAATAATTGATTTTATAAACGAGAATGATGAATTGGATATACAATACATAAAACTTGAAAATAATAAAGGAAAAGGAGCTGCAGTTAGAGAAGGAATTAAACAAGCTACTGGAGATTATTTAATAATTCAGGATGCAGATTTAGAGTATGATCCAAATGAATATAATAATTTATTGAACCCTGTTTTATTGGGAAAAGCAGATGTTGTGTACGGATCTCGTTTTATTGGCGGAAGTCCACATAAAGCACTTTCTTTTTGGCAAACTCTCGCTAATAAATTTATAACCTTTGTATCTAATATTTTTAGTAATGTGAATTTGACAGATGTGGAAACTTGCTACAAGTTATTCAATACTCAAATGATTCAAAGCCTTACATTAAAAGAGAATAAATTCGGTTTTGATCCAGAGGTGACAGCAAAAATTTCAAGAATTCCGAATATCAGAATCTATGAGGTAGGAATTTCATACTACGGAAGAACTTATGCCGAGGGTAAAAAAATTGGTTGGAAAGATGGGTTTAGAGCCATTTATTGTATTCTTAGATATAATCTTCTTAGATAAGAAAAAACTTAAAAAAAAGCGACTATAAAAGTCGCTTTCTAATTTACTTGATTTGCTCGTAGCACTGTCCACTTCCTGAACAAGAACCCGCGCATGTTCTTAAACAATTGAAATAATTAGGGTTATTAAATGGTTCACAGTCATTACCGTTCGTAGAATGACAATCATTACCTGAACCATTAACAAGTTTTTGTTCTGTTCTTTTTAGTTCATGAACACCTTCTAATTTTAAAATTGATTTTAACATAATGGAAGTTTTTAGATTAATTTAAACATTAATATAACAAAATAATTGTCTAAATATTGTGAGGATTCTGTGAGAGTTTTGTTTATTAGATAAATAATTAATAATAACATTATGGATGATATAAGTAATATTATTAAAAACGCTCAAGATGAGTTATTTCCTGAATTAGAATCTAGAATTAGCGCTCAGTTAAATAAAAAAGATAAGGATTGGCTTATTGATCAAATAATTTACTTGACTTGTGAAAGACACAGTTTACATGAACAAAAAGAAAAACTTAAAATATTAAAAAATCGAATTGCTAGGATAACTAAAAAAGGTTTTACCGATCACAGAATTAATGCTTTTATTGATGCTTATAAAAATACTAGTAGAAGCGAATTACTTGAAACAGGTTTCCTTATAAATCCACCGCACTTAGGATTACATAAAATTGAAACTTTTCAAAGATCACAAAAAGGTGAAATGTTACTGGAAGAAGCTTGTGATATTCTTTATGCTGTGTTATATGGAGATACTGCTATGAATATTAGAATACCACGTTCAAGAGAGGAAATTTTAACTATCATAATTCCTGAAAGTAAATCTGATATCTTTAACTTTTTAAAAGCTGTAACCGAAACGAAAATAACTGGAACTTGGAACGATCCTGAAGATATTTCTAATGATGACCATACGAATAATATTGAGTTACAAATTGAATTTAGTGATACTAAAGATGGAATACTTGGAACAGCTGCTTTTGTTGCGTTGCAACTTATTAATTTACTAGAAATAAATGAACAAATTCTTTATGCTAGATTAGAAAATATTGAGCGAAGTTCATTATAACCAATAAATAAGAAATAACAATTTTTAGTTATGAATATTAAATTTATCACATTTTTCGTTTGTTTGTTCATAGTTTCCTACTGTAATTCACAATCTAATATTGGAATTATTAATGATCCAGATGGGTATGTAAATATTCGATTGGAAAAGAGTAATAAAAGTGAAATCATTGGCGTACTTAAAACGAACGAGTATTTTTCATATTTCCCAAATAAAGAATCAAATTGGTGGGTAATAGAAAACGAAAAAGGAATGATTGGTTATGTTCATAAAAGTAGAATCAAGTTTTCTCAGAAAGGATATCTTCATAATGGTAAACTTGTTGGTGAATCGGTATTATTATCCATAAATGAACATAAATTTAGAGACTTTTTAGTTGAAATTATTCAATTTAAACCAGTTGACACGTTCTATTCTTTCGATTGTAAAGCGAAAGTTAGAGTATTAAAAAACAAAAAGGTATTTAAAGAATTGAAATTTCAGGAGATTGATGCTTTGGGTGATAATCATGGTATTGTAGCTCCGACAAAACAACCTTCTAACTCACTTTTTGTTTTGTCAAAGTTTGGAGATTATAATGGACAGATTATTATAATTAATTTAGAAGGAAAAATAACTACTTTTAATGGAGGTTCTTACTTCTTGACTAATAACAATAGATATTTAATCTCAGATTGGCATTCTGATACAAGTGGATTGTCTATTTATGATTTAAAAAACGAAAAATTAGTTTTTGAAGAGGAACTAGAAGAACACTTAGGGAATTGGTACGTAAAAAAAGATATATACTACGTTTCAATATGGAATGATAATGAAGAAGTTAATAAAGCATATCAAATCGATTTTGATAACTACAAACTAATCGAAAGTAACATGAAAAAAGAAGAGGGACAAAAAGTCGAGTTATTTAATACAGAATGCAGCTGTAATTAATAATGAAGTTTTATAATAAACCTTCTATACGTTCAATTTTACTTATCGGAATAGGTAAATCAACACCCTCTTTAATAAAACGCTTATGAACTGCTTCTTTTAAGGCACATTTACCTCTAAATTCTTGAAAAGGTTCGTTCATCCATACGTAAGCACGCATATGGATATAACTCTCATGTATGTCAATAACCCTCACATCAATTACAGAAGTGTCATCCTCCATAACCATAGGAAGTTTTATAGCCTCTTCCTGTATAATAGAACGAGCCAAATCAATATCAGCTCTTAATCCTAATTTAAAATTATTAAAACTTAATACATTAGAGTCTTCAATAGTGTGATTTAAAACGGAATCTGTACTAATTACAGAATTTGGAATAATTAATCTCTTATTCTCAAAATTATTAATCACTGTATGACGAAGTGTAATGTCCTCCACTATTCCAACTCTGGTATCATCTAACTTGATATAATCACCAACTCGAAAAGGTTTAAATATTACAATAAACGCTCCAGCTATTAAATTAGATAACGCAGCTTGAGCCGCAAAACCAATAATTGCTGCTATTATTCCTGCCCCAGAAAAAATCAAAGTTGCTTTACTTCTTAATGTTGGTACCGTTAAAACAATAAAAACGAGTGCCACTAATCCTAAGAAAAACTTAACTGAATTTCTAAAAAACTGAATACTCGTTCGTCCATAGCGATCAGTTTTTTTCGAATCAATGATAAGCTCTATAATATATCGAATAATCCTAGAAATTAACCAAGCCACAAAAATCACAGTCGATATGTAAGCTAAAATTCCTAGAGGATTTTTTAAATCAAATTGATATGGAAAAATATTATTCAATATGCGCTCTTTTTTCTAAAGTATTCGTTCGAATATATAAATATAAAGGAAATGTAAATGCAATTGCTATAACAAAGGTGAGCGGAATCAAAACCCACCAGTATCTAATCTTCAATTTAATCGCATCTGGAATATAAAAAGCGAAAAAAGTTAGCACCACTACTAACAAATCAGCACTTAAAGATTTTCCAGCAAAATTAGATTTCGCATCAGCAAAAAAATTAGCAAAAGAAGGATTATCGGCATATTGGAAATACTGAATATTATAGTACCAAGTATAACAAATACCGAGAATCGCTAATCCTAAATATAAATGCTTTAATTTCATTTAAAATAACGCCGTTTGATTTTCATCGTCGCCGCCTTCTTTCTTCTTCTTTATAGCTGCCTGTAAAGCCTTGTTCGCTTTATTTTCCTTGAATTTATCTATTTCATCTGAAGAATCCATTGTTTCCTCTTCGTTTACCTCAATATCTTCCACCTTTTCCTCTGGCTCCTCAAAAGGTAAAGGATCTAGTAAATTCACAGTTCTAATTTTAGCTTGAGTCAATTGATTTCCAATTGCCTTAATCCCTTTTACAGAAATAAATTCTTCGAAATTCACTTCCATTTTCGGCAAACTTCTTTTAGAAAAACTAATTTCCGCAATCGGACGATAATCTGTAGCTACAATCTGTAATTGTGATTTTTCATGGTCAGTGATAAACACTTCTTCCTTATCTGGACTTTCTAACAAGAAACGTTTAACAAAATAACGTTCTTTATGTCCGTCGTAATAAATTGCAGAAATAGGTTTATTTGGTTTCCACTTTTCTAAAACAATCATATCGTTATCGAAGTGCATTGCTAAATCAGGAGTAACGGCTTTAATTTTACCCGATTGGTTGATAATTAAAATTTTATCTTCCGCTCTAAATTCCCCGAGTAACTCACCTCTTTCATCAACATTTAAGCGCTGAACCGTATCATCAAACCAAATTTTTCGAGGTTTTAATGTAGAAACACCAGCCTCTTTAAACTCAACTTTTTTAATACTATGTTTGGTTACTAAATTTCCACGAACTCCTCTACCCTTGATAGCTAAATCAGCAAAATCTAAATCCCATTTAAGCTTTTTTATACTACCAACAGCTCTTAATAATACCGTAACAACTTCGGCTTCACCATTTGGGTTTGCTGAAAAATATAAAACTTTGGATCCTTTACTTCCGTTGGTTAAGTCGTACTCTTTATCACGAGTAACAGAAGTTACGTTGAAACGTTTCATATAACTAGGACCGCGAGTTCCATCCTTATAAATTAAGTTATAAACTGTACGTTTATCTTTCTTTTTGAAAACAGCTACATGAATAATTCCCTTACCAACAAAGGTTTTGGAATCAACTTTTGTTACGACCATCGAACCATCTTCTTTAAATACTATGATATCATCAATATCTGCGCAATCAGATACAAATTCGTCTTTTCGCAATGAAGTTCCAATAAAACCTTCTTCTCTATTTACATATAATTTAGAATTACGCATTACTACTTTAGTAGCAACAATGTCATCAAAGATTCTAATTTCAGTTTTACGCTCTTTTCCTTTTCCGTATTTTGCTTTTAAGTCTTTGAAATAATCAACTGCAAATTCAATTAAATTATCTAAATGGTGCTTTACATCTGCGATTTTCTCTTCTAAACTTTCAATAAACTGTTTTGCTTTATCGATATCGAATTTTGAAATCTTTTTAATTCTAATTTCAGTTAATCGAACAATATCTTCTTCTGTTACAGCTCTTTTTAAATGTTTTGTATGAGGTTTTAATCCTAAATCTATTGCTTCAATAACACCTTCCCAAGTTTCTTGTTCCTCAATATCACGATAGATTCTATTTTCAATAAAAATGCGTTCTAAAGAAGAAAAATGCCATTGTTCTTCTAATTCATTTAATTGAATTTCAAGTTCTCTTTTAAGTAATTCAACCGTAAAATCGGTTGATTTTTTAAGAACTTCTGAAACTCCGATAAAAATTGGTTTATTATCTTCAATAATACAAGATAACGGAGATATAGAGCTTTCACAACTAGTAAAAGCATACAAAGCATCAATGGTTTTATCTGGAGAAATATTTGGTGGTAAATGCACTAAAATTTCAACATTTGCTGCAGTATTATCCTCTATTTTCTTAATCTTAATTTTACCCTTATCATTTGCTTTAAGAATACTATCAATTAAAGAAGAAGTTGTTGTACCAAAAGGAACTTCAGTGATTACCAAAGTCTTTTTATCTAACTGAGAAATTTTAGCTCTCACACGAACCTTCCCTCCTCTTTTTCCATCATTATAATTTGAAACATCTGCAATTCCACCAGTTAAAAAATCAGGAACCAATGTAAAACTTCTTCCTTTTAAATACTTGATAGAAGCATCAATTAACTCATTAAAATTATGTGGTAAAATTTTGGTAGATAAACCAACCGCAATACCTTCTGCTCCTTGTGCTAATAACAATGGAAACTTAACTGGAAGATTAACAGGTTCATTTTTTCTACCATCATAAGATAATTGCCATTCGGTAGTTTTTGCATTAAAAACAACATCTAAGGCAAATTTAGATAAACGTGCTTCGATATAACGTGAGGCTGCAGCTCTATCTCCTGTTAAGATATTACCCCAGTTTCCTTGCATATCAATCAGTAATTCCTTCTGTCCCATTTGTACCATGGCATCGGCAATTGACGCATCACCATGTGGGTGATATTGCATTGTATGACCAACGATATTCGCTACTTTATTATAACGACCATCATCTAAGTCTTTCATAGAATGCATGATTCTACGCTGCACAGGTTTAAAACCGTCTTCAATTGAAGGTACCGCACGCTCTAAAATTACGTAAGAAGCATAATCTAAGAACCAATCCTTGTACATACCGGTAACTTTCGTTATCGATTCTGAATTTTCAGATTGATTTTCGTTTGTTATACCTTCTTCGTGTTCGTAATTATTATTTTCTTCACTCATGTATTATAAACGTTTAAGCGTTTTGAGTTTGTTATTATAATTTACCAGTGTAATATACTTAATCTCCTCCACATCCGCCACAAGAACTACAACTACTACAGGAACTACAAGAGCTACATGAGCTGCAACTGCTACAAGAAGAACAAGATGAATTGAACCAAGAAGATTTATTCTTTTGCGGTCCATATCCACTTGAAACTACTAAAGCCGTTAGCGCTCCTGCAAAAATGATATGTTCATTTGATAACAGGCCATCTAAATATTGATCTGTATCAACATGCGTATCTATTGTAGATAAAAATTTTCTTTTAAATAATGTTTTATATCTGTCGGTTAAATAAACATAGAATAATACCAAAGATAATACTATGAAAACCATAAGAATTAAAACAGGTTTATTTCTGATAGTTCCTAAAATAAATCGTGAAAAAAGAAAAGAATAAAGTAAAAATAAAATAAATGAAACCACTATTCTATGTTCTACAATAGCCCTTGAGTTAAATATTTTATTTTCTATTAAATTAGCAGTATCTAACAACCTTGTTATTAGAGGTTTATTACTAACTTCATTTATAACAACTCTTAAATCATTTTCTGGATGTTCCTTAACAGCATTCAAAATAGAATTTTCAATTACATCCTCTGTTTGATTTACATTTTTAACTATTTTTAGTTTTGTACTATTTCCTTCTGTTTCAATTAAATGGTTTTCAAACAAGTTGTTTATCTTGTATAGAGTCAACTGATCTGTGTTTTTAGTTGCGATAACAATTGATTCTTCTGGACGTAACTTTCGAACATAATCATTGTCGTAAACTAATGAACTATAGGCTGTATTAAAGCCATCTCTTATAAAATATTCAATTAATAAGATACTAACAATTAGTGCCGCTATTGAGATTTGAATAAAGTCTGGATTCCCTATTTTCAACAAAATTGGTTTCCATAAAAAAAATGTAGGAACTAATAATAATAAGCCTCCTAAAATTAACTGACTGTTTGATAAGTTCCATTTATTACTAGCTTGGTTTAATTTTATAGATTCTTCAAAAGATTTAACACTCCAAATTATAGAATTCTGTTTATCAAAGTATTTTTCATACTTCTCTTTTGTAAAATCTACTGCATTTTTTAAAACCTCTCTTTCTCCAAGTTTACCTGTAGATGGTATATGATTAATAGTTTTACCTAGCAAATCACAAAACTTTTTATAAGAATGAGAAAATGTAAGGTGCTGGTGCCAAACGATATCAATAATATGAGATGGAGAAACCATCTGACTAGAAATGGCTGCTAAGAACATAAACTTCTTATATTCTAAAATTGCATCTTCAGTGAACTGAATGGTCCATTTGTTTTCATGTGCTAGTTTTATTGAAAAGCCATAATCTTCATCAAATGTTTCAAATTTGTATGCCTCTACTTGCTCCCAAAGTAGTATTTCTTCCTTATTCATCAATCACAATTACATTTTTACAACTACTCTTCTGTAGTAACTAAATCTTGCTCTACTTTTAAGTTTTCAATAATAAATTTTTGACGATCTGGTGTATTTTTCCCCATGTAGAATTGTAACATCTGGTCAATTGACATTTCTTTATCTAACATTACAGGATCTAATCGCATATCTTCTCCAATAAAATGAACAAATTCATTTGGAGAAATTTCACCTAATCCTTTAAATCGAGTTATCTCAGGTTTACCACGTAATTTTTGAATAGCTTCTTGTTTTTCAGTTTCGGAATAACAGTAATATGTTTCTTTCTTATTACGAACTCTGAATAATGGAGTTTCCAAGATATATAAATGTCCTTCTTTAATTACTTCGGGAAAGAATTGTAAAAAGAACGTAATTAATAATAATCGAATGTGCATTCCATCAACATCGGCATCGGTAGCAATTACAATATTATTATAACGTAAGCCCTCTAAACCATCTTCGATATTTAAAGCTGCTTGTAATAGGTTAAATTCCTCATTCTCGTAAACTATTTTCTTTGATAATCCGTATGAGTTTAAAGGCTTTCCTTTTAAACTAAATACGGCCTGGGTATTAACATTTCTTGACTTTGTTATAGAACCAGATGCAGAATCTCCCTCCGTAATAAAGAGCGTTGTATTTAGATAATCTTCTTTTTTTGTGTCACCAAAATGAATTCTACAATCGCGCAACTTCTTGTTATGCAAACTCGCCTTTTTTGCGCGTTCACGAGCTAATTTTCTTATTCCAGAAAGTTCTTTACGCTCTTTTTCTGCCTGTAAAATTTTCTTTTGGAGAACTTCAGCTATTTGAGGATTCTTATGTAAATAATTATCAAGATTTGTCTTAATAAAATCATTAATATAAGTTCTAACAGTTGGTAAACCCCCACCCATTTCTGTTGAACCTAACTTGGTTTTAGTTTGACTTTCAAAGACAGGTTCCATTACTTTAATAGAAATGGCACTTATAATTGATTTTCGAACATCGGATGCATCAAAATTCTTTCCATAGAATTCACGAATTGTTTTCACCACTGCTTCTCTAAATGCTGCCTGATGAGTACCTCCTTGTGTTGTATTTTGTCCGTTTACGAAAGAATGATACTCCTCAGAATATTGAGTTTTACTATGTGTCATAGCAACCTCTATATCATCTCCTTTTAAATGAATAATTGGGTACAACATATCATCTTGATTGTTATTGTCTTCCAATAAATCTTTTAATCCGTTCTCGGAATAGAACTTTTCTCCGTTAAAAACAATTGTTAATCCAGGGTTTAAGTACACATAATTCTTTAATAAACGAATAATGTATTCTGGACGATATTTATAGTTTTTGAAGATGGCATCATCAGCAATAAAAGTAACTTTTGTTCCTTTTCTTCTTGTTGTTTCTTCTAAAAGTTCTTGATTGGTTAGATTTCCCTTTTCAAACTCAGCAGAGGCAGATTTACCATCACGAGTACTTTCTACTCTAAAATAGGTTGATAATGCATTTACCGCCTTTGTTCCAACTCCATTTAGACCAACAGATTTCTTAAACGCACGAGAGTCGTATTTTCCACCTGTATTCATTTTTGAAACAACATCAACTACTTTTCCTAAAGGAATACCACGACCATAATCTCTTACGATTACCTTATTACCTTGAATAGAAACTTCAATAGTTTTACCAGTACCCATAACAAACTCATCGATGGAGTTATCCAGTACCTCTTTTACTAATATATAAATACCATCATCGGGAGAAGAACCATCTCCTAATTTACCGATATACATTCCAGGTCGCATACGGATATGTTCCTTCCAGTCGAGTGATCGTATATTATCTTCGGTATATTGTGTCTCTTGCGCCATAAATGTTAGTAAATAATTGAAGTGTTTGCTAAAATAAGATTTACCAACAAAAAATAAAATACTCTGTTAATATAGTTATTAACAGAGTAATTATTCGTTTTCAATACTTGAATGTTTTTATAATTGACTAAAACGTATTATTAGTTTCTCAACTTTCAAAAACTTCATTTTAAAATGAAAACCAAGTTTTATAAAGACACTCAGTAAGAGAATTTTTGATACGATTTTACAAATCACTGTAATCGCTAGAGACAGCATCATCAATCTCAGGATCAGTGATATCTTTATCTCTAAGCTCGGGGTCTGTAATATTAATACCTACAACACTTGAACTTGAGTTAATGTTTGTACTTGTAGTTCGGTCTGCAACTGTGCCTCCAACTGTCATTTTTAATTGGAACTGGTTTAATTGTTTTTCATTAAATATAGCTAATTTGCTTGAAAATAGATTTTTCATGATTTTCTAATTCTTTTTTAATTTTTCCTACTCTTTTAAAGGTTTTTCGGCTTCACCTGAATAAATACTCAGTTACTTTTCTGGAATATTATAAATTTTTGCATTTATATCAATGTTTCAAACATACGAGTAAGACAGAAAACTTAGATATAAAAGGTTTTAATAAGTGATATCTCCAAATGAAATAGTGATTAATATAAGAGTTTAGTTATGAACATTGTTAAAATTGGGATAAAATAAAAACATCAAAAATCTATATAATACTTTCTTCAATTTAACCTAAACAATCTTAGACGTTATAAAATTTAGTAAAAGTGTTTAATCCTTGAGGGACTAAAAAAACTCCGTCAATAATTTCTATTGACGGAGTTTTTAAACTTAATTTCTCTGATATTTTAATGGATAATAATTTTCTTTACGATTCTCTCTCCTTTTGACTCGAGTACTACAAAGTAAAGTCCTGTTGTAAGGTTCAAATTATAATCAATCTTATATTCACTATGGTTTTCCATTTTCTTATAATCGATCATATCGTTTCCTACAAGTGTAAATATTTTTACACTAATTGGACTTTCCTCTTTCAATGTAACTTCTAAAGCGAAAACTCCAGAAGAAGGATTTGGATAAATTACTAAATCTTGAATCATTGGGGAAGTATCAACTGAACTATCTCCACCATTTGAAGGATCATCAAAGTCTCTCTCTAAAACAAGTACTTTCTTAGTTAAAAATGCTTCACAATCACCTTTTTTAGTATATAATGTGATTTCATATTCTCCTTCTTCAGCAAACGAAAGTTCTGCAAAATCATCATTTACTTCTTTAATTGTAGCCTCAGTAGGTAACATCCAGTCCACTTCATCAGGCACCGGATTACTCACATTTACAACTACAAAAACTTCATCAGTAAATACTTGTGAAGACATTAAGAAATTCGCTGAAATTTCCTCTGTAGATCTCTTAATTTCTATTTCATCTTGAACCTCACAACCATCACTATTTATTGCAATAACTTTGTACACGCCTTCATCAGTTACTTCAATTACAGCATCCGAACTTGTAAATCCGTTCGAAGAACTCCAAGAATAACTAACTCCGTTTTCTATTCTACCATCAATTATATAAGCTTGTCCTTGACACAATGTAACATCATCTCCCAAGTTTAGTTCAATTTGAGCTGGATTCTCAATGACAAATGCTTTAGACGTCGAACAACCTTTACTATCTGTAATAATTACTTCGTGATTTCCTGCAGCTAATCCTTCGGATAATTGGGCATTATTACCATTTGTCCATTCGTATTGATATGGTGGAGTTCCGCCAACTACACTAACTGAAATGCTACCATCATTACCTTCGAAACAAGTAGGATTTATAATGACCTCGCTCTCTATTACTAATTCTTCTGGTGCTGTAAGAGAGATAGTTTGCTTTGTTTTACAACCATTGGCATCAACTACAGTGACCTCGTATGTTCCTGCAACAACATCAGTTAAATCTGCAGTATTTGCTCCTGTATTCCATAAATAAACATA
>NZ_JBMKKT010000092.1:0-39649 GCF_049239625.1 Tenacibaculum sp. MEBiC06402
AAAGGTATTAATTTTTCATATAACTGAAAGTGCTGCAATAAAATTGCAGGGTTTTAGACCCAAAATTGTGACCAATAAACTCAAAAAAAAATCTTACACTCATTAGTGTAAGATTTTTTTATTATATGTATAAATGGCAGTCATCATACATTTTAACTTCTCCATAGTACGTCTCTCGATACTTATGTACCGTACTAACCGGAAAGATTAGAAAATACTTTTTTATATATGTTACTTTTGCCATCAATCTTCCCATTTTTGGGGAGAATATATTTTCAGTTTTAGTTTTTCGTTTAACGTGAAATAACTTCATTTATATAACTTATTAATTTACTATTCTATTTTACTTACGAAAGGACAATATCAGCTCTCAATTGTTCCACTTTATTCTTAGTCCAAGCGTTTAACATCCAACTTGTTTTTTCAAGGTCTTTAATGTATCCTCCAATCATATCAATTGTTCCTTCATCTTTAACTTCGTTTGCTTTTTCAATTGCCAATTGCATTTGGTGTAATAATGTTTTATGATCCTCTAATAAAATAAAAATCATATCCTTATCCGTTTGGAAAGGTGAATTTTCAGATATGTTAGCGATTTTTAAATATCTACTATACCTGCTTACTGGATGAAATTGAAGTGTCAATATTCTTTCTGCTATTTCATCAATTTTAATCCTAGCATCTTTATACATATTCTCAAATTTCTCATGTAATTCAAAGAAATTTTCCCCAACAATATTCCAGTGGAAGTTTCTTAATTTTTGATAATAAATATGATAATCTGCTAATAATTGATTTAATTCTCTTGCTACGATTAAATTTTCTTCTTTATTTCTTGTTAAATAGTCCATGTTTATGTTTTAAGATTAATAATTATGTTTTTTGAAAAGTTTTGTGCTCCAAAAGAGCACAAAACTTATAATGCACTTAGTACACTATTTATGGTAAACATGAACCACTAGAAGATATCATTTGGTAATAATAACTTCGATTTATTATTTTCATCATCAACTACTGTTAAAACAATGCCTCTGCTATCAGTTAACTTCGTTTCCCCAGTAAAATCGATTGAATTATCTAAAGTTGAGATTTCATATGTCTCCATTTTCGGTATATAACCTGATTGCATTAATAATGGAGTATTTTTATCTAACTCATATGAAGTAATGTAGGCCTGATCATAATGATTGTCTCGGTCTACGTCGGTCATTACAATTTTTGTTACCTCAGGAGAAGTACTTACTCGGTCCTGATTTAATTTGTACCGGTCTTTTTCATCAAATTTTACGTCTTGTTCTTTTAACGTAATAATTTTTACCTTTTTCGTAGTTCATTTATCATTTTCTAAGACTTTCATTGTTCCCTCTGTGGAAGTCTTAATAAAGTCTGTTTGATTTACGTTTTGCTGAGCAAATAATGCTCCAAATCCAAATACCGTTGCGGTTAAAATTAATTTTTTCATTGTTGTATATGTTTTTAATTACAAGCAAATTCTTTTTAGATGCTTACCATTTAACATCTGTAATTCGTGTGTTAAACAAATACAATACAAAAGTACAATGAAGGTTCAGTGATTATTGACTCATTTAAATCAATGCTTGACTCATTTCAAAATCACAACAATATTTTTAGATTTACATAAGAAATGAGTTAACTTTATTTTTTAAAGTATAAATGATTTTTTACAAACATTTAAGACCTTTAAAAATTCATTTCAGATAAATAATGAGAAAACTTAGAGGAAAAATAAAAATTCGTAGAAAAAGGTCTAAGCCTTACAAACAGAAGAATTATTCAAGAAATAATATAATTGTTACTATTGGAGTTATTGCTATAGTAGGGTTTGTAATACTAGCAATAATCTTAGAATGCTCCAGTAAGTTTTAATGATAAAGTGATTAGGCAATCTTGATATTAGATTCCTTTTTATTATTTAAAAATTCACTAGGAGACATTCCGTATTTTCTTTTGAATATTTTTGAAAAATAACTTCTACTACTAAAACCGATAGCATAGACTACTTGAGAAATATTGTAATCTGTATTATTCAATAAATCTCTAGCCTCTTCTAATCTTACATGTCTTATGTATTCAATAACAGTTCTGGAAAACAACAATTTAAAACCCTCTTGTAATTTAGCCTGAGTTAAACCTAATTCTAGAGCCATTTCTTCTACATTATAATCTTCGGATACGTTTTTAGTAATTTTAGAGGCGAGCTTTCGTATAAGTTTTATTTCCTTTTTGGATAAATCTGTATCTAAGTCATTGTTTTTTCTCACATCTTTATTATGCTGTTGCATATGTTCAGATAATATTTGATAAATAATGCCTTCTTTCATTAAAATTCTTATCATTCCTTTTTGCTTGATAGAATTTAAACGCTTTATTAAGCTGGATAGTTTTAAATTGTAAGAACCGAAGTAAGCAAAGGTGTTTTCGTGCTGTTTGTCGTGAAAAATTTCATATAATTTTTTATTCAATACAGATGCATCATTCAGTCTTTTCTTTATAAACTCCATTCTGCTTATCTGGATTAGGTTGATATGAACTTTTATATTCTTTTCGAAATAACCATAGTTAAAACCACCATTTTTACTCGTTATTATGACTGGTTGAAACTGGTCCAATTTTCTTTTTTTATCCTCTAATTCAAATCTATGCATCGAATGACCTTCCAAAGTATAAACAAAATGAATTGGATTAAACTTAGAGGTATCCATTACTAAAGAGATGTCATCGAAGAATGTGATATTATATTCCAGTAAGTTACCACCCCATTCGAAGTTAATGAAAGTAATTTTACCAAAGGCATTTTCGTTGTTTATGGTTAGCGTATACTCTCCCCATCTTTCCGTCATTTCTCCTCCAAGAACTTCTTGTATTTGTTTTACAGTTCCTTCGGTAGTTTCAGCAGTAATATTAATTTCCTTCATAGTATAATTTGGTCTCTATTCAAATATAAGATTTATTAACTCATTCAATAATATTGGCATTTGATTACAGATAAAAGTCAAATGCCAACAAATTTAGAATTTACAAAATTCCTAAGTGAATGATTCTACTTCCTGTTTGTCCGACTGGGTTTATACTTTTTCCAATTACGACACCATCTTCTGGAGCAAAATATTCTTTTAAAACTCTTCCAAATACATCACGAACTGTTGCAATTAAATCTCCTTCAAATACTTTTTGTGTTAATTGAGAGTGAACTTGCAGTATGCCGCCAACATGACTATATATCCAATACGATTTTTTACAAATAATGGCTTTATCATCTGCTTCTTCAATTTCGGTTTCATACATGTTTAAAAACGATAATGTGTTGTATACACCTGTTAAACCAGAACGAATCATACCTTTTTGAAATTTGTCAGGGTCACCAACTTCAACAGTAATTGCATCAATACCTAAATCCGCAGCCGCACCTCTTAACGTCCCATCTTTTGGCGGAGCATTTAATATTATTTGTGGATTTTGAATTAAGGCCAATTGTTTTGCTATTTTCGAAGATAAATCTGCTCTTACATAATAAGAGTTAATTCTTCCAAAACTTGCTGTATGTAAATCTATCAAATAATCGAAGTTTTTAATCATTCTATTGATTACTCTATTAGCATAAACTTGACTTCTATTACCATCTTTATTTCCTGGCATAATTCTGTTCAAATCTGCTCCATCTATAAAACGTCTTTCACTAACCAAAATAGAAGGAACGTTTACAACAGGAATACCTATAATAGTTCCTGATAACTTTGTTAAATCGATAGAATTAAAAAGTTTCTGAATTACCGGCATTCCATTTAATTCATTTCCATGTACTACTGCAGTAACCCCTAATACTGGACCATCTTTTATTCCTTTTCCAATAATAACAGGTACCAAAATAGGTTGTCCGATTCCGTTAGATACGATATGTAACCAACGATAAGATAAGGTATTTTTTTTGTATGAATCTAACTTGATTCTCTTTATTACCTCGATATCTTCAAACTTTTGTACCATTAGAGAATTTCTTTAATTAATAATTCATCATCATTTAGAGATTTAAATAATTTCTTTTTAAACCCTCCTTTAGTATTAATTAGTTTTATGGCCATTTTATCAATTGCAATAGAAGTTAATACAGTTTGAATATAAGCCTCAACTAGATCATCTAAACTAATTCCAAGATTATTAAACTCTTTTCTTTCCATTAATAATAATCGGTTCGTATCTGATCCCCAATCACCATTTTCCTTTTTAAATGATAGGTTAGTTCCAAGGATATCCCAAGAAGCTTTACCATCTTCCAACGTATCTTTTAATGGAGATTTTGCTCTTCTCGAATAAATAGAAATTGGTTTATATCCATCTTTTGTTCCATGAATCATCATTCTAAAATCAAGCACAAAAGATTGTCCTTTCATATTTGGAACCGTTCCAACATGATAAAATTTCCCTTCAGAAGTTGTAGAACTCCAATTATAATTTCCTACTAAACTTTGCACGATAAACTTATCATAATCAAAATCTAATTCCATAAAGGCAGCTAATTCTTGCTCATTTACAATTGTATAAACTCCCTGTCCAGCATTGCTATAAGGATTTTTAACAACTGCTTTTCCTCCCATATTACTGACCCATAATGGAATTTCATTTTTGTTAACATCCCAAATTGTATGTGGTGTTACAATTTTTAAATTCTTATGCATTAATTCTGCATTATAAAAAGAGTAGGCTTTCGAAGCAATCATTTTGTTTCTTCCTCCTGCTAAACATACAATTGTAGGGTTGATTATCTTTGTTTTAGAACTTATTGGTAATCTATTCCACGGCTTTTGAGTTAAGTAACGAAATACTAATCCTAGTTTAATCCATTCATCGTCCACCTTAAGCTGAATATAATCTCCAGAAACGTCAACATGACTTTTATCTAAATGATTATAATAAGGAACTAAATACACATTTTTACCAAGCATATCAGACATGGCATGAGCATAACCCGATGCTTCCATGTAATTTTTGTCATATATGACAGCAACGGCATCATTAACTTTCTTTTGAAGCATTGGTTTAATAGTTAATTCCATAAACTTTCTATAACCACCTTGCTCTTCAAATTCATTTAACAACGGCATGGACTTTTGGCCAGAAGGACATGAATTATTTTCAATGATTACCATCTGTCTTTTTCCTTTCTCTGTAGTTACATGCAACAAATCAGCTCCTGAAAGGTGATAATGTTGTGGCTTGTAGTGTAATATATCTAGTAAATCCTCTGGATTAACCTTTGGATTTAAATGGCAATAGCGTTTAACAATTCTATCCGTCGATAAGTTTAAAAAATAACTTACCATTGGATGAATAGTAGCGTTTAAGGACTTTTCGTACCAGTGATTTTCTGGTTCAAAAGTACCTGGAGTTATGATTTCAATTTGTTCTGCCATCTTATCAATTTAATTTTGTTTGTTATATCAATATTACATCAAAAATCAATTCGATATCAAAAAAATAAATTTTATTTTTCATGTAATATTTAGATCTAAAAATGTGACTTTGTTCAAAGGGAATTGTCTAAAGAAGTGTAAAAAGTCAAACAAATAATTTAACAACCTATGAAAGCAAAATTAAATTCAACTCTAGTTCTTATGCTGTGTGTGTTTTTCTCATACTCTGTAAACGCTCAGAAAAATGCGGAAAAAATTAAAGGTTATTATACTGGATTTAAAAATAATACTTACACCTTTTCTTATACAGAAGAAGCAACTGGTAATAAAGAAACTATTGAATTTCAATATGCAAAGCCTGAACTCATAGAGACATTTAGTTTAAAAAACGATTTTTTTGAAGGCGTATTTTTTGAAATATCTTATTTCACTTCTAGTATTAATGGAAAACATAAACACAGAATTGTTAATCTGAAGGAAATAAAGGAGGGAAAAGTTAAAAAAACAAATACTACAGAAGAGTCTTCAAAAGAAGTCAACCCTGAAAAATTAGATGGTTATTTTATGGGATTCAAAAATAATAAGTACTCATTCTCATATACGGAAAAAGCTACTGGAGAGAAAGAGACTGTTTATTTTGATGATATTTCAGATAGAGTTTCAAAAGATTACGATTTGCAACAAGAGTTTTTTGAAGGAGTTCACTTTGAAGTTACTTATATAGCTGATACTGTAAATGGTAAAATAATCTATATTATAGTAGGTTTAATTGAAGTTCAAGAAAGCGAAAAATAGCCTCTAATTAGGTAGAATTAAAACATAATCTTAAACTGTCACTTTCCATAAAAAAACAATAGATGAATTCAAATATTTATTATTTTTGAATAACAAAATTGTTTATTAAAATATAGCTTATGTAACATCACTTTTTTCTTTAATGCCACGAGCACAATTATTGAATAATTATTGCTAAAAGTATCTTGGACTTGTAGTGGCTAATATCCAAGGACAGATGATATTAAAAACTGTAATATTAAAATTAAAGAAAAATGAAATTACAAATTATAAAACCTATTTTAATAATTGTTTTAGCTTTCAGCTTACAATCAAATTCATATTTAGCAAATTCATCAAAAAGCATAAAAGTAACAGCTCAATACGACGGTTTAGATGATATGGGTTACAACTTTTCTAATGAAGTAAAAGGAGTTATAAAAACTTTGACTTTTGATGAAATTAAGGATGAACTTATTGAAAAATTTGATTTGGACAATGATACCTACGTTGGTGAAAAATTTGAACTAACTTATAGCGTATCGAAATCTGATGATGAAGCTATAGAAGACACTTTAATACTGGAGTCTTTAAAATTAGTCGAAGAATAATAAAAATCATTGTATTACCTCATTCATTGGAGTGGGGTAATATCTATAATAAAAACAAATGTACACTACTATTATTATTAAAATTGCTATACTACTAATTGTATTACTTTTTGCTATTAACATAACTAAAAGGTTAACCAAATCATACATCATTAAAAATTCTATAGAGCCTCATAGAAGAAAGCTTATTCTAAATCTATTTTATCTTATTTACTTGTTATCAGGCTTTTTAGCTTTGCTCTTAATTCTAGGGATAGAGTTTAAACAATTTGGTGTTTTTGCTTCTTCTATTCTTGCAGTACTCGGCGTAGGTTTTTTTGCCCAATGGTCTATGCTGTCTAATTTAACAGCTAGTGTTATTTTGTTTTTTTATCATCCAATGAGAATTGGTAATACTATTAAAATTTTAGATAAAGATTTTGACTTAACTGGAGAGGTAAAAAACATTACGGGTTTTTATGTTCTTTTATACTTACCCGAAACAAAAAAGTACATTACCATTCCGAATATAATTATATTATATAAAGGAATTGAATTAAAAGATAAAGAGTAAATCATTAGATATCAATTGTTTAATTTTTTTTAAAAAAAAAGCAAAAAAAGTTTTTGAATAAAAAAAAAGTATATATTTACCACATCTTATGAGTAAGTCGAATGTTAGGTTTAACTTATTTCGTTAGTAACTTTTTTTTGAAGACTGAGAGTTACTTAGCGTTTTGGAAACGCAGCGAAAAAATTAAGGTGTCTTCTTTTCTACTGAACATTTCATTACCACTAAACTTTTATAAACAGAGTGGTGATTGTGTAGCTTTAAGAGTCTAAGCATTTATTTTTTTACATCGAAAAATTATTCGTTAATTATTAAACGGATCTTATTTCTCAAAAATTTAATCAAATTATACATCTTTTTCTAAAATGGATGTTGTTTGACAATGGAATTCTATTCCAAAATTTTAAATAAAAAAATGAATATAAAATATATAGACTTAATCGAACAAACTTTTGATTTTCCACAACAAGAGTTTAAAGTAGAAAACAATGAATTATTATTTCATGATATTGACTTAATGCAATTAGTAAAAACTTATGGAGCACCATTAAAATTTACTTATCTGCCTAAAATATCTGAAAACATTATGAACGCTAAGCAATGGTTTGCAAACGCCATCAAAAAATCAAATTATGATGGTAAATATCACTATTGCTACTGCACAAAAAGCTCACACTTTAAATATATTTTAGATGAGGCTTTAAAAAACGACATTCATATCGAAACTTCGTCAGCTTTCGATATTGATATTGTAAAATCGTTAAAAGCTTCAGGTAAAATTAAAGATGACACCTTTGTTTTATGCAATGGTTTTAAGCGCGATCAATACATCGCTAACATTGTGAGCTTAATTGATGGCGGACACAAGAATTGTATTCCTATAATAGATAACTACGAGGAGTTAGATTTAATTCTTGATGAAACCAGTAGTAAATTCAACATAGGAATTCGTATTGCATCGGAGGAAGAACCAAAATTTGAATTTTATACAAGTAGATTAGGAATTGGTTATAAAAACATTGTAAACTTCTACAAAAAAGAGGTTGCGCCTAATCCGCAAGTAGATTTAAAAATGCTTCATTTCTTTATCAATACAGGTATTAGAGATACAGCATATTATTGGAACGAGCTTACAAAATGTTTAAAAGTGTATATCGAATTAAAAAAGATATGCCCAACGTTAAACAGCTTAAATATTGGTGGTGGTTTTCCAATCAAAAATTCTTTAGCTTTTGATTACGATTACCAATACATGATTGAAGAGATTATCAATCAAATAAAAACTGTATGTGACGAAGCAGAAGTAGATACTCCAGATATTTTCACTGAATTCGGAAGTTACACCGTTGGTGAAGCGGGAGGAGCCATCTATGAAGTGCTTTATCAAAAGAAACAAAACGATCGTGAAAAATGGAATATGATAAACTCTTCATTTATCACAACACTTCCAGATAGCTGGGCAATTAATAAACGTTTTATTATGCTTCCAGTAAATCGCTGGAGTGATGAATATGAAAGGGTATTATTAGGTGGATTGACTTGTGATAGTGATGATTATTATAATTCAGAACAACACACTAACGCTATCTATTTGCCAAAATATGACAAAAAACGAACTCTGTATATAGGTTTTTTCAATACAGGTGCATATCAAGAAACAATTGGTGGTTTTGGAGGATTACAACACTGTTTAATTCCAACACCTAAACACATCTTAATTGATAGAAACGAAAACGGAGATTTTACAACACAATTATTTAAAGAACAACAAAAGAGTGAAGAATTTTTATCAATTCTTGGCTACTAAAAAAATATAAAATGGACAAAAGAAATTATGCTGGGATTCCAGACCAGTACGCAAAATTAGAGAACTCAAAAATTGTAGTAATCCCAGTTCCTTACGATGGTACTAGTACTTGGCAAAAAGGAGCTGATAAAGGACCTGAAGCGTTTTTAGACGCATCAGAAAACATGGAGTTATACGATATTGAAACAAATAGCGAAGTTTACAAAGAAGGTGTTTATTTAGCAGATCCTGTTACTGAAGATAGCTCTCCTGAAACTATGGTGGAAGCAGTTCATCAAACTACTAAAAAGTATATCAACAAAAATAAATTTGTAACTATTATTGGTGGTGAACATTCTGTTTCTATTGGAACAATAAGAGCTTTCGATGAGTGTTTCAATAACTTAACTGTATTACAAATTGATGCGCATGCAGACTTACGCAAAGAATACGAAGGAAGTACTTGTAATCATGCTTGTGCAATGTATGAAGCTAGTTTAAACACAAACTTAGTTCAAGTGGGTATAAGAAGCATGGAGAAGTCTGAGAAAAACTCGATGAATCTAGATAAAGTTTTTTTTGCTCACGACATGGCTGTGAACGAAGATTGGATGGATGATGTATTAGATCAATTAACAGATAATGTATTTATAACGTTCGATTTAGATGCACTTGATCCTTCAATTATGCCGAGTACTGGAACTCCTGAACCAGGAGGCTTATTCTGGTATGAAACATTAGAGTTCTTAAAAATGGTTTTTGAGCAAAAAAATGTTGTTGGATTTGATCTAGTTGAATTATGTCCAAATGATATTGATAAATCTTCGGATTTTTTAACAGCGAAATTGTACTACAAAATGCTAAGTTACAAGTTTGCTAATCTAGAAGAGGAAGAGGAAAATGATTTTTCTGATGACTATCAGTCGATATCAAAAGTTAGAGAAGACGAAGATTACGACGAAGAATACTAAAATGAAAGCAAATGTTATTGCATATCATTTAGAACAACGATTAGATCTAAACGAAATAAGAACAACATTATTTCCAAACCTTGAAATTGTTAAAAGAGAACACACTTTTTTGTTGTATCAAAAAGAAGGTGATAGTTATTTGTACATAAAGGATTATGGGAGTATCGTGTTTTTTAATTACGATGATATATATATTAATGAAACGATCAATTTGATATTAGATAAAGAAACTGACCTAAATGATTTACCATCGGAAAGTTACTCTTTATCCGTAAATGATGAAACAGATGTTGATTTCAATACCATTACTGTTAAAGAACTAAATATCGACACTATTCATGTTGTATGTTTAAACTTAGCGCAGTCTGTAGCATTAATGAATTACGTTAATAAAACATCTGATTTGCATGATAATACGTTAGTATATTCAAAACAATTAGAACACACAGGGAATTTTAAGTTATCCAAAAAAAGAATGAGGAAATTCATTGGCAAAACTATGAATCTTAAAAATAACATAGCAGAAGATTTGTTTGTCTTTGAAGCTCCAGAAGTAGCATGGAACACAAAAGAACTCTCTCTTTTAGATTATAAATTAAGAGACGAGCTAGATGTTGTAAAACGACATCAAGGTATTGAGAATAGCCTAAATGTAATCAAGGAAAATTTAGACTTATTCAGAGATATTTTGAATCATAAATACAGTAGCATGCTAGAATGGATTATTATCATTCTAATTTTACTAGAAGTAGTAAAAATGTTTTTTTAACAACAACAATTTTTAAACAACAAAAACAAAAATTAAACTAAAATGAATACGAATACACACCCAATTTCAGAATTCATTGAAAAATATTTTCTTCATTTCAACGCAGCAGCTTTAGTTGATGCTGCTAAAGGTTATGAAGCACAATTAGATAAAGGTTCTAAAATGTTAGTTTCATTGGCAGGAGCAATGAGTACAGCAGAATTAGGAAAAATCTTTGCCGATATTATTAGAGCAGATAAAGTTCATATCATTTCTTGTACAGGAGCAAACTTGGAAGAGGATATCATGAATTTAGTGGCGCATTCGCATTATAAACGCGTTCCGAATTATAGAGATTTGACTCCACAAGATGAGTGGGATTTATTATTAAAAGGTTTAAATCGTGTTACAGATACTTGTATTCCTGAAGAAGAAGCTTTTAGACGATTACAAAAACACATTTTTAAAATTTGGAAAGATGCCGAAGAAAGTGGCGAGCGTTATCTTCCTCATGAGTTTATGTATAAGCTTTTACTTTCTGGTGTGTTAGAAGAATATTATGAAATTGATATTAAAGATTCATGGATGTATGCAGCAGCAGAAAAAAACTTACCAATGGTTGTTCCTGGATGGGAAGATTCAACAATGGGGAATATTTTCGCTTCGTATGTTTTAAAAGGTGAATTAAAAGCATCGACTATGAAATCTGGAATTGAATACATGACATTCTTAGCAGACTGGTATACAGATAATTCTGAAAACGGAATCGGATTTTTCCAAATTGGAGGAGGAATTGCAGGAGATTTTCCTATTTGTGTAGTACCAATGTTATATCAGGATATGGAAAGAGAAGATACTCCGTTTTGGAGCTATTTCTGTCAAATTTCTGATTCAACAACGAGCTATGGTTCGTATTCAGGAGCAGTACCAAATGAAAAAATAACTTGGGGTAAATTAGATATTGATACCCCAAAATATATTATCGAAAGTGATGCGACGATAGTTGTACCATTAATTTTTGCTTATTTACTAAAAATGTAAAACCATGAAACGAGTAATTGTAACGTATGAAAAATTAACTACTGATATTTTAGATTTATTAGTAGAAAAATATCCCGACGGATATGATTATGAGGATATCATCTCTTTTAAAAATGCCAAAGGAGAAACTGTAAAAGCTGTTCAAGTAAATACAGAGGATACGATTTATCTTGTTAAAATTAGCTCAAGACTTGAAAAGAAGATGGAAGATCATGGTGATGAAGAGTTTGATTTTGAAGATGATTCTATTGGAGATTTTTCTGATGACGAATATTCTGAGTAATGAGATATTATAATGCTGAACAATCTGTTTCTGTTGAAGGAATCTTCAGAAGCTATGAGAACGGTTATTATAAATTTGAACTAAACAACGGAGATGATATTGATTTTGAGCAAATTAATAATAAAATCTTACATTTATATGACTTAAAGTCGAAAGAATATGTTGGAAAACTGTTTTCGATTGAGTATATTGAAATTATTGATGATTTAGATGATGAGGACTTTATAGTCCTCAAACTAAACAATTTAAAACTTTTGTAAATGAATGTTAATTTTCACATTTCGTTACCGTGCAATAGCATAGAAGAAACTATTAAATTTTACACCGAAAATCTAGATATTGAAAAGGGTAGAAGTACAGAAAAATGGGTCGATTTCAATTTGTTTGGAAGTCAGCTAACATTTGTTCAAGCTAATGATTTTGATTTTCAGTATCCATTCTATCTTTTAGAAGATGAAAAATTACCAACGTTTCATTTTGGAGTAATTTTGGATAATTACGAATGGGAAAAGTTACACGATAAAATTAACCGATGGTCTGTAGATACAATTACACAAAAAACCTTTTTTGTTGATAAAAATGGAGAGCAAAATTCATTTTTTGTTCAAGACCCGAACGGTTATCATATCGAGTTTAAAACATTTAAGGAGCACGATGAAATTTTCATGTAGTCACAAGTCTTTGAATGTTTGAATATTGTAGAGTATATAATCTTTAAACCTGAAGTTTCAACCAAATAATCTATAAATGAAAAATATTCTAATTCCATACGATTTCTCTGAAGCTGCTATAAACGCCCTCAAATACACTAAAAAACTTTTTGAAGGACAAAAAGTTACTATTTTTCTTTTAGATGTTTACATCGGTGAAAGATCTTATTTGTTAAGCGAAGAACATAACCAGGAATGGTTTAATGAAATGGATGATGAGATTGAGGATGAATTGGAATATTTAGTTGATGTTTTAAATAATGAAGGGAAAGGATTTATATATCATGCAATTGTAGATTCAAACTCTTTGACAAATGCTGTTAAAGAAAACATTATTCGAGAAAAAATTGATCTTGTTGTTAGCGGTACTAAAGGAGCTAAAAGTGTTGCGCAAACTTTTATGGGAACAAATACCATAAAAATTATCAATGCCATTGATACTGTTCCTGTTTTGGTAGTTCCTACAAGTTACAAATACAAAGCTATTGATAGAATTATTTTTTCAACCAATTACAAAAGAGCTTTCACCAAAGCTGAACTGAGTACATTGATTGATTTTAGTAACATGAAACAATGTGATATTGAAATTGTTAATTTATCAGTAGAAGAAGCGTTAAGCGATAAACAAAAAGAGCATAAAAGTATGCTTAAAAGTTTGTTGCAAGGAAATGATACAGTTTTTAAAAAATTAGATTGGAATGACTCTGAAACTAATACAATTCAAGAGTATATTAAAGATTCAAACGGTCAATTATTAGTATTTATAAATCATCATTATAGTTTTTTTAATAAATTGTTGAACGAAAACGTAATTAAAAAAATTACGTTCAGCAGTAGTATACCGCTATTAATCTTACCAGAGCTATAACATGAAAACAAAAACACTCAATAAATCATTTTATATTTCGATAACAAATCTTTTTTATGCTTTTTCTATGATTGATAAAAAAATGTCATTAGAAGAAAAAAAAGAGATTGTTTGGTCTGTAAAAGAGGAGTGGGCTACCAATGAATTCGGATTTAATAGCGAAGAACTTATTTATGAAACTATGAGAGAGTTAATAAAAGAAAATCTCTCTGCAGAAAAAGCTTATGAAAATTTTAAAGCTTATTTTATTGCGAATAAAGAACTATTTACCAGACAAATAAACCTAGATATTTTGGATGCATGTCATAAAATCTGCAATGCTACGGGTGGTGGTAAAAACAAATCCGAATTAATACTTTTAACAAAACTTCATAAATTAGTTCACGAAAGCACCCATAAATAATAAATTGCTTAATGAGATTTGTAGTCAACCAAAAAAACAAAAGTGAAATCCCTGGTAAACCTATTTTCATAGGAACTCAAAAACAAGATAAAATTCATATCACATTAATTGCTTATGAAGAAGATAAGATAATTGAAACCACAATTAATTCTGTTGAAGAAATTTCACAGTTTACATCAGAATATAAAAATGTTTGGGTTAATATTGATGGGATTCATGATGTAGAGCCAATAAAGAAAATTTGCACAACTTTTAATATTCATCCATTAATAGCCGAAGATATTGTAAACACGGGGTTACGTTCAAAGTCTGATATTGATGATGAACATATTTTTACGGTGATTAAAATGATGTTTTTAGGTAAAGAACAAAAACTTCATGCTGAGCAAGTTTCAATGTACTTAACAAAAAATATCTTACTCACATTTCAAGAACAACAAGGAGATGTTTTTGACCCGATTAGAGAGCGTTTACGTACTAAAAAGGGCCGAATTAGAAGTAATAATTTAAGCTATTTAAAATACTGTTTATTAGATACTATTGTAGATAACTATCATTATTTAGTTGAAATTTTTGGTGAAAATGTAGAAGACTTAGAAGATCAGATTTTGGAACATCCAAATAAAGATACTTTAGAAAATATCAATAAGAATAAAATAGAGCTGAATTATTTTAAAAAGAATATTCGTCCTGCTAGAGAAGCCATAAGCAATTTTAAAAATTATAAAACAGTATTAATCACGAAAAAGGAGCAACATTTTTTCAATGATTTAAACGAACTAATAGGAAGAGTATATGAATCTTTAGAGAATTACAAAAGCATGTTGAGCGAACAATTAACTGTGTATTCAACTCATGTTAATTATAAGTTGAATGAAATTATGAAGCTACTGACTATTTTCTCTGTTGTGTTTATACCAATTACTTTCATTGCTGGTATTTACGGAACTAATTTCGACTATATTCCAGAGTTAAAATTGAAAAATGGATATTTTATCATGTGGGGCTTTATTATTGCAGTTGCCCTATCTATGCTATTGTTTTTTAGAAAGAAAAAGTGGTTTTAATTGAATTCTAAAGTTTAAAAACTATCTAATAAAACGAATGAATATTATGGCAAGAAAACCATAATATTCTTCATTACCTTCTTCTATTTGCTAATAACGGTGGAGGATTTCCATTAAACGGATTCCAACGTGCAATACTTTTTGCTTCCATTCCTTTTGCTCGCATTACGGCTCGATCTCCGTAACGTTCTCTAAGTTTATCCATTGCTGTATATAAATTCAAAATCTTTTCATCATCATCGAACAAATCAACTTGATGTCCGCCTTCAACTAAATGCGAAAAACGAACTCCAATTAAACGAACCAACATTCTTCGTTTATATAGCTTTTTATAGAGCTCTTTCACAACAGGAATTATTTTATGATCAGCAGCACTATACGGAATTCTTTTTTGTAAGGTATATGTTTGAAAATCTGAATAACGAATTTTAAAAGTAATACAAGAAGTTAATTTATTTCCTCTTCGTAATTGAAAAGCCAAGTTTTCTGCGATGGCAACAATAATACTTTCTAGTTTTTGGACATCTGTCGTATCTCTATCAAATGTTCGTTCAGTAGAAATTGATTTTCTTTCATGGTATTGAACAACAGGACTATTATCAATTCCATTAGCTTTTTTCCATATAGAAACTCCGTTTTTACCAAACACTTTAGACATCATTTCTAAAGGCATTTCTTGTATGGTTCTAATTTTTTTAATTCCTAAATCACATAATGATCTGTAAGTTACTTCGCCAACCATCGGGATTTTTTTTACAGAAAGCGGCGACAAGAATGGTTTTTCTGTTCCTTTTTCAACCTTAATTTGGTTGTTTGGTTTTGCTTCTCCTGTAGCTATTTTAGATACTGTTTTGTTGATGGAATGTCCGAAAGAAATAGGTAATCCGGTTTCTCTAATAATTTTCTGTCTAAGTTCAGAAGCTAATTGATGACAGCCGAAAAACTTATCCATTCCTGTTAAATCGATATAAAACTCATCTACAGATGTTTTCTCATATAAAGGAACTGAATCTTTAATCACTTCGGTTACTAAATCGGAATATTTCGAATAAATATGGGAATTTCCTCTAATAATAATTGCTTCCGGACACAGTTGTTTGGCCATTCTCATAGGCATGGCTGAATGAATTCCAAAGGTTCTTGCTTCATAACTACACGAAGCAACAACACCTCTGTCTGAAGTTCCACCAATTAATACAGGTTTTCCATTCAATTTACTGTCCAACAAACGTTCACACGAAACAAAGAAAGTATCTAGGTCCATGTGCACTATTGATCTATTTGTACTCATTACACTCTTTTTTTGGGTTTGGGTCTTTGTGCTTTTCTACTATCGGCATATCGGGGATCTTCAATAATAGCAAGTCTTTGCATTGTTTGAGTTTCAATAGTAATGCAATCGAACTCTTCCATAACTTTTCCTGTAATTCTATAAATTCCTTTTCCTCTAAAAGGATATTTTTGCGCTATAAGAGGGAAGTGTACTGTGTCGATAAAATCGCCATCTACATCTAAAAACGTTCCGAAAAACATTTGCTTTCCTTTGGCTGTTTTTGTTTTTTTAATTGTGATTAAATAGCCTTCTATAGTAATTGTTTTTCCAATGTAGTAGGGGAGTTTTTTTACTCTAAAAGAGCTTAAATTACGATTTACTAATAGCTCAAACGGATTCGATAAAGGAAATCCTAATAATTCAATTTCATCAAAAGCATTTTCCAGTTCGGTAGAAGTCAATTTTGGAATTTCATAAGAAGAACGTTCTACTCGAAAAAGTGATGTGTTAAATTCATCTAGAGTTACTTTATTTATTTTCATATGAGCTTCCCATAACAATTCTCTTTTATGTTTTCCTGAAAAACGAAACGCATCAATTTTAATCAGAATTGTAATTTGCTCAATAGCTATAGGAACACGCTCAATAAAATCATCTAAAGACAAAAAATTACCATTTTTATTTCTTTCTTCAATAATTTTTACAGCTGTTTTAGTTTCAAAAGATTGCAAAAACATAAAACCTAAGTAAATATCTTTTCCTTTTATAATGGCCAAATACTCACTATTGTTAATACACGGAGCTAAAATATTACCACCATGTAAGCGTGCCTCGTGAACATACAATTCAACACTATAAAATCCTCCAGAATTATTGATAGTTGCCACCATATATTCTAACGGGAAATAAGCCTTTAAATACAAACTCTGGTAACTTTCAACAGCATAAGATGCTGAATGACCTTTGGCAAAAGCATAGCCAGCAAAACTCTCTATTTGTCGCCAAACTTCTTGTGTAAAATTTGCGTCCTTTCCTGTGTTTCTACAATTTGAGAAAAACTGTTCTTTTACTTTTAAAAACTCGTCTCTTGATCTGAATTTTCCCGACATTCCTCGTCTGAGCATATCGGCTTCACTTAAAGTTAATCCGCCAAAATAATGTGCGACTTTAATAACATCTTCCTGATACACCATAACTCCGTAAGTTTCTGGCATGATATCTAATAATACAGGATGTGCTTCTTTTCTTCTTTCCGGATATCGATAACGTAAAATATATTCTCGCATCATTCCAGACTGTGCAACTCCTGGTCGAATTACAGAACTTGCTGCTACTAAACCTAAATAATTATCTACTTGCAATTTCTTTAATAACATTCGCATAGCTGGCGATTCTACATAAAAACAACCAATTGCTTTAGCATTTTTCAACAGATATTTAATTCTAACATCTTGCTTAAACTTGGCAATATTATGAATGTCTATAGGAGGGAGGTTCGCATGATTTTTTGCCACAATACCAACAGCATCTTTTATTTTTCCTAAACCTCTTTGACTTAAAATATCGAACTTATACAAACCGATATCTTCTGCAATTACCATATCAAATTGTGTGGTAGCAAAACCTTTTGGAGGCATAAAAGTTGCGCAATAATAATGAATCGGTCTTTCTGAAATTAAAATTCCGCCTGCATGAATTCCTAAGTAATTTGGAAAACCTTGAATAAATTTACTGTAGATAATTACTAACTGTGATAACTTATCTAATCTGTTATAATTATAATTACCAGCAGAAAGCATATCTATCTCACTTTTAGGCAAACCAAATACTTTCCCAAGTTCACGAATAGCTGCTCTATATTTAAACGTATTGTACACTGTAATAAGCGCCGTGTTTGGAAATCTTTTAAAGATAAAATTGGTCACATCATCTCTATCTTTCCAAGAAAAATCAATATCAAAATCAGGTGGGTTTTTCCTGTAAAGATTTATAAAACGTTCAAAATATAAATCCAACTCAATAGGATCTACATCAGTAATTCTGAGTAAATATGCGATAATACTATTCGCTCCACTTCCTCTTCCTACATAGAAATATCCTTTAGAACGCGCATATTTTAAAATCTTCCAGTTGATTAAAAAATAAGAAACAAATCCTTTCTCTTTGATGACTTCCAACTCCTTCTGAATTCGTTCGTACACATGTACACCAGCATCAGGATATCGATATTTTACTCCCTCATAAACTAGTTTCTTCAATAATTTATAATCTAAAAACTCACTTGAGGTATATGATCTCTGGTTGTTAGGATTTTCACCTGAAAAATCAAAAGAAACATGACAGCTTTCTATTAATTGCTTTGTATTTGCAATAATGGTAGGATATTCTTTAAAATAGTCTATTAATTGTTCTTCTGAAACAAACTGATGCCATAATTCACCTTGTTCAGATGTGTTTAACCTACTTAACAATTCGTTGTTATCGATTGCTCTAAGCAATCTGTGTGTATTGAATCCTTTTTTATTTTGAAAACTTACAGTATGTAATACCACCAACTTATCCAGATTATTTTTCCACTTTGAAAAAGGAAGTTTTACCAATTCTTGATAGGAAATTCCGATAAATTCATTAGGCAATAACTCAACATCTATCTTCTTACTGAAAGGATAAATTATGTATGTATTTGCAAGTTGCTTAGCACGTTCAGGAATCACATACGAATCCTGATGCAAAAACTCAGATAAGTATTGATTTATCTCTTGAAATCCTAAATTGTTTTTTGCTATCAAAACAAACTCTTGTTTGGCTCCGTTACGAAAATCAACACCCACCAAAGGCTTAATTCCAAGTTTTGTAGCAACACGTAAAAACTCTAAACAAGCTGAAGTATTATTAACATCAGTAAGAGCTAACGATTTAATATGTAAATCATTAGCTAATTCCACAAGTTCATTTATAGCTATTGAACCGTAGCGCAAACTGTAATATGTATGACAATTTAAAAACACATTACAAAATTAAACACAAAATGTAGCAAACATTGCTTATATTTGTAGCAAATGAAAAATATAGCCAAAAATATCCGTCATTTACGTAAGTTAAAAAAGTTAACACAAGAGCAATTTGCTGAAGATTTGATGATTACAAGATCACGAGTATCTTCTTATGAAGAAGGACGTTCTGAGCCTCCTATAGAAACACTCATTAACTTTTCTACGTACTTTAATTTACCAATCGATATATTGGTAAAAAATGATTTGACCTATGCCACAGATACTTCATTTATAGAAATTGGAAATCAGCGGGTTTTATTTCCTATAATGGTTGATAGTACAGACGATAATATGATTGAAGTTATTCCTACGGAAGCATCGGCGGGTTATTTATTAGGATATGATGATCCGGAATATATAGAGCAATTACAAAAAATTAAGTTACCATTTTTGCCTACAGGAAAACATAGAGCTTTTCCTATCAAAGGAGATTCTATGCATCCGATGAAAGATGGTTCGTATGTGGTAGCGAGTTTTATTGAAGATGCTAATGATGTAAAAGACGGAACATCCTACATTATTGTTACTAAAAACGATGGGATGACGTACAAACGCGTTTATAATAAATTAAGTGAAGACAATTCTTTACTACTTGTTCCTGATAACAAGGATTATGAACCGTATCGAATACATATTTCTGAAATTGTTGAGTTATGGGAATTTACATGCAGTATCAATACTCAAGAATACGATGAAAAAGATTTAAAAATTAGTAGCATAGCTGCTATGCTTACACAATTAGGTGTTGAATTAAAATCGTTGGCTGAACTTAAATAATTAAGCAAATTGAAAGCATTGTATTATTTTTGCATTTTATCTTTTTAAATCCTCAAATTTGTTAGAAAGAAGATTCCAATTACCCCAAAAACAGCTAATTAACCCAGATTATTTCATATTCTGCCTAGAAGCAGTTCAAGATGTTGAAATAGAAAATAGTACGCCAACACAGCAAAAACTAGAAGAATTAACAATGGATTTTGGTATTGCCAGTATTTATCAAACTTGTGATACTATTGAAGGCCTAGAAGAAAGCTTAAATGCTTTGGTGTTAGACGATCATCATTTTAAAAATTATGAGATTATCTACTTAGTAATGACCGGTGAAGCAAACAGTGTGTGTTTAAACGGTTATTTATATAATTTACAAGAAATTGCGGAGATTTTTGAAGGAAGATTAAATGATAAAATTCTACATTTTGCAAACTCAAAAGTGTTAGATTTAACCGAGGAGGAATCACAATATTTCTTAGACATTACAGGAGCAAAAGCGATTTCTGGATACGGAAATGAATTTAATGGAATTGCAAGCTCAAACTTAGATAAAGTATTCTTCAACCTTTTTAATGAAGACGATAATATGTTTGAAGTTGTTGAACAATTACACAGAAAACACTACAAAATGTGTAAACTCCTTGATTTTAGGTTGTATTATTAATTTGTCAAGTCAAATTCAAGTTATTCTCAAATAAACAGTTAATACTATTGCAACACTAGTTACCTTTGCAAAAAATACATTCATGTCTAAAAGTTTTACTGACTTAGGAATTATTCCTGAAATCCAACAGAGTTTAAACGAATTAAAAATCTCTGTCCCAACAGATATACAAGAAAAAGCGATACCTATCATCTTAAATCAAAATGAAGATGTAGTGGCTTTGGCTAAAACAGGAACGGGTAAAACAGCAGCTTTTGGATTACCGCTATTACAGTTAATTGATACAAATAACCCAAACATTCAAGCAATTATATTGGCTCCAACTAGAGAATTAGGCCAACAAATTCATGCAAATTTAACTTCTTTTGTGTCACATATTCCATCTATTTCTATAGCCGCTATTTGTGGTGGAATTCCAATAAAACCACAAATTGAACGATTAAAAAACGATACGCATATTGTTGTGGCTACTCCAGGACGTTTAGCTGATTTGGTGAAACGTGAGGCGATTGATATCAAAAATATCTCATATTTCATTCTAGATGAAGCGGATGAAATGGTAAGCGCTTTAAAAGAAGGATTAGACATAATAATCAAAGAAATACCTAAGAAAAGAAGAACTTTATTGTTTACTGCAACACTTTCTGGAGCAATCAAACAACTGATAAACAATTATATGTCTAAAGATGTTATTCAAATTGAAGCCGATATGGAAACCGTTGGTCATCAAGGAATCAAGCATCGATATGTAGTAGTAAAACCAATAGAAAAGCTGGAAGTTTTATTACATTTTTTAGCATCTAAAGAAGGCGAGAGAGGAATTATTTTTTGTAAAACCAAAGCGGCGGTAAATAAACTTGCGAAAAAATTAGCGATAAATAAATTTTCTTCAGGAGGAATTCATGGAAGTTTAACACAAGGAATTCGTGATAGAATAATGGAACAATTTAGAGCTGGACATATCAATATTTTGGTAGCTACTGATTTGGCTGCACGTGGTATTGACGTAAAAGAAGTTTCCTTCGTTGTTAATTATCATTTACCCGATACTTACGAAACGTATGTACATAGAAGCGGACGAACAGCAAGAGCAGGAGGTAAGGGACTTTCGTTAAGTGTAATACAGGAAGAGGAAATTGAAGAAATTCCTGAGTTTGAAGAGGAATTAGGAATTACTTTTCGTCAGTTTAAAAAAGCGGATGCACAAAGCATAGAAGAAAATAATACGTTGTTGTGGGCAAAGAAAATATTTAAAACCAAACCCAATAGAACTGTTTCTGAAGAATTTAAAAAGAAAGTTAAGACAGTTTTTCATCATTTAACTAAAGATGAATTAATTGAGAAAGTTTTAGCATATCATTTAGCAGAAACCAATAAGGATAAACTACAGCAGGATTCTAAAAAGAAAAAGGAGTAGTTTTATTAAACAATCCTGCTTATACATCCGAATTTTCTAACCTTCAATTTATTTAATGAAGATGACAATCTGCTTGTGGTTATTGAACAATTTCACTGAAAACACTATAAATTGTGTAAAATCGTTGATTTTAGATTGTATTATTAATAACTGCAATTTTTGAATTATATGATTAATCATCAACTCTGTAAAACAACTAAATAGTTTGATTTACTCTTATAATTCGGATAGCTGCTTTATATACTTTTTAATTTTTTCTTTAGTCATTGAGTTCACTTTACTTTTATCTTTACTGTAAAAATTACTGAAAGAAAAATTGGTCCAATCGCCTTCTGATTTATTAGAAGGCATCACCATTATAAAGCTATCTTCATCAAAAGCAAACATAAAGAGTCCAATACTATTATAAAAAATAGGCACTCCAACTTCTTTGCTATCACTCTCTTGATATTTATATACTGCAGGAATACATTTTTTACATGAAGCAACTAATAAAAGTTTAGTTCCATTATGCTCTCCAAATTCGAATATTTTAGTTTTAACTCCTCTTTCTGCTTCTAAAAGATAGTATGTACCATTTATTTCTTTTGATACTTTGACACTTTGAGAAAAACAATTTGATGCCAATAAGATTAGACCTATAAGTTTTAGTCTTAATTTCATTATATTCTGTTTAGTTCATTATAAAAGTTAAATTGATTATTTAATTGATACCTTAGAGCTGCATCCAGAATTTGCCCTATAAAACAATCTTCCATTCCCATTAATACTTGAATTAGGAACTGTTGAATAATATCCATTTTTATTGCACGGGAAAGATCTTGAATTCGTATTCCCTAAACTTGATCCGTTTCTTGAACCTTCTTCAAAAATATAAATTGATTTACCGGTATTGTTTGTTATAGTTACAATTCGCTTACTATTCTGTTCATCCATTTTACTCATTCTTTTTTGGTGCGCTAGCATTTTTTGATATTCAGGTGTTTTATAAACAGAATCATTATATCTTTTCACATAATTTTTTCTATTCTTTCGGAAACTTTCAATTTTTGCAATCTCAGATTTATCTTTTCCACTTAATTTGTAAACTCTTTGTTTAGAGCTCATAGTTTTATCATAATTTGCAACTAACACCTTTAAATCAATTTTATACAAGTATTCTTTTTCTACACCAATCCTACCAACTTTAAACTTTTTGAATTTATTGAAAAATCCTTTCTTCTTTTTAACCTTTTTATCCGTTTTAACTTGACTTTTCTTTAACACAAAAGCCTGCCAAATATTTTGTGCTTTAAGTTTTTTATCCTTTCCAACATTAAACTTATACATAGAACCATCAATCATAGCATAAGCTTCTGAATCATATTTATGTTTCATCATTTTAACTAACGGATAATGATCTGGTCTTCCATAGTTTTCAACTTCATTAAATCCAAACAATCTTTTACCTGTCTTAATACTAAATACATCAAAACCAATAGGTATTTCGTTTACCTCTATTATTTTTATTTTAACTTCTTCTCCCTTATTGCCTGGTTTGAAAATCTCAGTCATTGGGTTTGTTCTTCTGTAAAAAGTTACATAAGTTGCCTCTTGACCATTCTTTCTTAATTGCTCATAAAAAGATTCTTGAGAATAGGTGTTTATTACAAAAAACAGGACTCCTATAAATTTTAACACTTTCATTTCTATAATATTGATTTTCATACAAATGTTATCATAAAAACGATTGAATTGTTACTATATCTTCTAAAAAGTCGTTTTTCCTTTCTGAACAGAATTCTGTGAAACTTAACTTTAGAAAACAACCTAACGTACATTTAAAATTCGTAAAACAGGTTATTCAGAAAAAAAACTCTTATTTTCAGAAATATTGAAAAATAGTATGACTGTTGATGTTTTACTTTTGTATATACAATTATTAAACCTTGAAAAAACTATTACTCTTTTTATTACTAATTCAAAACTTTCTGTTTGCACAAACTCCTTCTTTCATTAAACTAACAGAAAAAGAAGGTCTTCCCGATATCGACTTTTACAATATCATTGAGGATTCAAAGGGTTTTATATGGTTAGCTGCAGACAAAGGATTGTACAGGTATAATGGAAAAAATTATAAATATTTTTCACACGACGAGCAAAAGGGAAATTCGGTTTTTGGAACTTTTGAAGACCCTAATGGATATATTTGGTGTAATAATATATCTGGACAATTTTTTCGAGTAAAAAATAAGAGGTTTGAACTTTTTATAGACATAAGTGACCTTTTAAATGGAGAATTGAGTGATTTTTTTGTAACAGATAAAGAATTAATAGTTTTTTCAGGAAGAAATATTTTTAAAATTAATTTAAAAACAAAAAGTATTCAAAAGGTATTTGATAAAAAGTACTCTTTTCTGGGTACACCGATGTACTATAATAAAAACTATTACTACACAAAAAAAAACCATCTAATCAAAACTAATAGTGATTTTAAAGTTATTGATAGTGTTTTTACTAATATTTATGATGGTTATGATTATAATAGCATTTATAGAAGAGTAGGATTAGTAACCAATGGTACCATATTTCTATGTCAATTTCTTCAATATAATACAAACCGAATTTTTATAATAGATTCAAACAAAAAATCACTTAAAGAAATAGAAGTCCCGAACCCAATTAAAAATAAAAAATATAATCAGATTACGTTTATTGAAGATGATATTTGGTTTTTAACGGAGGAGGGAATTTTTATTTGCAGTCTTAAAAATAATAAGTTATTACTTAAAGGAAGACTATTAAAATCTATATTCACAACTAAAGTAATTGTTGATAGCGATAATAATTATTGGATTACTACTAAAGGAGATGGTGTTTTTGTTGTACCTAATATTAACCTATTTGACTTTGAGTTAAAAGCAGGTTCAAAAAACCTAAGTACAATTGAAAAAGTTAATAATTCAATACTACTTCTAGGAACTAATAAGGGCCATGTAATTGAATTAAATCTAAAAACAAATAGCTATAAAATTATAGACTCTACTAGCTCATTAAGGGTTATTGATATAGTTAAAGACTCTATAACAAATAATTGTTTCATCATAAAAGAGGATAATGCTCTTCTCTATGATGTTCAAACTCATAAATTATCGAGGCTTCCATCTAATACCCTTGATGGTTCAAAGCATGTTAGCGTTATGAATGATAGTTTGCTGCTATCATCTACTTATAAAAACGCTAAACTCATAACACGAGATTTTTCTAAAGAAATTAATCTAGTTGATAAACGATCTTATACTAATTTCTATTCAAGGAAACAGAATGTTTCATATATATCTTCTATTGATGGTGTTTTTCTTTTTGACGATAAATTTGAAAGTCAAGAAATATGCTTTAACGATAATTTAATAACTGCAAAGCACATTACAGAGACAAATGATGGTAAAGTTTGGGTAGCATCTTTTAACAAGGGGTTATATGAAATTGAAAATAACAAAGTTTTAAGAAACTACACCATTTCAGATGGTTTATTATCTGATAAAATAGGCTTTATAAAATCAGATGGAAACAACTTATGGTTAAGTACAGAAAATGGTTTACAATTATTCGATAGAGGAAAGAACATCTTTCTAAATCTAACTCGAAAAAAAGGACTTCCTTCTTACAGAATTTCAGATATTGAAATATTAGACAATAATGTTTTATTAGCTTCAAATACTGGGCTTTATGGTTTTGATAAAACAAAAGTTTTTAAAAAACAAAATAATAAAGAGGTGTACTTTACAAAAATTATAATCAATGGTAAAGAAAAAGAACTAGAACCTTTTTATCAATTAGATTACAATGAGAATGAATTAGAAATACACTTTAATGTAAATGGTTTTCAAAGCTTTGCTAATACTACTTATGAATATCGATTTGTTGAAGTCGATAGTATTTGGAAAAAAATCAACAACCAGGTTAATTCTATTACTTTTAATAATATGGGTAGTGGATTTAAGACATTTCAAGTAAGAAATATAAAATTTCCTAACAAAACCAATCAAATTACTTTTTTCATTAAAAAACCATTCTGGAAAACTTGGTGGTTTTATTTCTTTTGTATTGTTACAGCCATTTTCATATCCATTAAATTCTCATCATATCGAGTTAAAAGGGTTGAAAAAAAACAAACAGCTTTGTTAAGTAAAGAAAAGTTAAAAAAGCAATTGGTTACTTCTGAGTTAGAGAACTTGAGGTCTCAAATGAATCCTCATTTTATTTTTAATGCGTTAAACTCTATTCAAGAATATATAGTTTTTAATGAAAGCGAATTAGCAAGTACTTATTTGATTAAATTTTCAAGACTAATACGTATTTATTTAGAACATACTCAAGAAAATGAAGTAACACTGGAAGAGGAGATAGAAGCCTTAAAAATTTATTTAGAACTTGAAAAAATTAGATTTGAAGATGTGTTAGAATATGATATAGTTATTTATAACAAACTCGATTTAAAAACTATAAAAGTACCATCATTATTTATACAGCCATATGTTGAAAATGCATTGAAGCATGGACTTTTACACAAAAAAGATAATCGTAAGTTAAAAATAGAATTTGAAAAGGTCGAAAATGAGAATATTCTCCAATGTAAAATAATTGATAATGGAGTGGGAGTAGAAGAGTCTCAAAAACTAAATAACCTCAGAAATAGATCTCATAAATCATTTGCGACAGGAGCTAATCAGAGAAGAATCGATTTATTAAATAGAGACAGAAAGTATAACATCACCGTGAATACTGATAGTGATAATACAGGAACAAAAGTAACTATTAACATCCCTTTAAACAGATAACTATGAAAGCATTAATAATAGATGATGAAAACAAAGCAAGAAGATTATTAAGCAAATTGATTGAAAATAATTGTCATGATATCATTACAATAATAGAAGCATCAGATTTAGAAACAGGAGTTTCTCTTATAAAGTCCGAATCACCTGATATTGTGTACTTAGATATTGAAATGCCTAAATATTCTGGCTTACAAATTTTTGATTTTATAGAAGAATCCGATGCAACATTCAAGATAATATTTACAACTGCATACAATAAATATGCTGTTGAAGCTTTTAAATTATCAGCTATAGATTATTTATTAAAGCCTATTGATCCTAACGAACTGAAAACTGCTACAGATAAAGCCATACTAGATATAAAAAATAATAGAAGAGGAAATCAATTCGAAGATTTGAAGAAAATATTCAATGGTTTTTCAGTTAATAAACTAGCTCTTGAAATTCCTAGAGGTATGGTTTTTATATCCTATGATGATATTGTTTTTATGGAAGCAGACGGTATGTATACAACCATTTATTACAATGATAAATCGGAGTTAATATGCAAACCTTTAAAACACTTTACGGACCAATTAGAGCACTTAAATATATTTTATAAACCACATCGCTCGTACCTCGTAAATCTTAAACATGTTACTGAATATCAAAAAAAAGATGGTTATCATTTGATATTAAGTAATAATAAATCTGTGCCAATTTCTAAATATAGGATTGATAGTTTTTTAGAAATTATTGAAACCGTCTTTAAATCATAATTTTATCATTATTTAAAGGATGCTTCCATTTTAAATTACTCATGTATAACTAAATAGCATAGCTATTCGGAAAGAATTAACATCTTTTCAGAAACATAAAATTTAAAGAGGCAAAATGATTTTGATTTTTGTATGAAAATAAAATACAATGAAATTAAAATTATCTTTTTTCTTTTTAAAGTTCTTTATGCTTTTGGGAATAGCCGCACAAATTCCCCAAGAACCTTTAGCACAATATAGATTTAGTAATAGTTTGAAAAATGATACAGATGGAATTGAATTAACAGGTTCAACTGCATCTTTAAATGCTATTCAATACACTAATGACCGAAATAACATTTCGAATCAAGGTTTAAATGTAAACGGTGCAAGACTTACTGGTTATCAATTTAATAAAGAGAATCTGGTTGATTTAACAATTTCTCTTTGGTTAAAAACTCCAGCAGCAAGTGAAAGCATACTAGAATCTTTTGCTACTGGTACTATTAACGGATTTCAAATATTTTCGAGTGGAACCGCTTTAGGAATCGTCTTAAATGTAGAAGGTGCTCAAAGGCAATGGATAGAAAACATTCCTCAATTATTTGATAACAATTGGCATCATTTAGTTATTTCCATAAGAACATTCAACACTGGTGGTGTGGTTGAAACAGATGTATACCTAGACGGCTCATTAAATACGAATTTATCAAACAATTTAACATTTAATGTTAATACCATAACTCCATTTTTATTTACGATAAATTCGCCTGAGGTATTAACGATTTCTCCAACCGCTACAAGAGAATACAATGGGGCTATTGACGATATAGCCATTTATAATTATCCATTAACTCAAACTGAAGTAACTAGTTTATATAATAAGAGAACACAGCCTGCTACAGTTTTTGTTAATACAAATGCAACTGGAGCAAATGATGGAACTTCATGGACCGATGCTTATACCGATTTAAATACAGCTTTATATAACAGTATTGCCGAAGATGAATTATGGATTGCGAAAGGAACTTATACTGCATCTAACCCTCAAAACCCGCTACTTCCTCCAAATAGATTTAATACTATAGATATTAATCATGCGGACTTAAAGATATATGGAGGATTTAATGGAACCGAAGCTAGTTTATCACAAAGGAATATGAAATATATAAATACCTTAAATAGAACCATTATTAGTGGTGATTTAAATGGTGATGATACAAATATTGTAGATTTTAATGAAACTACTTGGCAAAACAATGCCTATCACGTAATGACATTGAATAAATCCGGTAGTGGTCTAGAATTAGATGGAGTTACTATACAAAATGGTTATAGTGATGCAGCTAGTGGTAATGAAAGAGTTGGTGCTGCCATATATGTTAATAATAACGTTACTGGTTTTACATTAAAGAATTCTGTGCTAAAAAACAATGTAGCTTATTGGGGAGCAGGAATTTTCTATGAACCCATTTATGATTCTAATGTTGTTATTGATGCATGTAAGTTTGAAAACAATTTAACATCCCTAACAGCAAGTGGTATTTATGCTAGACCTTCAAATGCTTCTTTATTTAATCTTTCCATTACGAATTCATTATTTTCAAATAACATTACAAAAGATGATTCATCTCAAGGTAGAATTGCTCTTGGAGCTCCGGCTGCATGGATAAGAGCATTCAGTAATGCCTTGCTAGAAGTTACTTTTGTTAATAACACTTTAGTTAATAATGTTGCCAATGGTACTTCTTCTAGTTCTGATTTCCCTGTAATAGGAATAAGTGGTCCAACTCAAAACAGTATTTTAGCTAATACCATTTTTTGGGGTAATACATCAAATAATAGCCTTTCAAAATCTTTAGGTTTAGTGGTAGATACCGGAATGTTTAATGCTTCCGATATATTCAATTGTATAGCCGAAGATAGTTTTATCGGTTATCCTAGTATCGCGAGTGTTTCAAATATTAATCCTAATTTAACTACTGATTTTAAACTACAAACTTTTTCTACATCTGCAATTGATACAGGATTGAATAGTGCTGTACCTGTTACAATTAGTAAAGATTTAGATGGAAATGATAGGGTTAAAAACACAACGGTAGACATTGGTGCATACGAATTTTTACATGAAGTGATATGGACAGGAGCAACAAATAATGATTGGTTTTTAGGATCTAATTGGCAAGGTGGAACTATTCCTGCAGTTTTATCAGATGTAAGGATTCCTGCAGGTTTAACTAACTATCCGACTATATTATCTGGTACAAGTTCTTTAATCCTTTTAAACACATTAACCATTGAATCAGGAGCTAGTCTCATTAATAACGTATCAATTCCTACACCTCAATCAGGTGTGTCTAATGTAACATATGAAAGAAATTTATCTACTAGTAATTGGTATTTAATGAGTGTTCCCTTGGGGCAAGTAAGAACGAATATGTCAGAAATTATTACAAAGAATAATTTAGCCACTGGCTCTGGTAGTCATTTAGGATTAGGACGTTATGAAAATAATGGAGCCACTCTTTGGACCTATGCTAGTGCAACAACTAATTCTTTAATTGATATTGCTGAAGGGTTAGCTGTAAAACTCGTAAGTCCTGGTAAATTAGAATTTAGCACAGAAGGAATGACAGAAACGGATGTTAACCTTCTCATTACACCAGGTACAAGAACTAACTTTAATTTAATTGGTAATCCATATCCTGCATATGTGAATTCAGCATCCTTCACCTCTTTTAATACAAGTGCTTTGGCCGAGGAAACTGTTTGGTTATGGGATGGAAACAATTATGTGACATATAATAATATGAACCCAATTGAGATAGCTCCAATTCAAGGATTTTTTGTAGAATGCGGATCTTCTTCAGCTAATATTACTTTTCAATCTTCAAATAGAAGTCACCAATCTTCAAGTACTTTTATGAGGCAAACTCCTCATCCATCTTTTGAATTATTTGTTGAAAGTAATAACCAAAAGAAAGGAACAAAAGTGTTTTTTGTGGAAGGAAAAACTAAAGGATTTGATAATGGATATGACTCTAAAATGTTTGGTGGTGAAAATAATGAGTTTGCTGTTTATACTCAATTATTAGATAATAACGATGGAAGAAGCTTAGCGATTCAAACATTACCAAACTCTAATATTGAGACAATGATAATTCCTATCGGTTTTAACTCAGACTCCAATAAAGAGGTTACGTTTTCTGTTGAAACGTCTAATCTACCTTCAGGAACTCATATTTATCTTGAAGATAGAGAAAAAGGTAAGTTCATAAATCTTTCGGAAAACTATTACGAAATAACAACTAAAGTTAAAAACACTGGTACAGGTAGATTTTATGTACATATATCTTCTTCGGTATTAAGTAACGAGGATATAAGTAATGCATTGAATCAAGTGAATATGTACACATCAAATGAAAACGAACTTATAATTACTAGTTTACAAGCAAAAGCAAATATCAAAGTGTTTTCATCATTAGGAGAAGAAGTATTTGATACTACGATAAACTCAAATGGATTAAGTAAAATTCAACTTTCAAACTTGTCAACAGGGGTTTATATTGTGAAATTAAACTCAGCTCTAGGAAGTATTCGTAAGAAAATTATTTTAAAATAAAAACAATTCTTAATAGCAACATAATGAAGAATTCTCAACAAAAAAATCAAGATATTTCAAGAAAGGAAGCGTTAAAAAAAATAGGAAAATACGGTAAGTATTCAGCTTTAACTGCATTGGGAACTTACCTTATTTTAAATCCAAAGAAGGCACAAGCTGCTTCACCAGAACCTCCTGGAGGAGGATTTTAATCTCTAAGATTTACATTTATTAGCATTCCCTTACATTCCCATTTGCTAATTATTTAAAAGGCTTCTATTATTTAGAAGTCTTTTTTACTTCTAAACTATTCAGCAAAAATTCACATCTACTCAGAAACTCTAATTTAAATGAGTTAAGAAAACCAAGACATTTGTAAAAAATAATATTACAATGAAATTAAAATTACAGTTTATTCTAATAACTTTATTTGCGGTAACTAATATAGTTGCACAAGTAACAGTTTTTGATGCAAATGCCAATGCACGCATTCTGCATGAAAAAGATGGGAAATTATACTATCGTACTACAAATAGCGTAAGAGTTTATGATAATTTACCAGCAACAACCAGTACACTTTTAGCTAGTAATGTTCAATCTGGATTAGGTTTAGCAGCTACAACATCTGATGTTTGGTATACTGAACGAAATTTAGGTAATGTTTGGAGTGTTACTCAAACCAATCCAACTTCAACGTTAAGAGATGTTGTTTCTGACCTCCCTGATTTACTTGTTGAAGCTAATTCGAATATGTACGTAACAGCTGATTTAAATGGAGGTTCTGTTTTATTAAGGTATGATACTAATAGTGGAGTATTTGTAAGTTTAAATAGAGGTATTTCTGGAAATACTCCTTTAACAGGAATCGTGTTTGATGGTAATGATACATTATATTTTACAGGCATTAATGGAAACATTTATGATATTAGCATACAAAATAACTCCGTAGGCTTATTTAATAGTAATATAGGAACAGATACTTATGGTATAGAACTCTATAATAATTATATATACTATCTCGAAAGATCTGCTGGTAGATTAAAAAGAGTTTTACTTAGTCCTAACGCAGTACCTGAAACAGTTGCTGTTGGTCTCGGTAACCCGACAAGTGTACAAGAGTTAAATGGAATATTTTACATAGCTGATAGTAGTACTGGTAGTGTTTTAAGATATGATCCTTCTATTCCAAATACACCAAAAAGAATTTATGTAGATGCTAGTGCAACAGGAAATAACGATGGTACAAGTTGGACAAATGCTTATACTGATTTAACTAACGCATTTGCGAACTCACTAAATGATGACGAAGTATGGATCGCTAGAGGGACATACAATACGGGAACAAACAATTCTACATCTTTCAATATAAACGGTGAAAATGTTAAAGTATATGGAGGATTTGCAGGAAATGAATCAAATCTATCAGATCGTGACATGATTACAATTCATACGACAAATAAAACTGTGTTATCTGGTGATATTGATAATAATGATGATGGAAATATTTCTTTTGGGAATTCTACAATGCTCGATAACAGTGATAAAGTTGTGCGAATTATTGGAGATAATATTACACTTGATGGCTTGACAATTTCAGATGGTTATGCCGATGGATTATCAGGCATTGCACGATACGGAGCTGGTATTTATGTAGAAAACAATATTACAAGTTTTACTATAGAAAATTGTATTATTAAAGATAACGTAGCCTACTGGGCAGCAGGTTTGTTTGCAGACCCTTCAGGAAACTGTAATATTAAAATTAACGCTTCTGTATTTGAAAGTAATTTAGGTGTTTTAACTGGTGCTATGTATATCGTTCCTGCTGCTAGCACAACAACCCATGTTAGTATTACAAATTGTTTATTCAATGGCAATGTAACTGCTAACGATCTTTTAACAGATTCTAATAATGCCAGATTGGGATTAGGTTCACCAGCAGGCTGGATTAGAGCATTTCATCCTAACTCACAAACCAACACCGAAATAGTTAACAATACTTTTGTAAATAATAAGGCAGGAGGTACAGCAAATAATTCAGATTTTCCAGTTTTAGGTATTTCTAGAGGATCGAACAACTCAAATCCTTCAGTACATACAGTAGCAAATAATATTTTTTGGGGTAACACAATTAATAACGGGCAACAAACTACGTTAGCGATAGGAGGAGTAGTAGATGCACTAAACATTCAAGGGAATCAGATTTTTAACAGTATTGATGAAGAGGGGTTATCAAACTTAGGAGGAGTAACAACAGTTAATAATAACACAAGTTCTAATCCTAATTTAACCTCAGATTTTAAATTACAAGCTTCTTCTACTACTGCTATTGATGCCGGAGACAACACCAAAATTCCAAGTGGAATTACTTTAGATTTAGCAGGTAATAGTAGAATAGAAAATAATACTGTAGATATTGGAGCATATGAATTTTCTGGAGGTACCGCTCCATGTATTGTAAATATTCCCGATGCTGCTTTAAAAGCTGATATTATATCTAATGCCAGTTCTGGTGGTATTGATACAAATAATGACGGTGAAATTCAATGTAGTGAAGCAATTGCTTATACAGGAACATTAACTTTGACAGGCATAACTACTGCAGGAAATTGGTCTGATGCAACCGGGTTAGAAGCTTTTACAGAAATAACTGGTTTAGTGTTTAGCACCGCAACTACGAATTTAACTAGCTTAGATTTAACTGCAAACTCGAAAATAGAAACACTAAATATAAATGGTGAGGCATTTACTACTTTAGATATTTCTACCCTTACATCGTTAACGGATTTAATAGTTGTGAACGTTCCGTTAACTGTTATTGACATATCAAATAACACAGCTTTAAAAAATCTAAGATTTGATAATGGAACAATCACCACTTTAGATGTATCGAACCTTACAGACTTAGAAACCTTAAGAGCAGTTAATAATAGTAATTTATCAACAGTTACTTTCGTTAACAATTCATCATTAAATGACATCGAATTAAGAGATTCTAATGTGTCAAATATTGATGTATCAAGCGCTATAAATCTAGTTACTCTAGATCTAACTAATAATCAATTAACATCATTGAATATTTCCAATAATCCAAACTTGGAAAACTTGTATATAGGAGGAAACAATTTTACAGGATTGAATTTGAGTCAAAACTCCATTTTGACAAATTTAAGTATCGGTCAAAACAACCTTTCATCACTAGATTTGTCTCAGAATGTATCTTTAAGAGATTTAGGTATTGGTCAGAATAATTTCACATCCTTAGATTTAAGTCAAAACGGGAATTTAGAATACCTTTTAATCGAAGATAATTCAAGCTTAACTGATTTAGATTTGAGCAATAATTCTTTTTTACTAGAAGTCTATATAAATAGATGCTCAGGAATTACTTCTTTAAATGTTGCAAATGGAAATAATGGAAACTCTTCAACAAGTAATTTATATCTAGTTGATGTAACTAACAATGCTAATCTATCGTGTATTCAGCATGATTCAGGATTTGATCCAACAGCTACAAATGGTAATTGGATAAAGGATACAACAGCAAATTGGAGTACCAATTGCGGAGCCTTATCAGTTGATGATATTAGCTCAAATGAATTTAAGATTTACCCTAATCCAACATCATCAGTTTTAAATATAAATTCAAATTATACGATTAATAAAATTGAAGTGTATTCAGTATTAGGCAAACAATTATTAACTCAAAATAATAAGAATCATATTGATGTTAGTACTCTGAGTAAAGGAGTATATTTTATGCACGTTTTCATTGAAAATAAAAATACTATTAAGTATAAGTTTGTTAAAGATTAAGGTGTTTTTTGAGTTGTTTATACTCATTAATTTTAGTTGCAGCTTCAAATATTTTTTGAAGCTGTTTTTTTTCATCCATTTAGCAAAAAAATACTTCTATTCAGAAAATGAAAATAAAATGACACCATTATAACTGGAAATTTGTTTAAAAATAGTATTACAATGAAATTAAAATTACACTTTATTTTACTGTTACTTTTTTCTGTAACAAGTATTCATGCGCAGTTTCCAGTTACAAGTGGATTAGTCGCAAGTTATGAATTTAACAACAACTTAAATGATGGAGTTGGTAACAGCAATGGAACAAGTGGTACAGGCTCTCCATCTTTTACAACGGATCGCTTTGGAAACGTAAACGCAAGTTTATTCCTTAACAAAACGCCACATCAGTTTTATACTTTTTCAGGATTAAATAATACCATGAGTATCAGTTTTTGGGCCTCATTTTCGGCAACATCATCTTCAACTGAACGTATTTTACAAATCTATGATACTACACATGGAGGTGGTTTTAGACTAGAGTATAATAGGCCAAACGCTGCATTAAACTTTATCGCCAAAACAGCTAATACAGGTGATTTTACTAGCGGTACAACATTAAATACTACTACTAGTGGTGTTTGGCATCACTTTGTTGTAACAATAGAAGTTAACAATGGAACTGTTGAAGGTAAGGTTTATATTGATGGTAATTTAGATTCAAATTTAACAATCAACTTTGCAGCTAATGGTGATCTAATAAATAATACAGCGCCTCTATTTGTGTCACCATTTGGGGGTTCAACAAACCCTTCTGCATATTCTGGGTACGTTGATGATTTATACGTTTATAATAGAGTACTTAATAGCACTGAAGTAAACAGTATAAATACCTATAGTCCTAGCCCTAAAATTAAATATGTAGACTTAAACGCTACAGGAAATAATGATGGAACGAGTTGGGCAAATGCATTTTTAAGTATTGACGAGGCATTAACAAATAATTTTAACCCTGGAGATGAAATTTGGATTGCGAAAGGAACTTATTATGTAAGTCCTTTACCTAGTATAAACTCATTTTTTATTGATAAAGATAATGTTAAAATTTATGGTGGCTTTGCTGGTAATGAAGTTTCAATAACAGATAGGGATCCAGATTTAATTCACTCCACAAATCAAACTATTTTATCAGGGGATAAAAATAATAATGATAATGGTATAGTATCTTTTGGAAACTCATCTAGAACCGATAATAGTGACCATGTTGTGGTAGTTTCTGGAAGTGGAGTAACCTTAGATGGTTTAACTATTGCCGATGGAAATGCAGATGGATTAACTGGTGATTCTCGATATGGTGCAGGTATTTATTTATTCGGAAATGCAAATGTTCTTACGGTTGAAAATTGTATTTTAAAAGATAATGTAGCCTATTGGGGAGCAGGTATGTTAATAAATCCTCCTTTTAATTCTAATATAAAAATTAATGCTTGCGTTTTTGAAAATAATTTAGGTGTTTTAACAGGTGCTTTTTATGCTATACCTGCTTCTGGAACAACAATGAATTTAAGAATTACAAATTCACTATTTAACGGAAATAGAACTGAAGATGATAATGTAACAGATTCAGGTAATTTAAGAAGAGGACTAGGAGCTCCGGCAGGTTGGATTAGAGCTTTCAACGCTAATTCTGCAGTAAATTCAATTATTGTAAATAATACTTTTGTTAATAATGTTGCAGGAGGTTCCGGAAATTCAGATTTTACTGTAATGGGAATATCAAAATCGAATTCTAACACAGGAACAAGTAATAATACAATAGCTAACAATATTTTTTGGAATAATACAATATTCAACGGAACGGTATCACGCGCATTAGGGCGAGTTGTTGATCAGTTAAATGTTTCTATCACTCAGGTGTTTAATAATATTGATGAACAAGGTCTTACTAATGTTGGAGGAATAGGTAGTAACAATAATAGTAATACCAATCCTAATTTAACTGCTGATTTTAAATTACAAGCTTCTTCTACTGCTGCTATTGATGCTGGAGATAATAATGCTATACCTACAGGAATTACATTGGATTTAGCAGGAAATAATAGAATAGAAAATAGTATTGTTGATATAGGAGCTTTTGAATTTTCATCTACAACACTATCAGTTAGTGATTTAGATATTGTAAATTTTAAAATGTATCCGAATCCTGCTTCTAATATATTGACTATCAAAACAGACAATGAAATTGATCAAGTCGTTATTTTTTCAGTTCTGGGTAAAAAAGCGATGACCATTAAAAATACTAACATAATAGATGTCAGTAATTTGAATAAAGGTATCTATCTTGTGAGAATTACTACGAAAGACAATAAAAGAATTAATCGAAAATTGATTAAGAATTAGAGGGTAGATTAATTATTGACTAATAATTGGTTTGAGTTGAAAGCGTTAATTAAAAAATTAACGCTTTTTTTATTCTCATTCCTATGGTTTTCATTCCAAAAAGCCATAAAAAAACCTGTAATAAAAATTACAGGTTTCATAAATCTAAACTTTAGTGAAATGAATAGTTAAAAAAGACATATTCTTTAAAATAACACTTTCAGATTTGTAAGGACTTAATTTACATATCATGAAAAGTAAACTACTATAAGTGTTAGAACAAAAGAATCATCTTTTTCTTCCCACGAATTAAAGGTATTACAAGAATTATCAGGATAAATTAAAACTTTACGAATAGTAGCGTTTTCTTTCTGAAAATTCTAACTAAAAAGAAATGATTTTACTGGCTTCCATTAAGCAAATTATCTCTTCTATTCAGAAGTAAAAAAAAAATCAACAGAGCTATTAATATAGTTTTGATCAAAAATTAAAATTATATCTAATGAAACTAAAAGTTTTTCTATTAACTACAATAATTTCTTTAAGTTGTTTTTCTCAAAACATTACTTTTCAAGACGCAAATTTTAAAGCGGCTTTATTAGCCCATGGTAATACTATAACGGGACCGGGCATAAACGTAATTGATACGGATGGCGATGGTGAAATAAGCTTTTTTGAAGCAAGTGATTACAGAGGAGAAATTAGACTGGTAAATCAAAACAATATTTCTAATCTGAATGATCTTTATTTTTTCACAAGAATAACTAGCCTGCATATAGATAACTCTTTCATTGTAAACCTATATTTATCTAACAATATTGGCTTAAAAAAGCTGGAGGTTTCATCTAGCCCTTTTTTATCGAATATAGATTTAGGTACCATTAATTTAGAGCACCTCTCTCTAAGAGGAAACGTTTTAAGTACTATCGTATTACCAAACACCTTGACCTATTTTAGGTATCATGATTTATATAATGCTCCACTTTCTAACATAAACTTTTCCAATTGCCCTAATTTAGAGGTAGTGGATCTAGTCAAGTTTGATGGTTCTGTTAATTTAAACTCTAATACAGCACTAAAGGGACTCTATGTTTTAGATAATAACCAAATTACCAGTCTAGATTTATCTAATAATAATTTACTAGATTATATAATAGTTCATGATACTAATATCACATCTTTAGACTTATCGAATAAGAGTGATTTAACTTTTGTAGACGTACAGAATAATTTAAATCTAAGTGCGTTAAATGTTAACAACAGCACCAGTTTAATTTATTTGTATTGTCAAAATAATCAAATAACTGAATTGGATTTATCAACCAATCCTGTGGTTAGAAATATTCGATGTCAAAATAACAAGTTGACAAAACTAGACTTGGCCAACGGAAACAACCAAACTTTGAGAAACCAAAACAATTACCGTATGGATGCAACAGGAAATCCTGATTTAAAATGCATTAATATTGACTATGGTTTTATTCCTCCTATACCTTGGTGGAATAAAGATTTAACAGCTACATATAGTGATAAATGCATAAATCCAACAGACCCGGAACCGAGTGATCCTAGCTTACCTACTTTAGAATCATTCCGCGAAGCTTCGACGTCATTAGCTGTTTATCCAAACCCATCAAAAGGAATTATTCATGTAAAATCTAATCAAGCCATACAACAGATGAATTTATTAAACATGAACGGAGAATTAATTTCAAGTACATCAAACGGAAATACAATGAATATTTCAAACTTAAAGAAAGGAATGTATCTCTTAGAAATAAGAACTGAAAATAAAATTATTAAAAGAAAAATTATAAAAGAATAAGAAATTTAAATTTAGGGGACGGGTTAATTATTAAATTATAATTGACTTTTAATGTGAAGCGTTGAGTAAAATC